>DATKLI010000120.1:0-32247 GCA_035542455.1 Thermoanaerobaculaceae bacterium
CTGCCTCCGATGTTGCGCATCAGGTTGAACAGACTTGTAGCATTGCCCATCTGCTCTTTAGGGATAGTGTCGTGCGTTACGGTTGTGAGCGGCACAAAAACAAAGCCCATCGAGAGGCCCTGGATGAACTGCGGCCAGAACAGGTCCCAGTACCCGACCTGCAGGTTCAGACGGGAGAACCAGAAGAGAGCGCCGGCGCCGAGCGCGAGCCCGGCGGTCAGGAGCTTGCGCGGGTCGACGCGGCCGACGACGAGGCCGACGAGCGGCGTGGCGAACAGGGAGGCGTATCCCCGCGGCATCAGCGCGATCCCCGCCTGGAGCGCCGGGTAGCCCAGCAGCACCTGGAGGAACACCGGGAGCATCACCAGGCTGCCGTAGAGCGTGAACGTCATCACGGTGATGAGCGTGACCCCGACCGAGTACGTTCGGTCCCTGAACGCGTGCAGGTCGACGATGGGCTGCCGGGCCGCGAGCTCCCTGACCACGAGCGCCACCAGGAACACCGCGGCGACCGCGAGGAGCCCGACGATCCAGCGCGATGAGAGCCAGTCCTCCTCCTCGCCCTTGTCGAGCGCGATCTGGAGCGCGCCGATGCCGATCGCGAGCAGGAAGATCCCGTACGAGTCGATGCGCTCGGGGCGGCGGATGTATCGCGGGTCGCGGATGAACGCCCGGATCATGACGATCGCGGCGATTCCGATCGGCACGTTGATGTAGAACACCCACCGCCAGCTCAGGTTGTCGGTGAGCCACCCTCCCAGGACGGGCCCCAGGATCGGCGCGACGATGATCCCGACGCTCCACAGCCCCATCGCCTTGCCGCGGTCGCGCGGGGGGAACGCCTCCAGCATCACCGCCTGCGACAGCGGCTGCATGACGCCGCCGGTGGCGCCCTGGAGGATCCGGAACGCGACCAGCATCATGAGGCTGGGCGCCATCCCGCAGAGCGCCGAGGCGGTCGTGAAGCCGCCGACGGCGAGCATGAGCAGACGCTTCCGGCCGACGAGCCGGGCCAGCCACGCGGTCATCGGGAGCACGATCGCGTTGGCGGCCAGGTACGAGGTGAGGGCCCACGTCGACTCCTCGACGGACGACGAGAGCGAGCCGGCGATGTGGGGGAGCGACACGTTCACGACGGTCGTGTCGAGGACGACCATGAACGTGCCGGCCAGCACCGAAAGGGCGGCGAGCCAGGGGTGCTGGGCGTCCGGGTCTTCGACCTCGCAGACCGGTGCGGGCGGGGTCGGCACCTCGGTCGCCGGGGCGGACGTCGTCGGGCGATCGAGCAGCTCGGTGGCGGAAGGAGTACTCACGGGGGCGTCGGGCGCAAGGCCCCGCGCAATCGTACTCGCCCCCCGCTCGAACGGCCAGCACGCAAGGGATCCAGGTCATCGCCGCGCGACCGAGACGCGAATTCGTCTCTCGTGGCCGTACTTTCGGCACTCCGCCCCCGACCGAGCCGCCATCGCGGAAGCCCGGCGGATCGGGCGCCGATCTCCCGCCTACCCGGCTACGCGGGGTGGACGGCGAAGTGGCAGGTCGCGCCGCCGCGGCGGACCGTCTCGAGGATCTCGACGCGGCACGGCCGGCCGAGCGCTGTCTCGCAGATGGTCTGGTGCGTCGTCCGCGTGCACTCGCAGTGGAGGTCGTGCGGGCGCGGCGGGCGCCGGCGTGCCGCCGGGCAGTAGCACCCTTTCGAGACCGCCCCGTACCGGATGTGCAGGACGTCGCCGTCCCGCCACGCCTCGAAGCTCTCGCGGTACGCCTTCTCGAGTTGGGCGAGCCCGCCGCTCCCCTTCCTGGCGATCTCCTGCTTGAACGGGTGGCGCCGGTAGCAACCGCGGCCGCACGCTTCGAGCAGCCGCACCCGCGCCCCCGCGTCGAGCTCCGCGTCGATCCCGTCGAACAGGTCGTCCAGCCACCCGTTCACGAAGACGCTCTCGCGCTCGGCGCTCTCCAACCTAGCCGCGCACGCCGGCTCGTCGGCTGCGGCTCCCAGGGCGGCGCCGCCGAGAGCGGCGGCGGCGCCGAGCGACGCCTTGAGGAATGCCTTTCGGTCCACGGGGCCCTCCGCGCGCCCGCGCTGAGCGCGGTGCGCCACCGGGGTCTACGCCGGACCGCCGCCCGGGTTGCACGAGCCGCCCTGCGCACACCATCCGGGGAACGGCTTCGCGCGGGTAAGATGTGCGGCGTGAGGCCGACGCTCGCCGACCCGCACGCGCGCCACCGGCTGATCGCGGCCGCGATCCTCGTCGCCGGCCTCGTCGCGGCGATGGTGATCTATGCCCGTGCCGTGACCGCGCCCGCTGCGCCGCTCGAATTCTCGCCCGACACCTCCAAGAAGTACCTGCGGGATCTCGAGCTCTACGGAGGCACCGCGAACGTCCTCGCGGTGCAGTTCACGGAGTGGTTCGAGGGGCTGTGGCACGGGCGCAACCTCGCGTACACGGTCGCCGTGCTCTCGGCGCTCGTATCCGCCGGCTACTTCTTCTTCACCGTCGTGCTCCCGCCGTACCGCGAGCCGGACGGGCCGCGCCCGGGCGATCCACGGCCGGAGGCGTAGGATCGCGGCCGGCCCGGTCGGCTGTGCCCGCGCCACGCGCGTTCGCCTACAATCCGCGGAATGAAGCCGGTCTCGAGGTTCCAGCCGCTCCGCTCCGTGTCGGACACCGCATTGCTCGTGGCCTACCACCGCGCGATGGAGACGAGGAGGCCGGACGCGCTGTTCCGCGACGAGTTCGCGGTGAGGGCGAGCGAGGGCCGGGGCGAGGAGATCGCACGGAAGATGGCGTACGGGCGCCGGATGGCGTGGTCCACCGTCGTCCGAACGGTCGTAATCGACGAGGTCGTGTCGCGCCTCGTGACGCAGGGGGTCGACGCCGTGATCAACCTCGCGTCGGGGCTCGACGCGAGGCCGTACCGGCTCGCGCTCCCGCCGTCGCTGAGGTGGGTCGAGGTCGACCTCCCCGATATGGTGCGCGAGAAGAGCGAGGCGCTGGCCGGCGAGTCGCCGCGCTGCCGCGTCGAGCGCGTCGCCCTCGACCTGTCGCAGCGGGGGCCAAGGCGCGACCTGCTCGCCCGGATCGGCGACGAGTCGCGCAGCGCGCTCGTCCTGACCGAAGGGCTGCTCGTGTACCTCGAGCCCCAGGTCGTCGGCGAGCTCGCCGACGACTTGCACTCAGTCGCGAGCGTCACGCGATGGGTGCTCGACCTCGCCACGCCGATGATCCGCAAGCGAGTCAACCGTTGGTGGGGAAAGCAGCTCGAGCGCGCCGGCGCGAGGTACCAGTTCGCCCCCGAGGAGGGCACGGCGTTCTTCGAGCCCCACGGGTGGCGCGAGGCGGAGTTCCACGAGCTGCTCGCCCACGGCATCCGGCTCAACCGCCTCATGAGCGGGTACTGGACGTTCAAAGCGATATCGAAGGTCATGCCGCGCCGGGCCGAGCGGGTGCGACGGCTCTGGCGCGCGGGCGTCGTCGTGCTCGAGCGGTCCGGCGCCCGCAGCGCCGCCGGGTGAACCAGGGCGAGTCGGAGTGCCGGGCGGCGGCGTTCCTACCGACCAGCCGTCCGACCCCGGATACGATCACTCGACGCCGACGAGCGCCAGGTGCAGGTAGGCCAAGCCCTCGACGTGGAGCCGAACGTACCGGGCGAGGCGCGGAGTGAACCGCGCGGTCCACACCTTGAAGACGTGGTTCGTGCGGCCGACCTGCGCGAGGGCGTCGGGCTCGGTGCCGACCTCGACCACGAGCGGAACCGCCCGCTCCCCGCAGCAGTCGAGGCGGTTGACGACTGTGACCGACCTCAGCTGCCGCGACGCGCCGAGGTCGATCTCCAGCCAGGGGTTCCTCTCCTCCCGGGTGTGGAAGAAGTAGTTCTCGCCGTCGGCGGCCGTGATCGTGCCCGACGTCGCGCCGTCGCCCAGCCCGCTGCTCGACCGCCACGACTTCCCCTCGGCGAGACCGGCGTTCCACGAGGTGCCGCTCACGGCCGGTGTCTGCCGCGCGAGCACGGCCGCGGCGAACTCCCTCTTCTTCGAGCGCCCGATGTAGCCGAGGACAACGACCGTCGCAGCGAGCGCGGCCACGGCGGCGAGGTTCCGGCTCAGCGCTGCGCTCCGATTCACGGGGAGATTGTAGCCCCCCGACCTCCCGGCGAGGCCCCGCTCCGCCGTGCGGGCGGGGCCTCAAGGTCGATCGCGTCGGCATCGACGACGTAGACAGCCGTCGGCGGGGCGTCGTCCGAGAAGTGGAGGCGCAGCTCCCGGCCGCCCGGGTACCGCCGTCGCAACGTCGCGATCTCGCCGGCTCTGGAGGAGAGGACGACGAACGCGGCCGCGGGCGCCGGTCTCACCGGCGCGACCGGCAGTGCGCCGGCGACGTCTCCGGTCAGGTCGGACATGTCCGAATCGGCGGCGAAGAAGAGGAAGATCGGGCTGGCGACGCTCACGTCGTGTCGCGACCTGACCAGGTAGTAGCGGAACTCCGGGTTGTCCCCTACGAACCGCGCGACGAGCGACTTCTCGTCGGCGTTGTAGACGGTCCATCCGTTCCGCTTGGGGGGGCGGCGCACGTGCCCCCACGCGTCCTCGACCTGCCACCAACCGACGCCGGACAGCGCGGCGAGCACGCCGCACAACGCCGCAATCCGTGTCCAGCGCGGACGCGAGGCGGTGCCCCAGGCGAGGACGCGCTCCAGCGGGATGGCGCAGATGATGAACGCCGGTACCAGCGCGGCGAGGAAGTGGTAGTACGACGGCGGCTCGGGAAGCACGGCGCTCCCGAGGAAGACGGTCACCGCGATCCACGGTAGCAGCACGAGGGCGGCGGCGGTCCGCCGCGCCGTGAGGAGCACGACGAGCCCGACGCCGAGCAGCACGACCTCGAGCGGCGAGCAGATCGCGTGCTTCGTCTCGAGGAACCATGCCGAGCGGTCCGGGAATAGCACGAACGCGCCGAACGACCGCACCGTCTGCGTCCCCCACAGCGCGGCGTTCCACCTGATCGACCCGTCGGGGTTGAGCAGGACCGAGAGGTCCGAGACCCGGTTCGTCACCGCGTTCGGCGGCAGCATCGAGGCGACCATCGGGGCGTACGCCACGGCCAAGCCGAGCAGGAACCAGGCCGCCCGCGTCAGCCGCGCGACCATCCACCTCGGTCGGAACACCACCAGGCCGACCGCGATTGCGGCTCCCGCGGCGGCGAGCGAGAGCGATGCCCAGTACGCCATGAGCGTCCACGCGGCGAGCACGCCCGAGGCGCAGAAGCCGAAGCGGTTGCCGTCCTTCACGCCCTTGACGAACAGGAGCACGCAGAACACGAACAGCGGGACGGGCTCCAGGATGAACGGCTGGCGGGAGTGGAGCAGCAGGACGTGGTTGAAGCCCACGAGCGCGGCCGCCAGCAGGCCGACGTTCCGGTTGAGGAGCGCCTTCCCGAGGAGGTACGTCCCGAGGACCGTGAGGACGCCGGCGATCGCCCCCGTGAGCCGCAGCACCCAGTACTGGGCGCCGAACACCGACAGGGCGGCCGCGCACACCGCCATCCACGGGCGGGCGATCGCGTGCACCTGCGGGTCCATGACGAAGAACGGCTGCCACTCCCCCCGCATCAGCCGGAGCGCGGCGTCGCCGTAGATGCTGTGGTCGTGGTGGACCCAGTCCGGGTAGTCGCCGATCTGCCACAACCGCATCGCGGCCGTCACGACGAGGAGCGATGCGAGGGCGGCCCCGTGTCCCCGTCCGGCGCGCGGAGAGGTGCGACCGGGCGCCTTCCCGACGAGCGAGGCGCCGACCGCGAGCACCTGCGCGGCGATCCACAACCCGACGGCGGCTGCCATCGATCCGGGCGCGGACTCGAGCGCCAGGCACGCCGCGAGTGCGGCGACCGCCAGCGCCGCCATCGCGCGGCGGCGCAACGCCTCCGCGCCGGACGGTGTCGGCCCCGGCGGTTCCGGGCCGGCGAACGACGAAAGCGCGGTCTCCTCTCCCTCGAGGCGACCCAGCAGCTGCAGCGCGGCTCCCGCGAGCAGGCACCCGAGCGCGAGCAGCCACAGGCCTTGCGCCGGCAGCGGCGAGACGAGCAGCCGTACTCCGGTGATCGCGACGAGCGCACCGGCGGCCGCCAGCGCGAGCACCACCCCGCGGGCGCGGAGTGGGCCGCTCGCGGGCAACGGGCCTTCGCCCGGCTCCACACGTTCCGCCGCGACGGCGGGAGCGGGGGTCGCGCGCCGGCGATCGGGGGCAAGGCCCGATACGACCACCGCGAGTGCGACCACCAGCCCCACGAGGGCCACGATCACGGGGCTGCGGTACCACGCCGCCGCCTCCGGGCGCGGCGCCGAGCGGGCAGCCGTGGCGTTCAGGATCTCGGCCTCGGGCCGCCACTCGAGCCCCACGAGGAGCGTCCCTTGCCGGGTGAGCGCGGCGCACCACGGGGTGAGGTCGGTGTCGAGCCGGCGGCCCGCGCCGCCGGGCCGCCCGATCCACACCGCAGACGCTTCGGCGGAGACGGCCACGAGCTCGCCGGCCGGTCCAACGCGGGCGTCGGTGACGTGCGGGAAGTCGGGCACTTTCCATTCCGAGAGGAGATGGTGGCTACCGTCGAGCAGCCGTAGCCCGCCGCCGTCGAAGTCGGAGGTGAAGATCCTCCCGTCGGCGCCAACGTCGAGCGCCCACAGCGACACGAACGTCTCGGTCGCCGGCGTGGAGACCCACTCGCCCGACGCCAGGCGCGCGGCTCGTGGCGGCGACCGCCACACCGTGCGCCCTTCCGGGGTCAGCTCGGTCAACCACCCCTGGCCGTCGTTCGACGCCGCCAGAGCGCCGCCGCCAGGCAACGGCACGGCGGTCCGGAGGCCCCGGACCGCGACCTCCCACTCCGGAGCCCGGCTCTCCCGTACCGCGATCACCCGCTCCGCCGTCGTGACCAGGTACCCGCCGCCCGGGCGCGGCCGGGCGCGCAGCGGGGCGCCGCCGATCGCCTCCCGCCACAGCACCGCGCCGTCTCTGCGCGCGAGGATGACCTGCTCCGCGGCCTCGTCCACGATCAGGAGGCGATCGCTCCCGATCGGCGTGATGTCCACGGGCTTGTGCAGGCCGGCGAACCTCCGGATCGGGTGCAGGTCGCGGTCGTACTCGACGATCGGCGACGGGCCGTCGCCGAGCGGGACGACCTCGAGCCCGACGGCGGTGCCGACAACGGCGGACCACGCCGCGACGGCAGCCGCGGCGACTCGTCCGGGCCGGCGCCAGGGGATCGTCCGGCCTCGACGCCGGACAGGCTCAGCTGTCGCAGCTCCGGACACTCGCTGGAGACTCGCTTTCCGCGGAACGAGTCTACCAAAGGCCGGCGGCGCGCGCGAACCGGTGCGGCCTCGGCGCCGTCTCGCGCTTCGACCACACCGTCGTGGCGACCGGTCGGCTACTTAGGTGACTTCCGGTCGAGGTCGGACGGCGCGTCCGCCGCGGCCGATCCGTCCTTGCCGTCGAACGCGTCCTTGAACCCGCGGATCGCGGAGCCGAGCCCCTTGCCGAGCTCCGGCAGGCGCTTCGGGCCGAAGAAGATCAACGCGATCGCCAACACAACGAGCCAGTGCATCGGTGAGAATGCGCCCTCGAACATGTGCCCCCCCCAACCGGCCCGGATTGTACTCTATCGCGACGCTGCGGCCGCCACGCTCGGCCCGGGCGCTGCGCCTGCCGTCCCCATCCATGACGCCGCGACTGCCGAGGCGGTTACGGCGCCCGTGTTCCGGCATCTCCGCCACCCCGGCATGCGCCGGGAAACCGGGACCCGAGGCGCCGTTTCCCTCGCGGCCCAAGATCGCGCCCGCCCCCGCCGGGTGGTACGCTCGGCCCATGAGTAAGCCAGTGGGGACCGGCACGGAAGGCGGCGCGCCTCCCGTGAGCGGCCTTCTCGACCTCTCCGGTCGCGTGGCCGTGGTGACCGGCGCGGGCGGCGGCATCGGGGCCGGTGTGGCGCGGCGCTTCGCCGAGGCGGGCGCGGCCGTCGCGGTCCACTTCCGCACGAGCAATCGGGGCGCCCAGACGCTCGTCGAGTCGGTCTGCGCCGGCGGCGGGAAGGCGGTCGGCGTCTCCGGCGACCTCACCGACCCCGAGGAGGTCGAGCGGGTGTTCGACGCGGTCGTGGAGGCGCTCGGGCGGGTGGACGTGCTGGTCAACAACGCCGGCAGCTACCCCGTGACCCCTCTTCTCGAGATGACGGCGGCGCAGTGGGAGGCGGTGGTCGGCGCCAACCTCCGGAGCACGGTCCTGTGCACCCAGTCGGCCGCTCGGCGGATGATCGCGCAGGGCGGCGGGGGTGCGGTCGTCAACGTGGCTTCGGTCGAGGCCGCGAACCCAGCCGCCGGCCACTCGCACTACGGCGCCGCCAAGGCCGCGGTGATCGCCCATACCCGCGCCGCCGCACAGGAGCTCGCACCGTACGGGATCAGGGTCAACGCCGTCTCGCCGGGCCTGGTCTGGAGGGAGGGGATCGAGGACGCGTGGCCGGACGGCGTGGCGCGCTGGACCGCCCGCGCCCCGCTGGGCCGGATGGGGACGCCCGAGGAGGTGGCGGACGCGTGTCTGTTCCTCGCCTCCCCGGCCGCGCGGTGGATCACGGGGGCGAACCTCGTCGTGGACGGAGGCGTGACGGCGCGCCAGTTCTTCTGAGGCGGGAGGGAACGACGGAGATCACCGCGCAGCAGGTCATCGAGCGCCTCGGCCTCGAGCCGCTCGCCGGCGAGGGCGGGATGTTCCGCCAGACCTACCTCGCCGCCGACACGGTCCCACGCGCCGCCCTCCCCTCTCGCTACCCGCACGAGAAGCCCGTCGGCAGCGCGATCTACTACCTGCTGACGGACGAGCCCGACTCGTTCTCCGCGCTGCACCGCCTGCCCACCGACGAGATCTACCACTTCTACGCCGGAGACCCGGTCGAGATGCTGCTGCTGCACCCGGACGGCCGCGGCGAGCGCGTCCGCCTCGGCTCCGCGTTCATGAGCGGCGAGCGCGTGCAGTTCGTGGTCCCGCGCGGGACGTGGCAGGGCTCGCGGCTCGCGCCGGGCGGCAGGTGGGCGCTGCTCGGGACGACGATGGCCCCTGCCTATACCGACTCGGATTACGACGGCGGGAGACGCGCGGAGCTCGCCGCCCGCCACCCGGAATTCGCGGCCGAGATCCGGCGCTTGACACGGGAGTGAGCTGTCACCCGAGGGAGGACGTTCGATGTCCCGCAAACGGTTCGTGATGTGCACGCTCGTCCTCGCGGCGGCGCTCGTGCCGCTGCGCGTGGCGGCTCAGCAGGGCCCCGACACGTCCATGGCGCTCGCGGCCCAGCGGCAGGCGATGCTCGCCCTCGGGTTCCTCGACGGCGTGTGGAGAGGTACGGCGTGGACGCTGCTGCCGTCCGGCGAGAAGCACACCATCGCGCAGACTGAGCGGATCGGCGCCTTCCTCGACGGCTCCGTGAAGGTCATCGAAGGGCGCGGGTACGAGACGGACGGGAGGACCGGGTTCAACGCCCTCGGGATCATCTCGTACAACCCGGAGAAGCACGTGTACACGATGCGCTCGTACGCGCAGGGGAACGTGGGCGATTTCGCGTTCGCGCCGACCGCCCAGGGGTTCGTGTCCGAGCTCAAGGTCGGGAACGTCACCGTCCGCTACACGGCGACGGTCAAGGGCCCGTCGTTCCACGAGGTCGGAGACCGCATCACGCAGGGGATCGAGCCCGTTCGCATCTTCGAGATGGACCTGACCCGCGTCGGCGATACCGACTGGCCCGCCGCCGGCGCCGTGCCGCCGAAGTGACGCCGGCGCCGGGACCCGTCTCTCCCGTCAGTACAGCCAGCCCCGGCCGAGCCCCCAGCGCTTCAGGAGGCGCTTGGGCCGGGCCGCAACGCTCGCGTACGCCGTCGACCGTTTCTCGAGCCGGGAGTTGGCGCGGGTGGCCGCTCGGACCACCCGGCGGGTTGTCAGGTTCAGGAGGTTCGCCAGCCGGAGGTCGGTGGCCACCGCCTTCCGCCCGAGCCGGTCCGCGAGCTCGATGATCTCCGGCATGAACAGCCGCCCCCGCCCGTCGGCATACGACATGCTCCGGACGGCACGGCGCGTCAGCGGGCGCGGGAAGCACGAGTAATTCCGGAGCGCGCCCGCGAGGTCGAGCGACACCATCGTGCGGACGCACTTCTCGCAGGCGCAGCAGTTCGCGATCGCGTCCTGCCCGGGCTGGACGCCGGTCGCCCCGAAGCACACCCGGAGCCGCGCGTACGTGTCCGGCCATCGCGAGAGTGCCAGTATCTTCTCGAGGCGCGTCACGTTCGCGTCCTCGTGCGAGGTCTCCATCGTCTCGGTCGCGAGGAGGTGATCCAGGATCACGTGCGAGCCGTCGGGGTACAGCCCCATCGTGGTGAACTTGCACCCCGACGAGACGTAGTACCGGGCGACGAGGCCGCCCAGGAGCAGGGCCGGGGCCGTCAGGAACGCGGCGAACGACTGCGCCCGGACCGGGCGACCCAGGACGCGGAGGAGGTTCGTCCGCACCGTCAGCACCTCGACGCCGTGAGCCGCCATCATCGGCTCGTACACCCTCTGGATCGCCGCGAACGACCCGGTGTCCTCGAGGTCGCCGTCCTCGTCGAAGCCGTTGATCATCACGCAGTGAGTGACCCGAAACGGCGCGTAGGGCTCGTTCTCTTCGAGGTGGCCACGGAGCGTGTAGAAGGAATCGACGCCTCCCGAGAACGCCAGACCGACGCCCCGCGGCCCTCCGGCGCGCACGGCCGCCTCCAGGCCGGCGCACTCGATCTCGACCTCCCGGAACAGCTCCGGCTTCCACGCGCTCTGGATCCGCTGGTACTCGCGCATCCCGGCCGCCAACCGGTACGAGAGCGCTCCCTCGACGCGCATCGGCTCGCCGAGCGCCATCGCGAGCGGGAGAAGAGCGGCAGCGAACCCGTCCGCCCGGTCGGTCACATGCCGCTCGTGTCGCGCGGGGAGGGCGAACCACAGCGTCGGCGGGCGTTCGACGCCGGGCGCATCGACGTCGACGGCGGCCTCGAGCCGCACCTCGTGATCCGTTCTGGTCACGCGCGGCCGGTGAATGAGCACCGCACCTCCCCGATCTGCGTCCCGGCGATGGAGCACTCTACCATCACGCGCCGTGAGGCGCGGGCTCTCCGGCGGCACCGCGGTGCCCGCGATCTCCGCTTGCGACCCGGAGGCGAGCCCGTCACAATACGCGCCGATGCCATCGTCACAACGACGTTTCCCGGACGCCAGGCCGGCGGTCCCGTCGCCCGACACCGTTCACCCCCAGCACGAGCCCGTCCTCGGTCGGCCGCATGCCGCCCTCCGGACGCGCTGGGCGTGGGGCCTGGCCGCGCTGACAGGCGTCCTCTGCGTGGCGCTGGCGTCCGACGTTGCACCGATCCTGCGGGGGCCCGTGGAGTGGCGGTGGCACCTCCAGAGCCCGCTGAACCTGGTCCCGTGGCGCCTCGTGGCCCCGGCCGCGGTCGCGGCGCTCGCGGCCCTGTGGTTCTCGGCCGCGGCGCTTGCGCCGCGCGTCGGCGCTCTCCGCCTCGTCGCGCTCGCAGCGCTGGCGCTGGCGTTCCGCTTCGCCGTGCAGTTCACTGGCACGCACGGGGTGGAGGTGGTCGGTCGAACGATGAACCCAGCGTTCTACGGGTATTTTGCTCCCGCCACCCGGGTGACGGGGTTGCGCGACTACCTGCGATCATATGCGGCGCACCGCGAGTGTCTCTCTTTCCGCGAGCGCGCGCACCCCCCGGGGAACGTCGTCTTCTTCTGGACGTTCCTTCAGGCGGCGCGTCACTCCACGCCGATCGTGAAACTCGCCGCGCCGCTGATCGAGAGGCGTCGGCCGACGCTGGAGGCGTGGGCGTCGTCGTACACCGATGCGGAGGCGGTCGCCGCCGCGGCGGCGTCGCTCGCAGTCGGGGCCCTGGGGTGCCTCGCCGTCGTCCCGCTCTACCTCATGGCACTTCGGCTGAGCGGGCCTCGCGCCGCGCTCCTGGCGGCCGGCCTCTTCGTCTTCATGCCGCCCGGCGCTCTCTTCCTGCCCGTCGTGGACGACCTCCAGACGTTCGTGGCCGCCGCGGCAGCGTTCCTCACGGTCGTGGGGGTCGCGCGGGACCGGCTCGATCTCGTGGCGACAGCCGGACTCACGGTCGGAGTCGGCACGTTCCTGAGCTACAGCATGCTGCCCGTCGCCGCGTTCCTCGTGCTCCTGACGGTTCTCTCGCCCCGTGGGGTCGTGAACCGGAGGAGGGGGACGTTGCTCGATGTGGGCGTCCTGGCCGCTGCGGCCGCCGCCGTCTGGCTCGTCGCGTGGCTCTGGCTCGGGCTCGAGCCGGTGCGGTTGTTCCTTGCCTCGATGCGAGGGAACTTCAACGTTCGCGAGCGGTCGTACTGGACGTGGCTCGTGGGCGATCCGTACGACCTCCTCCTCTTCGCCGGCGTTCCCGTGGCGGTCCACTTCACCGCAGGGCTCGTCGGGGCCGCGCGCCGGGCCCTCCGTCGGGGCGGGCCGTCGTCCCCCGATGCCGTGGCGCTGGCGTTCGCGCTGGCCCTGGGGGCGCTGTTCGTCTCCGGCGCCCTCCGCGGGGAGGCGGCAAGAACCCTGCTCTACGCCTTCCCCTTCATGGCCTGGCTCGCGGCCGATCACATCCTCGGCGGCCGACACCCCGGGCGCGCTTCCGGGGTCGCGGCGTGCGCCCTCCTCGCCGTCCAGACGGTGGCGTTCAACGCCATCCTGCACGTCTACCACTGATGGGAGGCCGAACGGGGTTCGACCGGATGAGGCGCGTGCCTGACTTCGCCCCCGCCGCCGGCGGTGAACGAGGCGGACCGTGAGAGCGGAGCACGCCGACGCGTCGCGGTTCGGGGCTCTGCCGCGGAGGCGCACGGCGGCTCTCCTGGTGTGCGCGGCGGCCACGCTCGCCCCCGCGGCCGTGCTGTTCGGCACCGGGATCGCGGGGATCGACTTCGGCAACCACTGGGACGAGTTCCTCTACCCGCAAGACGCGGCGAGGTCGGTCGAGGCGCGCACCCTCCTCCCGTTCCACTACCTGTACCCGTCGTTCATCTACTGGCTGACGTACGCGGCCGCCGCGCCCGATGCGGCCCGCGCGCTCGCCAGCGGCAAGACGTCGAGCCGCGAGCTGGTCGAGGCGGTGCGCCCGCAGCTCGACTCCGAGAGGTTCAAGCTCCGGCTCCGCACGATCTGCCTCGCGGTCTCGAGCCTCGCAGTGGTCTGGGTCGTGCTGGCGGTGATCGCGTGGCGACGGAACTGGGTGGAGGGGCTCCTCGCCGGCTGCTTCCTGGCGTTCTCCTGGGAGGTCGCATACCACGTCCGGTGGATCGCGGTGGACGGCCTCGTGATGCAGTTCTCCGCGCTCGTGCTGCTGCTCTGCGTGCTCGCCGAGACGCGTTCCAAGCGCCGCGCATTCTGGCTGCGGCTCGCGGCCGTGGCCGCGGGTCTAGCGGCGGGGACCAAGTACCCTGCGGCGCTCCTCCTTGCGCCGGTGCTCGCGACCCGCTGGCGCGGCGGGAGGAGCGGGGACCACGGTGAGCCGTTCTGGCGCGGCGCAGCGCGGCTGTGCCTCCTCGGGTTTGCGGCGTACCTGGTCGTGACGCCGGGCACTATCCTCCAGCCCACGTACTTCCTCGGCGACTTCCTCGCACAGTTCCGGACCTACCGGAGCGGGCACGTGGGGCACACGATCGGTCCCGGGCTACCGCATCTCTGGCGGATGCTCGAGTACCTCGCAACCGTGGCGCTCTCCCACTACCGGGTCGTCGCAGCAGTCAGCGCGGTCTTCATGGCCGCCGGCGGCATCGCGTACGCAGCAGAGAGGGCCCGACCCACGGCAGTCCTGGTGACCCCCCTCGTGTTCGTGGTCTTTCTGGCGTCGTTCCACGTCATGATCGTCCGCAACACGCTCCTCCTGTTCCCCTGCCTGACGGTCCTGGCGGCCCGCGGCGCCGTCGAGATCTTGCGACGTCTTCCCGGCGCGTGGCTGCGCGTCGCCACCTCCGCCGGCATCGCGGCGATGCTTCTCGTCAACGCATGGTGGCTCGTGGCGGCGGCGAGCACGATCCGTGACCGGGGGAGCGACCGGTCGATCGTCGAGCTCGCGGCGTACCTCGCGGCGCACCCGTCCACCGAGTTCTTCCTCTCCGAGCGGGTACGCGGCGAGCTGGCGCGCCGGCTGGGATCCCTTCCGGCGAACGTCGTCGGTGAGCCCGACCGTGGCGACCGGCTCGTCTTCTACCACTTCGAGGACACGCCAATCCGCACGTACCTGATGTGGCCCGCGAATCTCGACAGCCAGTTCACGACGTGGTTCGGCCCGCACGAGGTCAACCTCGACTACTACCCGAACTGGCGCGGCGACGATCACATCGTGGTGATGACGCGCGCCTCGGCTGCGCGAGCCGGCATCACCGAGCTGCGCTGAGCGTATGGCGGCGGGCGGACCGCGCCCCTAGGGGAACCTCACGACTGCGGTCTCGACTGCGACGCAGTGCCCCGCCCTCTCGAGGACCAACGTGCGGCGGGCGCCGGGCGTCCCCCGCAGTGCGTCGGCCACCGCGCCCATCGACGCGCCGGTGGTGTCGAGCGACTCCACCCGGAGCAGCGTGTCGCCCGCCACGACGCCCTCCGCCGCCGGCTTCCCTCCCTTCGCCGCGACGCCGACGACGGTGAACGCCCCGTTCGCCTCCGGCCGCAGGGTCACCCCGACGGTGTCGAGGTCGTGGGGGGACGGCGACCGGCCGGGCTCCCAGTACGTCATCCGGCTCGGGTAGTCGACCTCGACCCGAAACCCCCTGAGCACGTTGGCGCCGAGGAACCCCGCGACCGCGCCGGCGCTCTTTGCCGAGTACCAGTCGAAGAGCGCCTGTGGAATCCCGAGCACGCCGACGCCACGCGCCCGCAGCGGACCCAGCCCCACCTCGGGGAGCCGCACCAGGACGCCCGTGGTCTCGAAATCGAAACCGAAGAAGTTCGCCGCGCCGACGGCGCCGATCGCGTGCGACCACTCCCTGTGCCTCGC
Organism: Thermoanaerobaculaceae bacterium; assembly: GCA_035542455.1. Lineage (GTDB taxonomy): Bacteria > Acidobacteriota > Thermoanaerobaculia > Thermoanaerobaculales > Thermoanaerobaculaceae > RBG-13-68-16. The sequence continues at coordinate 15,082 of DATKLI010000120.1, forward strand.
CAGCCACGCCGTGGTCAGCGTCGCGGAGACCCACGTGTACGACGAGCCGTTGTCCACGCCGAGCCGGACGGGCTCGCCGTCGAGGGTCGCCTCGATCTCGAACAGGCCGGTCTCCGGGTTGACGCGGCACGGGATCGCGACGCCGCGGCCTCCGGCCGGCCCGGGGCCGGCAACCGTGATCCGCCCTGCGGGGTAGTCGAAGACGACGCGGTGGCCGAGGAGGAGGGTGGCAGGGAGGTTTGCCTCCGCCGGCACTCCCGGCATCGACCGCGCACCGACCAGGATCTTTGTGACCACACCCTCGGTCGCGAGCGCGAGGCCGGCGAGGCGCACGCCAGGAGTCCGCGAGGCACGCGCGATCTCGTACTGCGCCCCCGCCTCCCTGCGTGCGGGGACATCCAGGCCGAGCTCACGCGCGAGGCCCTCGCCGAGCATGAGGAACTGGTTGCCGGTGTCCACCCATGCGAGCGCCTTCCGGAGGCTCCCGTCCGGGCGGAGGAACTCGGCCTCCGCGATCATCCGGTTGTGGTCGAGGGTGAACGGCAGCGTGACGGTGCGCGGGGGTGCGGCCGCCGCAGCCGACACGAGACCGAGCGCGGCGGCGACGATGGGGACGGGGGTCATCTCGGTGCCTCCTGGGACGTTGTACGCACGGGCCGCAACCCGGGATACGGGAGAACCGGGCTGCGCCGGACGGGTGTGCGGCCGGCACCCGCGACGGAGCTAGGTCGCCGCTGGACCGGGCGGCCTCAGCTCGCTCGCGATGAACTCGGCGAGGCGCGAGCGGGCGGCCTGACCGAGGTCCACGAACGCCATCTCGACCTCGGCGAGCACCCGCTTGTCGGCCAGGCGGCTCTCCTTCACGCGGGTCACGCGCGCGCGGGTCTGGAGCGTGTACGCCGGGAGCACGACCTCGATGTCGAACTCGGCCCCCGCCTCGGGCGACAGGTCGGTCTCGAGAAGCAGCCCGCGCAGGCTCACGTTCTTCACCACGAACTCGTACCGGGTCTTGAGCGAGATCACCTGCTCGCCGTGGACCCGGAACCTGCCGGTCACCCGCTGGCCGACCGTGATGATCGCCGACTGCTCGAGGAAGCGGATGAGCTGGCCCGCCTTCTCGGTCAGCGTGTCGTTGAACGCGAGCCCCGCGGCGTAGATCGGGGTCGACTCCCCGAGGTGGTTCCTGCGGGTCTCCTGGAGGTGACACCAGGCGACCGTGGCGGACAGGCTGACCGCCTCCTCGTCGTCGTGGCGGAGGGTGAGCGAGTAGCTGCGCCCGACGCGGACGGGGAGCGCCGACTCGAGGGCGACGCCGGTCAGGCTCACGTTGAGGATCCTGGCCTCGGTGTTGAAGTGCAGCGTGCCCTGCACGTTGTCGACCTTGTACCGACGGCCGCGCCGCGATGACGACTTCACCGGGTCGGTGTTGTGGGTCACTTCTCGGATTGTACCAGCAAGCTGAGACCATGGGAAGCGGCTAGTGCAATACCCCGTGATAGACTTCGCGCCGAGGACAGGCGAGGAGGCCGCACGATGGAGATCTCGGCTCGCGACCAGGACGGCTGCATTGTGGTCGCCGTGGTCGGGCGGCTCGACAGCGAGACGTCTCCGGAGCTCGAGCGGTACTGCACCGGCGCCGCCGAGCGCGGGTGCCGCCGGCTCGTCCTCGACCTCGAGCTCCTCGAGTTCATCTCAAGCGCGGGGTTCAGGGCTATCCTCGCCTCTGTCAAGCGGATGAAGCCGATCGGGGGCCGCATCGCCGCGTGCTCGGCGAAGGGGGTCGTGGCGGATGCGTTCGCGATCTCCGGGTTCGCGAACTTCATGCCCGTCGAGGCGGACGTGCCGTCCGCCGTCCGGGCGCTGTGACCGGCGAACCCGGGGCGTACAGGAGCTGCGGGGGGTCGCGATGAGCCGCGCGCTCGCTCTGGCCGCGCTCGCGTCCGCGGCGGCGTGGCAGGGTGTGGCGTCTGGTGGAACTCCGGTCCGGCTCGCGCTCCCCTGGCAGCACCAGGCTCAGTTCGCCGGCTGCTACGCGGCGGTCGCCCAGGGGCTGTACGCCCGGCAGGGTCTCGACGTCACGCTCGTTCGCGGCGGGCCGGACCGGGACCCGGTCGGGTCGCTGCGCCGGGGCGAGGCGGACGCGGCCGTGCTCCTCCTCACCGCGGCGCTGGGCGCGCGGCAGGAGGGCGTCGACGTTGTGAACTGCGCCCAGGTCGTGAACCGCTCCAACCTCATGATCGTGGCGTGGCGCGACCGAGGGGTGCGGCACGCCGGGGACCTCGACGGCCGCCGCCTCGGGATGTGGGAAGGTCCGCTCGCGGCCCCGTTCCTCGATTTCCTCGCGGCGCGCGGCGTCCGGCCGGTGCTGGTGCCGCAGTACTCCTCGGTCGAGCTGTTCCTCCGGCGCGGCCTCGATGCGTGCGCCGCCATGGAGTACAACGAGTACCACCGGATCCTCCAGTCGGGGGTGGACGCGGAGCAGCTTACGGTCGTGCGCCTGCGCGACGCGGGCGCCGGCATCCCGGAGGACGGGGTGTACGTGACGGCGACGTTCATCCGCGCCCACCCGGGGGCTGCGGAGCGCCTCGCGGCCTGCACGCTCGCGGGGTGGCGGTGGGTCGCGCAGCACCGGCAGGAGGCGCTCGAGCTCACGATGTCGTACCTCCGGCGCGACCACGTGTCCGGTAGCCGGGCGCAGATGAGGTGGATGCTCGACACCCTGCTGCCGGCGATCTTCCCGGGGCCGCACGATCGCTGGGCGTTCGGCGTCCTCGACCGCGGCGCGTACGAGCGCGCCGCGACGCTGCTGGTCGAACGCGGGCTACTCCGTGCCGCCCCTCCGTACGATGCGTTCCGCGCCGCCGGGGGGGCCGGTGCTCCGTAGGCTCGGGATCGCCGGGCGGATGAGCCTCCTGGTCGTGTCGGGCGGCGGGCTCATCCTCGGCACCGTGGTCGCGGTGGGCGCGCGGCACTCACGCGACATGCTCGAGCGCGAGCTCGAGGCGAAGGCCCGCGCGATGGCCACGTCCGTGGCGAACAGGTTGGCGGCGTCGCAGCGTTCCGTGGAGCGGGACGCGGCTGCGCTGGCACGCACCCTCGGCCAGGTCCCGGCGTCGCGCGACGCGGTCATCTCCCTCCTCCAGGCGCTCGTGCGCGACAACCCCGACGTGTTCGGGGCCGCAGCGGCGTTCGAGAGGGGGATGGCGGACGCGGCCGGACCGACGTGCCCCTACGTGTACCGGCGGGGCGGCTCGCTGGGCGTCAAGGAGCTCACGGCCGTCGGGTACCGGTTCACGACGTGGGACTGGTACGTCCTCCCGAAGGAGCTGCGGCACGCCGCCTGGAGCGAGCCGTACTTCGACGAGGGGGGCGGCGAGATCGTCATGGCGACGTTCTCCGTCCCGGTGTTCGCCGACGACGGGCGCGGGCGGTTCCGGGGGGTCGTGACGTGCGACGTCTCCCTCGCGGGGTTCGCCGAGATGCTCGCGTCGCTCCCCCTCGGTGAGGCGGGGTACGGCGTCGTTCTCTCCGGCGACGGCACCGTGGTGTCGCACCGCGTCAAGCAGTACGTCATGAACGAGACGATCTTCAGCCTCGCGGAGGAGCGCGACGATCCGAACCTGGACGCCATCGGCCACCGGATGATCCGCGGCGAGTCGGGGTTTGTGCCGTTCCGGACGATCACGACCAGGACGCCTTCGTTCCTCGCGTTCGCCCCGATCGGCGACACCGGGTGGTCGCTGGGCCTGGTGTTCCCCGAGGAGGCCGTGACCTCCAAGGTGAGGGCGCTGGAGCGCACGCAGATCGTGCTCGGCGTCGCCGGGTTCGGCGGGCTGCTGCTCGTCGTGCTGGCTGTCGCGCGCTCGATCACCGGGCCTCTGCGACACCTCGACAAGGCCACGCTCGCACTGGCCGGCGGCACGCTCGACGCCCCCGTGCCCGAGCTCAAGGGCGACGACGAGGTCGCGCACCTCGCCTCCTCGTTCGCCCGGATGCAGCGCGACCTCAAGGCGCACATCGAACGGCTGCAGGCTACGACGGCGGCCAAGGAGCGGATCGAGCGCGAGCTGCAGATCGCGCGGACGATCCAGCTTTCGCTCCTCCCCAAGACGTTCCCGCCGTTCCCGGAGCGCGGCGACATCGAGCTGTTCGCCACGCTCGAGCCCGCGCGTGAGGTGGGTGGCGACCTGTACGACTTCTTCCTGCTCGACGACGACCACCTGTGCCTGGTCGCGGGGGACGTCGCGGGGAAGGGAGTCCCCGCGGCGCTCCACATGGCCGTGACGCGCACGCTGATCAAGGCGCTCTTCCGCGCGACCTCCGAGCCGGCGGACGTTCTCGGCCGTCTCAACCACGAGCTCGCGCAGGAGAACGAGTCGGCGACGTTCGTCACCATCTTCTGCGCGGTCGTGGACCTCGCCAGCGGCTCCTGCCGGTACGCCAACGGCGGGCACAACCGGCCTTTCGTGGTGCGCCGCTCGGGCGAGGTCGAGAGCGTCCCCCCCGTCGCGGGGTACGTCGTCGGCGGCATGGAGGGGCCGCCGTTCGGCTCGGGCGAGATCCGGCTGAGCCGGGGCGACACGCTGCTCCTCTACACGGACGGCGTGGTCGAGTGCATGGACGGCGCCGGCCGGCTGTTCGGGGACGACCGCACCCGCGAAGAGCTCGCCCGCCTGCACGACCTCCCGTGCGAGGGGATTGTCCGGGGCGTGCGGGAGGCGCTGCGATTGTTCGCGGGCGCCGCGGAGCAGTCGGACGACATCACGATGCTCGCGTTCCGTCTCGGAGAGCCGAGGCAGGAACGGCCCGCGGCCGGCTGAGCTCTCCTCCCCCCGGTGCCCGAGACGACCGGCCCCGGGGGTCAGCGGAGGACGAACTCCGCGAACTCGGCGACGGTCGCGAAGTACGCGACGCACGACTGAAGCATGAACTCCCGGATCGAGGAGATGTCGTGTGCCCAACCGGCGCCGGCGGCGTCCACCCCCGCGGCCTGCGCCATCACGATCCCGGGCTTGAGGTCGTCCAGCACCAGCACGTCGCGCGGGGCGAGTCCGAGCCGGCGGATCGTCTCGTGGACGGGGTACGGGCTCGGCTTCCGCTTGTCGGGCTCGAGTTCCCACCCGAACACGAGGTCGGGCTCGACCGCGAGCGTCCCGGCCGCGGCGCGGTAGTGCCCCAGGATCACGCGGCTCTCGGAGTGCGACACGACCGCGACGCTGCCGCCCGCCGCCCGGTAGGCGGCGAGCGCCTCCAGGAAGCCCGGGAAGAAGTGCGGCGTCAGCCTCGCGGTGTGCTCCCGCCAGATCGCGTTCTCGACCGCCAGCTCGTCGGGCGTCAGCTTCAGCTCGTCGAGCAGGAACTGCATGATCCCCGGGTCGCAGTTCTTCCGGAACCACGTGTCTATGTCGATCGGCGGGAGATCCGGCCGCAGCACCGCCATCGACTTCAGGTGCGCCGGGTAGTGCACCCGCCGCGTGCTGTCCACGGCGGTGTCGTCATGGTCGATGATCAGGCAGCGGTAGCGCGTGTTCACCCCCAAGCGGCGGCGAGCGATCATACCAAGCGTGGACCGGCGCGGGGCGGGCGGAGGTGGTACCCTCGGGAACGCCCGCAGCGGCGACCGCCCACGCCCGGGCGAAAGGGAGAGCCGACGATGAGCACGAAGGTGTTCTACGCTATGGTCTGGACGATCTGCGGGGTCGTTTTCCAGCTCGTCCTCTTCTTCTCGGGGTTCCAGACCGAGAAGCTCGCCACCGGCAAGTACCTGCAGTATTTCGGGCTCGTGATCGCCGCAACCGTTCTGTGGTTCGGGATCAAGGCCGTCCGCGACGAGGCGCGAGACCAGCCTCCGACCTACGGACAGCGCGTGGGCGCCGGCGTGCTGATCTCGCTGTACGCGGGGCTGATGAGCGCCGTTTACACCTGGTTCCACTACACGTTCGTGAACGTCAACTTCGCGGACTACACGATCTCGTCGCTCCGCGAGCAGTGGGCGGCGAAGGGCCTCGCTGCCTCCCAGATGGACGTGGCGGAGAAGGTCACGCGCACATTGCTGCGGCCCGAGGTGCAGGCCGTGTTGGTGCCCGTGTTCTCGGTGCTGATCGGCCTCGTGCTTTCGCTGATCATCGCCGCGCTGCTCACGCCGAAGCCCGCCGACGCCAGCGCTGCACCCGCGGCCCAGTAGGCGGCGGGCCGGACCCGCCGGGCGCCGTCGCACACCGCTCGGGGCCGCCTACGCCGCGCGGTCGAGCCGGACGTGCCCCGCCTGGATCAGGCGCAGGAAGACGAGCATCGCGTCGAGCGCCGGGACGGGGGTGATCTTCAGGATCGCGTTCACGGTACTGGTGCCGTCGATCCGCGTGAGGACGAACCCCTCCTCCGGCGTGAGGTCGAGCTTGGCCAGCCGCGACACCTCGACGAGGACCTTCGGCACCCGGTCCAGCTTCACGCCCTCGGCTTCGAGCGTCTCCCGCATCGCACCCTCGAGCGCACCGATGTCCTTGCGGAGCGCCGCGTTGTCGGGCTCGAGCGCGGCCGCCGCCCGCGCGTGCCGCAGGGCGGCCTGGTACTCGCCGGCGCGAAACAGCTTCCAGGCCTCCGCGAGGAGAGCGGCAGGGTCGCCGGCGCGGGTGGGCTCCGCCGCACGCACCTGCCGCGGCCTCACGACCTTGAGCCGGCCCGCGTCCACCGCGCACCGGAGCACCTTCGCGACGAAGAACTCGCTCGAGTGCGTGTGCAGGCAGATGTCCGTGACCGACCGGTCGTCGTCCACGGACGCCAGCACCGCGCGCTCGCCGTCGGAAAGCTCCGGGTCGTCGAGGAGCTCGCCGACCGCGACCGGCACGGCGTCGGCCGACGGGACCACGCGCCTGATCCCCTCCCACTCGTCGAGGCGCTCCATCGCCTCGAGCGTGATCCCGGTGACGCCGATCGACATCGGCACCATCTGGTACGCCGGCAGCCGGCCTTCGGCGAACCGGAACTCCCCGTCGGTCCAGGTGAAGAGATCGTAGATCCCTTCCCGGACCTTGAGCTCGAGCATCCGGTTGAGGTCGCCCGGGGAGACGAAGCCGTTGTCGACGAGGATCTTCCCGAGGAGGACACGCGTCAGCTCCTGCTGCGCCATGGCCGCGGAGAGCTGCTGCTCGGTGATGAACCCGTGGCTGACGAGGAAGTGACCGAGGTACTCGCGCGGGTCGCTCGAGCCCGCCGCCACGATCTCGCCATTCGCGAAGCAGATCTGGCGTTCGACCACGCCGTTGCTGACCACGAGCGTGCCCGTCGCCCGGCCGCTCGCCAGCCACTGGAGGAGCTCCGGCACCGGCATGGTGCGCAGGTTACCGGCGAGTCCGGACGAGGCCATGCCCCACATTCTAGTGGCACCGGCGACGGCGGGGCGGACGCCCGGCCGCCGGGGCGCGCTCAGCGAGGGGTCAGGTCGTTCAGCACGATCGCGAGGTTGGCGGCGCCGGCGTCGCGGCACGCGTCCATGAGGCCCATCACCCGCTGGTACGGCACGGCGTCCGCGGCCGCGACGAACGTCGGCAGCCCGCCGCGGCCCCTCAGCACCTGGCGCAGCCTCTCGGCGAGGTAGCCCGGCTCGACGCGCTCGCTGTTGATGAACACGCCGCCGTCTGCTTCCAGCCGCACGACGAGCTGGTCCGCCGGCTGCCGGTCCGGTCCGCGCTCGGCGGAGGGCGGGATCGCCGCGTCGTGCCCCGCCCGGAGCACCGGCGTGACGACCATGAAGATGATCAGCAGCACCAGCACGACGTCTACGAGAGGCGTGACGTTGATCTCGCTCTTCGAGCGGCTCCGGCTTCCGGGAGTCATGGCCATCGTCCCCCCTCAGAGGCCGGCGCGCCGCTCGTCCCGCAGCGTGACGAGCGCGGCGCGGGCGACGCCGGCCTCGGTCAACCGCCTGAACACCGCCCGGACCTGCCCGTACGGCAGCGCGCGGTCGCCGCGCACGAGCACCTCGCGGCCGCTCTCCGAAGCACCGAGGCGCCGGAGCGCGGCCGCGAGGCCGTCGCTCCCGACCCGCGTCTCGTTGACCCACACGCTCCCCTCCAGCTGGACCGAGACGACGATCTGCCCCGGCCGCTCCGGGATCGGGGCGGGCCGCGCGGCGTCGGGGAGCGCCACCTCGACGCCGTCGCGGATCATCGGCGTCACGACCATGAAGATGATCAGCAGCACCAGGCAGACGTCCACGAGCGGCGTCACGTTGATCTCCGCCCGGGGAGGCTCGAGCCCGGGAGTGACCTGCTCCGCGCGTCGCCGCGTCATGCCCACCTCCCGCCCATTGGACACCCGAGCCGCGCGCCCCGAAACCGCGGCGGGCGTCACCAGGGCCGGTACGAGCGGCGCGGGCCCGGCTGCCGCGCCGGCGCGAGGTTCGGCAACGGAAGGCCGGCGAGGAAGGCGTCCACGTGGGCGAGGAGGCGGCGCACCTCCGCGGGCGACATCCACGGGTTTGCGAGGTGGCTGCCGATCTCCGGCTCCGTCATCCCCAGGCGCCGTCCCTCCCCGACCGCGACCGCGTACGCCTCGACCTCGGTGGGGCGGTCGACGTACGGGAAGCGCTCGTCCCACAGGTCGAGCCCGTCTTCGAGCTGGCGGAGGTGCGTGAGCTCGTGCAGCAGGTCGAGGTAGAGGTCGAGCTCGTCCCCCTCGCGCAGGTAGCGCTCCGAGAGCACGATGCAGCGCTCCTCGACGTCCACGAACGCGTAGCCGCGGCGGCCCCGGATCCAGACCGTCGCCCACCCGAGGAGGTGGGCGCCGTTGCGGGCGATGCGGGCGAGCGCTGGGCTCGCAGCCGCGCCCGGGAGCAGGGCGACGAACGGGTGCCTGCCGGGCAGCAGCGACCGGTCGAGGCGGGCGAATGTCGGCAACGGTCGGTCCATCCGCGGCCGCGCGTCCGCGCCGGGTCGTGCGCGCGCGGACGGGCGATCCCCCACGCCGGATTCTACACACCCGCGCGCTCATCGCCGCTCGTCGCGCCGGAGTAGACTGCGCGCTGGAGCGGCGCGCTCGCGCCGCCGGGAGGCGTGGCGCGATGGCGGAGATCGTCTACGAGGTGACCGCGAGCGCTCCGACCGAGGCGGTCGTCGAGCTCTACCGCGCCGGGGGATGGTGGCGCGAGGAGCCGTCGTGGCGCGCCTCCGTCCCGGCGATGATCCGGGGTAGCTTCTGCTTCCTGGTCGCGCGCGATCCCGCCGGCCGCATCGTGGCGATGGGCCGCGTGATCTCCGACGGCGCGAGCGACGCGTACATCCAGGACGTCGTCGTGCTCCCCGGATGGCGCGGGCGCGGCATCGGCCGCGAGATCGTGCGCCGCCTCGCGCAGCGCTGCCAGGACGCCGGGCTCTCCTGGATCGGACTCATCGCGGAGCCCGGGACGCAGGCGTTCTACGAGCCGCTGGGGTTCCGCGCGCTCGCCGGGTACGTGCCGATGTTGCGCCGGGACGCCGCGGATGGGCGTTGACTTCCTCGGTCTCCGGTTCGAGCGGCTCGGGATCGAGCACCGCGACCGCATCTCGGCGATCCTGACGCGCCACCCGCAGCCGCTCTCGGACTACTGCTTCTCGTCGCTGTTCGCGTGGGCGCTCAGGTTCGACACCCGCTTCGCCATCGTCGCGCCGGACACGCTTCTCCTGACCGCGAACCAGGAGGAGACTCCCACACCTGCGCTCCTGCAGCCGGTGGGGGCGTTTCCGGCGCCGCTCCAGGACGACCTGCTCCGGCGCGCGCGCGAGCTCGCCTCGCCGCTGCGGATCGAGAGCGTGAGCCGCGCCTTCCTCGACCGCCACCAGGGGTTCGCCGCGCGCTTCGAGGTCGCGGAGGTGCGCGCGAGCGCGAACTACGTCTACGCGGCCGCCGACCTGGCGGAGCTGCCCGGACGGCGCTACGCGGGCAAGCGCAACCTGATCGCGCAGGCGTCGCGCCTCACGCCGTGGTCGGTCGAGCCGCTCGACCCCGCGCGCCTCTCGGCGTGCCTGGAGGTGCGCGACGACATCGCCGCCGGGCGCAGCGCGGAGGGCGGCCTGACGCACGAGCAGGAGACCGCGGCGCTCCGGCGCGCGCTCGATCACTTCGCCGCGCTCGGGCTTGGAGGGCTGCTGGTGCGGGTGGGCGGCGCGCCGGCGGCGTTCTCGGTGTTCGACCGGCTCTCCCCGGACACAGCCGTCGTCCTGTTCGAACGCGCCCGGCGCGACCTCAAGGGGATCTACCAGGTCGTCAGCCGCGAGGCGGCGCGCATGCTGGTTGCGCGCTCCTACGCCTTCGTCAACCGCGAGGAGGACCTGGGCGACCCCGGCCTGCGCAAGGCCAAGCTCTCCTACCACCCCGACCGGCTCGAGATGAAGCACACGCTCACGCTGCGCGGCTGACCCCTCCGTCGCCTCCGCCTGCCGGCGGGATGGTTACGCCGATTGCTACCAGCGGAGGAGCGGAGGCGCAGAGGAGCGGAGGGGAAGAGACCGTTCGAGGGTCCCACCGAGAACCGTAGCGGTCAGAGGGACGACGACAAGGAGTCTGCCGTGTCTCTCCCGATTGCGCTGGTTGTTGAAGGTCCGAACGTGTGGACCTCTGAACGGTCGTTGCTCCCCTGCTCCTCGGCTCCTCTGCCCCTCTGCCGGTCTCGAGCCTCTCGCGTGCTGCCGGGATTAGGCCGGCGGCGCGTCTACGGGAGCGGTACCTGGGTGACGCCTCCCTCCCCGACCGTGAAGCTCTGCAGGACCGAGAGCACCGGGAGCGTGACGACGTAGCTGCCCGGCGGCACGTTGCGCAGTTGCACATTGGGCTCGGAGATCGCGATCCGGCCCTGGAGGTTGAACAGCGAGAGCAGCGCCGGCTGCCCTCCCGGGGTTGTGACCGTGCCGGTCGCCGTGCCGGCGGCCAGCGTCTTCGGGCCGGCCTGGATCAGGACGGTACCGCCGGGCGTCAGCGAGATCGTCACCACGCCCGAGGGCACCGCGACCCCGTCGAGCCGGGCCGGGGCGTACCCCGAGGCGCCAGCGACGATCGAGTACGTGCCGGGGGCGACTGAGGGGATCTCTCCCTGGCCGGTGCTGTCGAGGGCGATCGTCGAGGGCCCGAACGCGGCCCCGCCTTGGCCGTCGAGAACGCGCACCATCACGCTCGGAAGCGGGACGCCCGTGATCCCGTCCTGGACGCGGATCCCGATGCCGGCCGCTCGCTTCAGCGCCACGACGACGGCGTCGCCGGCCGGGTCGGCGGCCGCGGCGTCGCGGGTGTCGACCTGGTAGTCCGGCTTGCTGGTCGAGAGCGTGTACGTCGCCTCGTCGAGGCCGGTGAACGAGAACTGCCCCGTGCTGTCGGTGGTGACCGGTCGCTGGCCCGGTCCTCCCGGCGCGCCCCCGTCCTGGGGGCGGACCGTCACGGTGGCGTTGGCGAGCGGCATGTTGCCGTCGGCGTCCACGACCTGGCCCGCGATCTTCGCTCTCGGGAACGAGATGTCGAGGGTCTGGTCGGCGCTCACGTCGACCGTCTGCCGGCTCGAGCTCCCCGCCTGCGCGGACATCGCGTTCACCGTGTACGTGCCGGCCTGCAGCCCGTTGAGCTGGTACGCCCCGCCGTCGTCCGTGGTCGCGGACGCCTGGCGGCCGCCGCCCCCTTGCAGGTTCGCGAACACGACCGCGCCCGAGACCGGTTGGTTGGACTGAGTGACCCTGCCCGAGAGCGTGAACCCCTGGTCGAACACGAGGTCGGCCGTAGTGACGGGCTGGTCGGAGGTCGTGGTGACCTGCTTCGTGACGCTGCGCGACGAGCCGCTGGGGTCGGTCGCGGTGCCCCGCAGCGTGACGACCCCGACCGGCACGTTGTCGAACTCGAACCGCCCGTCGGCGCCGACGCGCGTGGACTGGAAGTACGAGTCGCTCCCCGCCGCGGCCACCGTCGTCCCCGCAATGCTCTCCGGCGGGAGCCCAGAGACCGTCCCGTTTACGGTCACGCCGAGCTGGAGCTGGAGCGTCACGGCCTGCGGGGGCTGCCCCGCCTGCACCACGACGTCCGCGGGCTCCGAGGTGTGCGAGCCGAGCGACGCCTCGGCGGTGTAGCGCCCGGAGGCGAGGTGGTCGAAGCGGAACTGCCCCGAGGGATCGGTGACGGCGGTCTGAGCGCCCGCCCCTCCCCCGAACCCGAACCCGCCTGCGCCCGCCTGGATCAACGAGACGCTGGCGTTCGGCACCGGCTGACCCGATTCCGAGACCACCGTCCCGGCCACCACGCCGCCCGCCGTCAGGTGCACGTCGGCCGTGGCGCCGTCGTCGGTGACCGCGACGATCTGGGTCGCGTCGGAGTAGTCGGGGTGTGTGACGTGCAGCGGCTGCTTCCCGGTTGCGACGCCGTCGAGCTCGAACTGCCCGGCGGCGTCCGTCGTTGTCTCGGACGCCGCCGCCTGGCTCATCATCGGGCCGCGGCCGGCGCCGCTCGCGGCGATCGAGACCGAGGCGTTCGCGACGGGGGCGCCGGTCGTGGCGTCGGTGACGTGCCCCTTGACCGTCGAACCCTTGGCCACACGCACCTCGACGCCGTCGGTGGATCCGCCCTCGGTGACCTCGACGCCGGCCGTCCGCCCGGGCTGGTACCCCGCAGCCGACGCGACGACGCTCCACGTCCCGGCGGGCACGTCCTCGAGCGTGAACGTCCCGTCGCTCCCCTGCACCTCGACCGGCTGCCCGGCGCCGCCCGACCCGCCGGCCAGCATGGTGGCCGCGCCGCGCGCGATGGCGCGGAACCCGCCGCGGTCGGGCTCGTACCACACCTGGAAATCGGTGATCGGGTGCCCGTCCGCCGCGTCCAGCACCTTCCCGGAAACGCTCCCCGGACCGTCCGCTGTCAGCACCAACCCGGACGCGGGCGCGGCGACGCCCCGCTTCGCGTCACCGATGCCGGTCGGACCGAGCGCCTGCAGGTCGTACGTCGTCCCCGGCTTGAGCCCGTCGAGCGAGAAGAGACCGTCCGGCCCCGTCGGCTCGCCGGACGCCACGGCGGCGACGAACCGCTGCGCCCCCGGAAGCACCGCGCGGACGACGAACCCCTCGACGCCCTCGCCCGATTTCCGCGCCACGCGCCCGGAGATCGTCGCACCGGGTCCGAGCGTGACCGCGATCGGCGCCGGCGAGCCGTTCTCGGGCACCTTCACCGGGTCGACCCGTTCCGTCGCGTACCCCGCCCGCGCCGCCGTCAGCACGTACTCGCCGGGCACGACCCCGTGGATCCCGAACGTGCCGTCGCCGGCGGTCGTGGCGCCCTTGGGTTCGACCGGCGAGCCGGCGACGGCCATCATCGCCCCGGCGCGACCGGGGCGCCCGCCGCCGAACGTGAACGGCCTCGCGAGAGAGATCGCGGCGCCGGCGACCGGCTGTCCGTCCGGACCCTTCACCACGCCGGCCACGGTCGCGCCGCGCTTGAGGACGATCGCGATCCCCGCCTTCGCGACGCCGGGCGCGAGCACGAGGCCGCCCAGCGTCCCGCGCTCGAACTCCGGGTGCGAGACCGTCAGGAGCCGGTTCTCGCCCGGCGCGATGCGAGCAGCCTTGAACGTGCCGTCGGCCGCGGTTCGGAACAGGGGCGCCTGGCCGGCGAGCAGGCGTCGCACGACGCGCTGGACGTTGACGGGGCCGAGCTCGCTGAGCGACCCCTTCGCGCCGCCAACCGGCATCCCCTGCTCGTCGGTGACGCGGCCCGAGATCGAGGCGCCGAGCACGAGGGGGATGTCGAGCTTTCTCGGCTCGCCCGGCCGGACCGCCACCCGCGCCTCCGTCCACGGCACGTAGCGCAGCTCGTCCGCCCGCACCGCCCAGGAGCGTGGAGGGAGGTCGGTGAAGGCGTAGCTGCCGTCCGGGCCGGACCGCGTCGCGCGAGTCGCGCCCGCGGTGCGCACCTCGACCCGGACTCGCGCCACGGGACGGCCGGTCTTCGCGTCGAGCGTGCGACCGGACAGCGCGGACGGCGGGCGCAGCGCGAGCGCGAGCGATTTTCCCTCTGCGAGCGGCAGCACCACGGCGGACTGCTCGGCGTAGCCGGCGGCCCCGGCGTCCGCGACCACGGTGAACGCGCCGCGCGGAGCGGCTGCGATCGCGAACGTCCCGTCGGAACCCGTCTCGACCCACCGGGTCGTCACGCGCCCCTCCAGTCTCACGAGGGCGCCCGCCGCCGGCGAGTGCCCGTCGCTCTTGAGGACCGCGCCGCGAACGGGGACTCCCGCGGCGAGCCCGATCGGCGCCGCGAGTGCGGCACCCTTGACCCCGGCCACCCGCGCGGGCGAAAACCCCGCCTTGTCGACCGTGAGCACGTTGCCGGCCGCGGCCGCGCCGTCGACACGGAACGTCCCGTCCGCGCTCGTCTTCACCGACCTCGCGGCGGCGTCCAGCTCGAACGCCTCCGACCGGTCGACCGGCGCCAGCACCGTGACCTCAGCGCCCCCGACCGGCTTGCCGGCGCCGTCGACGACCTTCCCGGTGACCGCGCTCCCGGCCAGCAGCACGTGCTCTCCGAGGTCCGCCGACTCCGTCGCAGCCCAGACGCCGGCGAACGCGGCGGCCGCAGCGCCGCCGCCGCCGACCCCGACCGTGAGCAGCCGCTCCTTCCCGGGCTCGGCCGGGACCGCCAGCGCGAATGAGCCGTCCTGCGTCGTCTTCGTCGAGGCGATCGGCTGCGGGGCGGGGAGCCCCCGCGCCTCGCGGCGCGCCGCGTCGAGAGGCGCCTCGAACGGCACGGCGGACACCGTCACCCCCGCCGCCGGGGCCTCCGCCAGCAGCAGGCGCCCGCGCAGCTCGCCGGCGCTTCCGACGCCGGCCGCGCCGGACGCGGCGAGGACGACGAGAGCGATCTCGGGCGCTAGGTTTCTCACGTGGTCACCTCCGCACGCCCGACACCCTCACGCGGGAGCGACCGGGCGCGCCTCTCCCACCACATCCGGTGATGACGCACCGGGTTGGGGCGAGGTTACTGTCGCCGGCGAGACACGAGGAGGAACGGTATGATGAACGTCGCGAACCTGCCCGGCCGGTCCACGCCGCGAGGCGAGAAAGGCGGGAGCGATCCTCGAGTGCGGGTGACGGTCCTCCTTGGGGCGCTGTGCGTGCTGGCGGCGCAGGCCGCGAGCGCACAGCTCTACGACCCGCACGAGTGCGGGAGCGACGCCGTCAACTGGGCCAAGGCCCGCATCTCGGCGCTCGACCCCGCCGACCCCGGGGTCGCGGCGGAGTTCGAGACGCTCCTCGACCTCTACTGGACCGATCCGGAAGACCGCTGGTGCTCCCCCACCGGCCTGCCCAACACCGGGTGGGGCCACGACAAGGGCCTCATGTACTTCGCTCTCTACGACCTCGGGAGGGTGTGGCGCGAGCTCGAGTGGTCCGGCGTCCGCTTCTCCGACGCCCAGACGGCGAAGATGCAGGCGGTGCTCCTCGACGCCACCGAGGCGGCGGCGGGCGGCACCTACTACTACTTCGGCAAGTGCAACCTCTACGCGGGGAAGGTCAACACCGACAACTCGTGCTCCGAGGACGACATGTCGATCTCGAAGTTCCTCGCCCTGGCGCACAACCTGTTCCCCGAGGTGGCCGAGCTCGCGGGCGGCGGCGCCGCGGTCTCGGCGCTGGAGCGGCGGTTCTTCGAGAAGGCGTACTCGACCGACTACGAGCACGGCGGCGGGCTGCTCGTGGTCGACGGCGAGGTCACGCTCCCGAACCACGGCGGGCCGAGCTACCCGTACGCCGCGGTCAACATCATCGGGGCCAACAACGCCCGCGACACCTACCTGATCGCGGGGAATGGGCTCCCGGAGTGGTACCGCCACCCGAATATCGAGGCGCTGTTCCGCGGTCTCCAGATGAGGGCGCTCCCGGACGGCAGCGCGTTCGCAGACAACTGCGTGCTCAACAGTGGCGCGGTGGTCTCGTGCGACGACCCCGAGGGGATGGATGCGGTCCCCGGGATGCTCCCGGCGGGGCGGTTCGTGCGCGCCGTGTTCGGGGAGGAGGCGTTCACGGGCGGGCTGTACCCGTTCGAGCGGTGCGACACCGGCGCGCTCCCCCTGCCCGACCGCCTCAACCAGTACTGCGGCTGGAACCCCGGAACGCTCCCGCTCGACGTCCTCGTGGTCGCCGGCTCTCCGTCGGCGATGGACCTCCGCTGGCTGCCCGCGGAGGGAGCGGTGGGGTACGACGTGTGGTGGCTCGGAGCGCGCGCTGCGGAGGCCACCGCCGCGACGGAGTACGCGGTCACGGACGTGCCGTGCGGGACCCCGCTCGGCTACGCGGTGTTCGCCCGCGGCACGCGCGGGCGCACGCTGGGCGGCGCGTGGGGCACGACCGAGGTCGTGTGCGCCCCGCGGGCGGTGCGCCCGCATCTCCACCGGTAACAGAGGGGCACCCATTCGCCTCCGTCGCGAGGCGCGGTCCGAGTGCTACGATGGCGGCGCCTGGGGGTGCTCCATAGCTCGGCCGCGTAGATTGCTGTCCCTTCTGGCGCTGGCGGCGGTGCTCGCCACCCACGCCGCGTCCGTCTGCTACTTCATCCCTCCTCGATTTGCCTTGTCGAGTGAGCCCATCATGTTCGCCGACTACACCCTCTACCTGCGCTCCTCGCTCCTTGCCGCCGGAGTACGGGGACCGTGGGCACAGTGGGTGTACGACCCGTTCCAGATGGCTGGCTACCCAGCCAACACGCGGGAGAGCGCCGGGAACCGCGCGACCGAGGCGGTCGTGGCGACTCTCGGCGGACAGAACCCGGTGCGAGCATTTAAGGTCTGGGTGGCCCTCACCTTCCTTCTTGTGCCGGCGGTCGCGGCCGGCGCACTGGCAGCGTTCGGCTTCGGCCTCCGGAGCGTGGTTGTCGGGACGTGGCTTGCGGCACTTGCGTGGAGCCTCGACCCCGGGTTTCGGATCTTCCGGGGATTTGGCGGGTTCGCGTTCCCGCTTGCCGCAACCATGTGCCTCCTCGCCGCGGGCGTTCTCTGGTCGTACCTGCAACGGGGTGCTCGCACGATGTTGAGGTCATGTCCTGTCAAGTGGTGTACGAGGGTCACTGAGCGGGTGAGCGGTCATACGGAAGCGGTCACCTCCTTTCGCTGGGTGGGGAGTTGAGCGAGCGGGGCGAAGACGGCGGGTGGTGGGGTTGCCAGGGTGTGGAGCG
>DATKLI010000121.1:0-18758 GCA_035542455.1 Thermoanaerobaculaceae bacterium
CGGGGAGGACGCCACGCTGGACCGGCGCGGTCCCCAGGCCGTGGTCGAACACCATCTTGCCGCCCAGGTACCCGTTGTAGCCGACCGTTGCCGCGACGAGTGCCGCCCCCGCGAGGTAGATCCACGGCACGGCGCCTCTGAACCACCCGCGCCGCGCCAGCAGGAGACGCGCCGCGGCGAGTGCCAGGAGGAGCCACATCGCGATCTCGCCGACCTCCTCGTGGCGGGTCACGAGCGCCGCGGCCGCTGGGGGGACGACCGCTTCGTCGTGGGCGGCGTTGCCGGTCACGACCGCGACAACGCTCGCGACCGCCGCGAGGGAGATGAGAAACGCCGCGGCGCCTTCGAGCGTCCGCAGGCGGCGGTGGCGGGCCACGAACTCGACCAGGACCGCCACGAGGCTGAGAGCGATCGGGAAATGCACGATCGCAGGGTGGAGAGGATCGGGTAGAAGGTTCATCGCACCCCCCATGGGTCCGGAGCAGGGTGAAGTGTAACCTCGACGTGCGGTACCATGCCAACAATGGACGCCGTCATCGTTCTGGTGGTCGCCGGGTGCGCTGTCCTCGGCACGGTCTGGGGTGCAGTACGCCTTGCGACGCTGGTTGCCGCCGTCGCGGCCGGGATCCTGGCCGGCCGCTGGGCCGGCCCGGTCGCCGCACAGCTCGCGGGGACGGCCTCGCGCGGCGGGAGCGCGAGGATGGTGACGATCGCGGCGGTCGCCCTCGCTGCGGCGCTCCTGGTGTGGCTGGCCGGGAAGGGCATCCGCCGTGCGCTGAAGGCGCTCCACCTGGGGTGGGCGGACCGGGCCGCGGGGCTCGCGATCGGCGCCGCAGCGGCGATTCTGGTTCTCGCGCTCCTGTTCGGCCTCGCCGCGACCGGCGGGCACGCGCCGTCCTCGCCTTGGGCGGCGCGCCTGGCCCAGGCCGGCCAGACGTTCCTGGCCGTTCAGAACCTCTCAGCGAGCAAGGCGAGCCCGAGCAACACGCCGAGGACGCCCACCAGCAGCGGCCAGCAGCCCCACTGAACCCGGAGCCGCCGATCCAGTTCGTCCTCCAACATCCGGCGCAGGGCGTCCACCTGTGCCTTGGACTCGTCCACGGGGCCAGCATACCTTGACTGGACCGTCGCGAACGGTCACACTCCAGCCGACCGTCCGAGCACCTCCCGAGCGGAGGTGACCCATGTTCGCCAAGGTCTACTCGGCAGTTCCGCGCGGCGTCGAAGCGCTGCGCGTCCAGGTCGAGGTCGACGCCCGGCCCGGCCTCCCGGCTCTTGCGGTCGTCGGCCTGCCGGACCCCGCCGTGCGCGAGGCGCGCGAGCGCGTCCTGGCCGCGATCCGTCACCTGGGGTGTCGGATCGAGACGAAGAGCATCGTCGTGAACCTCTCTCCGGCCGAGGAGCGCAAGGAGGGCGCGCTTCTCGACCTGGCGATCGCCGGAGGGGTGCTCATGGCCGCAGGGCTCGTGCCGGGCGACACGCCCGGCGCGTGGCTGCTCGGCGAGCTCTCGCTCGACGGCGCGCTGCGCCCGGTCCGCGGCGTCCTCCCGATCGTCGAAGCCGCCACGCGGCTCGACGCCGCGGTGATCCTGCCCGCCGACAACCTGCCGGAGGCGGCGGTCGTGCGCGGCGCACGGCTCTTCCCCGCGTCCTCGCTCGCGGACGTCGTCATGCACCTGCGAGGCGAGAGGCATCTGGACGGCTGCACGGGTGGGAACGGCCGCCCGCTCCCCGCCGCCGAGGCGGACGCGCCGGACCTGGCCGATGTCGCGGGGCAGCAGCACGCCAGGCGCGCCCTCGAGATCGCCGCGGCCGGCGGACACCACCTCCTCTTCCTCGGCCCACCCGGTGCGGGTAAGACGATGCTGGCGCAGCGGCTCCCCGGGATCCTCCCGCCGCTCGACGAGGCGGAGGCGCTCGCGACCACCAAGGTGTACTCGGTGGCGCCCGGCGTCCCTCGCCCCCAGGGGCTCATCACCACCCGGCCGTTCCGCGCGCCGCACCACACGATCTCCGCCGCGGGGCTCGTCGGCGGAGGCGCGATCCCCCGGCCCGGCGAGGTCTCGCTCGCCCACAACGGCGTCCTCTTCCTCGACGAGATCACGGAGTTCCGGCGCGACGTGCTCGAAGGCCTGCGCCAGCCGATGGAGTCCGGCACCGTGGTGATCGCCCGCGCCGCGGGCTCTCTCGCCTACCCCGCACGCTTTCAGCTGGCAGCGGCCGCCAACCCGTGTCCGTGCGGCCACCTCGGCGACCCGCGCCGGGAGTGCAGGTGCACGCCGATCGAGGTGCGAAGGTACCGTGCCCGGCTCTCGGGGCCGCTCCTCGACCGCATCGACATCCAGCTCGAGGTGCCCTCCGTCCCGTACCGGGACCTCTCGCAGGTGGGCGCCGGCGAGCGCTCCGAGGCCGTGCGCGCCCGCGTCATGGCCGCGCGCGAGCGCCAGGCCGGGCGTCTCGCCGCAACCGGGAGGCACGCCAACGCGGAGCTCTCGCCGGTGGAGGTACGCCGCTGGTGCGCGCCCGACGGCGAGGGCGGGCGTCTGCTGGAACTGGCGATGAGCAAGCTCGCGCTCTCGGCCCGCGCCGCTCACCGGATCCTGCGGGTCGCCCGCACGGTGGCCGACCTCGACGGCGCCGACCGCCTCGCGGCCCGCCACGTCGCCGAGGCGATCGCGTATCGGACGCTGGATCGAGTCACCTCAAGCTGACGGCGAGCGCCTTTGGCTCGGGGGGCGGCGCGACGGCGGCTGGGCGGGGGGTCGGCGCGCCCCCCGCGAACGGATCGCGCGAGCAGCGATCGCATCGCCGCGAGCGCCTTTGGCTCGGGGGGCGGCGCGACGGCGGCTGGGCGGGGGGTCGGCGCGCCCCCTGCGAACGGATCGCGCGAGCGGCGGTCGCATCGCCGCGAGCGCCGGGGGCTCGGGGGGCGGCGCGACGGCGGTTGGGCGAGGGGTCGGCGCGCCCCCCGCGAACGGATAGTGCGATCGCGTATCGGATGCTGAATCGAGTCGCGTCGAGGTAAACGGCGGTGCAGCGGCCCGGGGCGCCCTGCCGCCGCGTGAAGAAGGGAGCGCGTGAACGTAGAATAGGCAGGATGTCGGAAGTACAGGCCGGTACGATCGAGCAGATGCTCCAGCAGGAGGCGTCTCGCCTCGTCTTTCTCACCGAGGGCGAGCGCTCCGGCGGGTGGCGAGCGTGCTTCGGGGAGGCGGCACCGCGCGTGCCCCAGCCGTACTGGCTCTACTCCGACGCGGACCAGAACCCGGTGTTCCTCGGGTTTCCGCTGCGGAGCTCGCCTCAGTGGGAAGCACTGCTGCGCGACCTCGGGCGGTTGATCGACGCCGAGATCGCCTACCGGCGGGCGCTCGCCCAGAAGCAGGAGGTCAGCAAGTCGACGCTGGTCGAGATCCGGCGGCTCATGGTCGGCAGGATCTCGGAAATCCTCGAGAACGCCTATCAGCACGACTACGGCCAGAGGCTCCCCGAGGTGTTCCTCCTCGTCCTGACCCGCGAGACCGCGGTGCGCCTCCAGGCCGCGACGCGCGGGCTCGCGGTCACGGCGCCGCAGCTCAAATCGCAGGCGCTCGACGAGATCCGGTACGCGACGGCGCAGAGGGTGGCGGACGTAACGCACCGCGCCCGGACGCAGGCGCTCGACCGCCTGAGGCAGACCGAAGCACTGCAGCCGACGCCGGCGTCTCGCGCGTTTTGCGACCTTCTCCGCGACGACGTCATCGCGTTCGCGGAGATCCGGCTGGGGCCCGACTTCCGCGAGCTGACGTCGATGCTCCAGGGCCACTACAAGCTCGACGCCAGCCGTTTCAAGTCGATGTTCCGGACGACCACCGAGCAGCTCCGGGCGCTGCGCGCGCAGGACCCGGCGTTCGACAGCGTCCTCCGGACCGTGGACGTCGACGGCTCCCGATTGGCCGACGACCGGGTGCTGTACTCCAAGGCGGTCCTCGACCTGCTCGAGGTGTGGAGCCATCCGGCAACGCCGCGCATGTCGGCCGACCTCCGCCGCCTGCTTGCGGACCTCGCGGGGCGGTGCAAGCGGTTCGAGGTGGTCTGCGCCCTGCGCGACAGGGTCGTCCCCGTGTCCGAGCGCGGGTTCACGACGGTCGCCCAGGTCCAGGGGCGCCCGCTGCAGCTCTCCGGCACGACCCGGCCGTTCGACTTCACGTCGCCGGGGATCCTACCGTCGGTGGTGCGACGGTACGGGCTGCTGTACGACATGGTGGAGTTCACGCAGCTCCTCGAGGAGCTCAGGCGCCGGGGGCGGGGCACCGAGGAACAGGCGATGCGCCAGATGGTCCGGTTCCTGGCGCGGGTCGACGAGATCCGTGAGCGTCACCGCCTCAAGTTCGAGAAGTTCCTCGGCGACGGCTCGTTCTACTCGGCCCGCAGCGCGCGCTCCGTGTTCCTCGCGGCGGCCGAGCTGCGCCTCCTCTACGAGGGGATGCGGCGGGAGGGGTTCGCATTCGAGCGCGGCCTCCGCATCGCCGCCAACGTCGGCACCTACCACCTGCTCCCGATGGTCGCGGCCGCCGTGAACCGGCCGCAGTTCGAGTTCTTCGGCCACGGCCTCGTCGAGCTCGCCCGGCTGACCACCGGCAAGACCACCCACGAGGTGGAGGACATCGCCGACTTCCTGATCGCCTCGGGGTACGACCTCCACCGCGTGCTCGAGTTCCTCGAGCCGGTCCGGCACGCCACACGCTTCGCCGACATCCTGAAAGACCGTCCGTACGCGGCGTTCATCGCGGAGAACGGCGAGCTCGTCAACCTCGGCAGCGTCGTGACCGAGGGGTTCCTGCGCGACCTCGAGGCCGAGTGGGGAGGCTGGCCCATGGCCGAGGGCGAGGCGTTCGGCACCCACTGGCTCCTGCTCGCCACCGCGCCCGCCGACGAGCCCGCTCCCTGGATCGGGTTGCGCTCACTGGGCACCGCCCGGCTGAAGGGGCTCGAGCCCACACCGCTGGCGGAGGTCGTCGTCTTCGAGCAGCTCCCGCCCGAGATCGTGCTGCTGCCGCAGGGCTCGCCGCTGCAGCGCACCCTGCAGCGGCTCTCCGGGGAGGAGCGCGAGACGATGGAGACCGAGCCGCTCGCCGCGGCGGAGGTGGACCCGAGGCTCTGCGTCGTCAGCGTCCTCGAGGACGAGGCGACCCGCACCTGGTACATCGGGAGGTACGAGGAGGAGGTCGCCGCGCTCCTCAACGCCTTCCGGGTCAAGCTCTCCCCCGTCGGTCTCAAGGACGGGGAGCCGTTCGAGGCGTGGCTGTTCCAGCGCCGCTCCGACCTGTCGAAGCTGTACCAGGGCCTGCGCAGGAGCTCCTCCGGCGCGACGGTGCCGCTCGAGGATCTCCGCCGGCGCGACGGCTACTTCACCTGCCTGCTCGCCACGCCGCACCGCTCGCCGCGCTAGCGCGGTCGGAGACCCCGAGGACCTCGGGCTCGGTCCGTCGAACGTCCTCGGACGGGGAAAAGGGAGGACATCAGGGCCCCGGCGAATACCGCCGACGACGGTCCGTAGCGTTTCACCGGTTCGGTCGCTGCCGCTCCGCCCTCCGTGGTTCCCCCTTGCCCTCGTCCGCCCCTCGCCCGGCCGGCCCGCTCGAGTGCCGACACGTAGCGTCACGTGTGCTACTCTTGAATCCCGAGATGAAGCCTATCGACGTCTACATCCCGGACACGAGTGCCCTCGTCGAAAACCCCGAAGCGCTCGACCGCCTCCTCCAACCCGGCAACCTGGTCGTGCTCCTCCATCAGGTGCTCGACGAGCTCGGGCGGCTGCAGGGGAGCCGCACCAAGTCCGAGGGCGTCCGCGCGGCCGCGCGCGCCGCGACGCGCAAGATCCTCGCCTACCGCAACAGCGCCCTCATCCACCACAGCTCCGAGCGTTTCCTCCGGGGCGAGGTCACGCTGGACGCGTTCGCCGCCACCTCGACGGGCGGCGTGCTGGCCTGGGAGCCCTCGCTCACGACGACCTCGGGGAACGGGAACGGCCACGGGGACAACCTCATCATCCACGCCGCGCGCCGCATCCAGGCGATGAGCAACGGCAGCGGGCGGTTCCGGGTGGTGCTGATCTCCGAGGACTCCAACATGCTGCTCCGGTGCGACGCGCTCGGGCTCGACGCCGAGCCGCTCCGGTTCGGCAAGCTGGACCTCAACCGCCCCGAGGAGATCTTCGACGGAGTTGCCGAGCTGGAGGTGGCGGACGACGTGATCCGCGCGTTCTTCGCCAGCGGCCCGGCGAGGGACCGGGCGATCCCTCTCGAGCTCCTGACCGCCCAGCTGCCGCAGCCGGTTTGGAACCAGGGGCTGGTCCTCCGGTGCGGGGAGCGGGAGATCCTCACCCGAGTCGACGCGAGCCGCGGGGTCGCGAGCGAGCTCCGCTTCGCCCAGTACTGGGACAGCAAGCGGGAGTGCTGGACGGGACGGACCGTCCTCGGCTTCACGCCTGCCGACGCGCGCCAGATCTTCGCCCTCGAGTTCCTCCTCGATCCCGAGGTCCAGCTGGTCGTGCTCGACGGCCCGGCGGGGTCGGGGAAGACGCGGCTCATGGTGATCGCCGCGCTCTACCTGCTGTTCGGCCAGCCGACGAGCTTCAAGGTGCACCAGCGCTCGCAGCCGATCTCCGGTGCGGACCCCGGATTCGAGAACGGCCTGATCCTGCTCCGGCCCGAGCACTCGTCGAGCCGGTTCGAGATGGGATACCTCCCGGGCGACCACAACGAGAAGATGTCGCCGTGGCTCGAGCCGTTCTTCCAGGCGATCCGGTCGGTCGCGCTCGCGAACGGCCACGACTTCCTCCGCGACCTCGAGGCCACGGGCCGCCTCACGCTGCTCTCGACCTCTCTCCTCCGCGGCCTGGACATCGAGAACTCGCTCGTCCTCGTGGACGAGCTCCAGAACGGAGACCGCCACCTGGCGAAGACGCTGATGAGCCGCTTCTGCGCCTCGTCCAAGGTCGTGCTCGCGGGGTGTCTCGACCCGATCCAGATCGACAACCCGTACGTGGACTGGCGCTCGAACGCCCTCACCCGGATCAAGCAGGCGTACCGGGGGTTCGGGCCGTTCGTGGCGCAGGTCCGCCTCGTCCGGAACTACCGGGGACCGATCTCCACCAAGGCGGACGAGCTGTAGAGGACGACGCGTCCGGTGTGGGAACCGCCGCGCCGCACAGCCCGCGGTAGCCGGGCTTGAAATCGGGGTGCAACGGGAGGAGACTCGGTCTCGGACACACCCGGCACGAGGAAGGAACGCGATGAACAGGCTCGCGATCGCGGTGGTGCTGGCGGCGGTCACGTCCGCCGGCGGGGAGGTTCGCGACATGACGGAGAAGCTCCACTGGCTGGGACACGACGCGTTTCGCATCGACGGCCCTCCCACGGTCTACATCGACCCCTACCAGCTCGGGGAAGGCCTCCCTTCGGCGGACATCGTCCTCATCACGCACGACCACTTCGACCACCTGTCGCTGCCGGACCTCGCCAAGGTCATGGCCAAGGGGACGGTCGTCGTGGGGCCGAAGGAGGTCGCGGCGAAGGTGAAGCAGCCCGTCCGGACGATCGCTCCCGGCGAGACGCTGACCGTCAAGGGCGTGAAGATCCGCGCGGTGCCGGCGTACAACACCAACAAGTCGTTCCACCCGAAGTCCGACGGCAAGGTGGGGTTCGTGCTCACGCTCGGCGGCGTCACGTACTACCACGCGGGAGACACCGACGTGATCCCGGAGATGGCCGGGCTCGCGCCCGACGTCGCGCTGCTGCCGGTCTCGGGCACGTACGTCATGACGGCCGACGAGGCCGCCGAGGCGGCGCGGTCGATCCGACCGAAGGTCGCGGTCCCGATGCACTACGGCGCGATCGTCGGGACCGACGGCGATGCGCGACGGTTCGCCAAGCTCCTCGAGGGCAGCGGCATCGAGGTCGTGGTCAAGCGCAAGGAGTAGCGGCGGGTGGCCGCCGGCCCGGGGCCTCGGCGAGGCCGCCGAAGCGCCGGCCAGACGAAAGACCGGGGTGGCCGTCGTGCCCACCCCGGCGCTCTTGAAGAGCGGCGTAATCGCCTACTGCAGCTCGACCCACCACGCAATCGGGGCGCCGGTGTTCCCCGCACCCGAGATCTGGAGTCCCTCGATCGCCTTGAAGTACGCCTTGCCGCCCGTGCCAGCGAACGAGTGCGAGGCCAACGGCGTCGTGCCGCTCTGGCCGAGCCCCGACGCCGCGCCGGCCCCCGCGTCCGCCACCTTCACGATGTAGCTGCTGTTCCCGCCCGCCGCGACGTCCGCCGCGTTGAACGTCAACGTCCCGTTCGCGAGGTCGCCCGCGTTGAACGCGATCACGACGACGTACGACTCGCCTGCGCAGCTCGCGTCGGGGTCGAACAGGAGGTAGACGGCGGCGACCTTGCCGGGCACTCCCGGGTTCGGCACGTAGATGTCCGGCGACGAGGTGGCCTGCGTGCGGTGGCCCAGGTGCGTCTTCGTTCCGTCCGCGTTCGTGACCACCAGGTCGCGGATGTTGAGCTTCTGGATCACCGTGTGCGGGCTCGCCTCGATCGTCCGGGACGCCAGGAACAGGCCCGGGATGAAGTTCGGAGGATCGGACACGGCCGCATCGGTTCCGACCGCCTGCCCCATGATGTAGCTGCTCACCTCGTAGAACGACCCCGACGAGAACGCGTACAGGTTGTACGCGGGGTTCTGCGACGGGTAGCTCGCGATCGCCGCGGCGTAGTAGAGCGGATCGCCGGCGACCACCGAGCTCGAGTCCGGCATCGCCTGCGGCGCCGCCCAGGTGCTCACCGAGGTGCTGGTCCTCTGGAGCAGCCACACGTGGCCCTGGAGGTCGAGCTCGACGCCCTGGTTCACGTCGTTGTCCGGCTGGTAGTAGCCGGCGGCGATGCTCCACATCTGGGCGTCGGCGAAGTTCTGGTTGCGGACCCACGGGCCGCCCGCCAGCTGGTTGGTGTTGAAGACGGAGACCGCGTCGTCGGCGCGCGGGGAGCCCGACGTGAGGCCCTGCAACGCGTCGAGGCGCAGGTAGTGGGGTATCGGGTTCGAAGTCGTCAGGTCGGTCGCGCTGTAGTTGAGGTAGCCGCTCCCCACGACGAGCTCCCAGTTGGCCCCGCCGTTGGTGCCGCCGATCGCCGGGATGCTCCACGTGTTCGCGAGATCCGCGAGCACCTGCGTCCCGCCCTTGCCGGTCCGGTTGACGCTCCACAGCGGCATCACCGGGGGCGCCGCCTCGGGGTTCGTGGTGCTGTAGCTGGCGACGCCGTACCCGTAGTTCGGGTCGCCGCCGTACGTCGTCCCGTCGGCGTACGTCCGCGGCGGCGTCGGGTGTGTGATGTCGATCGCGTGGAGGCCCTGGCCGCCCGGCCCCTCGACCATGT
Source organism: Thermoanaerobaculaceae bacterium (assembly GCA_035542455.1). GTDB lineage: Bacteria > Acidobacteriota > Thermoanaerobaculia > Thermoanaerobaculales > Thermoanaerobaculaceae > RBG-13-68-16. The sequence continues at coordinate 9,403 of DATKLI010000121.1, forward strand.
ACAGGACCGTCCGGTAGTTCGTGTGGTCCGGGGTCGACGGGTCGTAGATGTCCGCGACGCGCGGCGAGTTGGCCACTCCGTAGATGTGCTGCCAGGGGAGCTTGAGCTCGCCCATGTTGTACCTGATCGGATCGAGCGTGTAGTTGTGGTAGAGCTGCACCTGGAGGTCGAGCATGTCCGGGGGGAGGAGCGCCACGAGCTCGGCGCCGTCGTTGAGGTCGAACGCATGGATCGCGCCGTCGGAGGATCCGATCCACACCACAGTGTTCCGGCCGGAATACGTGTTCTCGAACGAGCTGTGCCCCGAGAACTGCTTCCACTGCTGCGGGCTCGAGATCAGGGCCGGCGTGGAGTTGATCACCGCGCCGAGCGCCCAGCGCCTCGGGTTGCCGCTCCCGTCGTTCCCGCGGATGAAGTCGACGACCTGGTCGGTGATCCCGCAGCCGTTGCAGATCGTGTTGAGCTTGACGAGGTTCGCGGGCTCGATCGGGACGAGCACCTGCGACTTGTCGGCCGAGGAGAGCTGGGAGGGATCCCACGTGTAGATCTGGCGCGGCAGGCCGCGGTTCGGCGTCTGCGAGTGGCCAAAGGAATCGTACGCGCTCATGACCTCGCCGGCATCCCACGCGAGCCTATATGTGTCGGGGTCCTTGCACGCGCCCGTGGTCGTGTTGCACCGGCCGATCCCGTTGGCGACGGTCGGGCACTCGCCGTCGCTGTGGCACACCAGCGGGCCGGAGAGGTCGTAGGCGTACACGTGCCCGCGCCACCCCGGGTACTCGGCGCTGGTGATCAGGCCGACGTTCGCCAGGACGGACGAGCTCGCGATCGAGGGCGCCGACGTCGTGTAGTTCCCGACGCCGTAGGCGCCGAGCACGTCGGAGAGCGCGTTGTACAGCGCCGTGGCGGAGCCCGCGAAGAACGCGTAGTTGCCGTGGACCGGGACGTGGGAGAACCCCGCCGCTGGGCATGGTGATGCGCTCGTCGGCCCGTCGTAGTTGCCCGGGCTCCCCTCGGGCAGGTACGGGTCGGCCGCCGTGTCGAACCCGGCGTCGCCGTTCGGGGACGATGCGTCGGTCCGGCCGCGGTACGCCGTGTAGTTCAGCTCGCACGGCCCGACGTTCTGGCTGATCCCGATCACCCACGTACGCACGTTGAGGTTCTTCGGCAAGCCGGTCGCCGGGTCGAGCACCTGCGAGTTCCACGAATCCTCGGCCTTGCCGGCCGCGAACTGGGTGTACTGGTCGGGGCAGGTGTACCCGGAGTCGCCGCCGTCGGGGCACCCCGGGCCGCCGTTGTAGGCGCCGAGCGTGGCGGTGTTATCGCAGCTGCAGTTCGCACTTGGGGACGCCGCGCACGGGTCGGGCTCGATCCAGTTGCCCCACGAGTAGCCGGGCGGGGTCGTGCACCCGGCGGGGTTGCCGATGTTCGAGAGCCCGTCGGTCACCAGGATCGCCGCGTAGTGGCGGTTGCAGTCGAGCTTCGGATCCGGCGGGAGCGAGAACGTGCGGCCGAGGTCGTCGGTGATCGTCGAGTCCGCGGTCGTACCGGACGCGGTGTCCTGCAGCATCGTCTTCGCGAACGCCAGGGCGGCCAACGTCGGCGTGCTTCCGTACACGTTCTGGCCGCCGCTGGCGACGAGGGCCATCGCGTTCTCGATCGAGGTTACATCGCCGGTGTCCGAGGTGTCCATCGCCTCGACCACGCCGACCTGCTTGTCGAACTGGCCGGGCGACGTGTCGCCGACGTGGTAGTCGATCCCGGTCGAGAACACCTCGAGTCCCCAATTGACCAGGTTCCTGTTCTGCCCGACCACGTCGAGGTGCGGCTGGAAGATGGCGTCGGACGCGTTGTTCCGGACGAACGGGTTGCCGTTCGCGTCGAAGATCAGCGCGTTGCCGAACGTCGGCGAGCCCGTCGTGAAGTCGCGGAACGTCCACTGCTGCCCGACCTGGAGCGCCTGCCGGGTCGGGTCGCTCGGGTCGGCGCTGTTGTACAGGTTGAACGGCGGGCCGGGATCAGGCTGTGGCGAGCCGTACTTGACGGTCCAGATGTACTTGTGCAGATAGTGCGACCCCACGGCGGTCGGGGCGACGTCGATCGGCCCCTGCGGGGCGGAGTGGAAAGCTGGCGTCGAGGCGGTCGCGATGCCCGGCGTCACCGCCGGATCCCACAACGGGTTGGTGACGTCCGGCCACACCGGCGGCTCCCACGGCGTGATGATGTCGATCGAGCTCCCGAGCACGTTCTTCACGACCGCCATCCGGCTCGGGAAGTTCTGGTCGATCACCAGCGTGTACGACCACGTTGTGCACAGCTGCGGCTGGTCGGCCGCCTGGGCCAGAAGCACGCCGGCGGGGAACACCGCGTAGTGCGGCCCGCTCGGCGTCGTCGGCGTCGGCGTCGGGGTCGGGGTCTTCGTCGGCGTCGGCGTCGGCGTGTTGGTCGGTGTGACGGTCGGCGTGAACGTCGGCGTCACCGTCGGCGTGTTGGTCGGTGTCTTGGTCGGCGTCTTGGTCGGCGTTTCCGTCGGCGTCGGCGTAACCGTCGGGGTGTCCGTCGGGGTGAACGTCGGCGTCGCGGTGCGCGTCGGCGTGATCGTGGGCGTGGCCGTCCCCGTTGGTGTGATCGTCGGCGTGTTGGTCGGTGTCCTTGTTGGGGTGATCGTCGGGGTGATCGTCGGCGTTCTTGTCGGCGTGATCGTCGGCGTGATCGTCGGTGTCGGCGTGATCGTCGGCGTGGGTGTGGCAGTCCTCGTCGGCGTGATCGTCGGCGTCGCGGTGGTCGTGGGAGTCCGCGTTGGTGTCGGCGTGATCGTGGGCGTCGGCGTCCTCGTCTGAGTCGGGGTGATCGTCGGCGTCGGCGTTGCGGTACCCGTAGGTGTCCGGGTCGGCGTCGCCGTCGAAGTTGGCGTCTTCGTCGGGGTCGAGGTGATCGTCGCTGTCGGGGTAGTCGTCGGAGTGGTGGTCGGCGTCCTAGTGGGAGTCGCCGTCTTTGTTGGGGTCCTGGTCGGCGTGACAGTCGGCGTCGGCGAGGCGGTGAAGGTAGGCGTCGGTGTCGGCGTTCCCGTCACGGTCGGCGTCGGAGTCGGGGTTGCGGTTGCCGTCGCGGTCGGTGTGACGGTCGGTGTTGCGGTCGCGGTGGGGCTTGCGGTGGCGGTTGGCGTGGCCGTTTCAGTCGGCGTAGCGGTCGCGGTCGGCGTCACCGTCGCGGTCGGCGTGGCGGTCGCCGTGGGCGTCGGCGTCGGCGTCGGCGTGGCGCACGTGTTCGGGTCAGGGGCGCCCACCCAGCTGATCACGGGGTTCGTGCCGACGCTGTCCGCGCCGTTCCACACGATGTCCGTGATGTAGTGGTTGCTGGGCTCGACGTAGATGTTGAGGTCGTTCCCGCGGTAGTCCCACGCCATCGAGCCGCTGACGTCCAGGACGATCAGGATGTTGGCCTTCGCCTGCTGGAAGGTGATCTGCTGCATCAGGTCGAACCCCTCGTTGACGGGGTTCAGCGTCGCAGCCCACCCCCCGCCCGTCGCCGCCAGCGACAGCACGATGGCGACCGGCCACGTCCTCGCGCGCATCGTCCGAAACTCCTTCATGTCAACCTCCGCGCTCCATCACTCCATCCGCCGCGGCCGTTTCGGCTCGCACCCGGCGATCATCAACTCATCCGGCCACTCCAGAACCCCGAGCAGGTGCCGCCCGGGTTCTTGCACTTCTGCCAGTCTCCGCCGCTCGGCGCCCCGCCCCAGTTGAGCTCTTCCTCGATGATCTTCGCGCTCAGCACCCGGGCGTTGCCCGTCGCCGGGTCGACGCCGTTCGCGTCGGTCAGGAACCCGACCGCGATCAGGCGGAGCTTGGTGTCGTAGTTGACGAGCGGGCTGAGGGCGCCGCCCGGGGCGAGGTCGTCGGGGTTGTTGCGGACGTACAGGCTGAAGTAGGCCCGCACCCGGTCGAAGTTCTGCCCCGCCCCGACCACCTGCGTGACCTCCTGGTTGGCGAGCTCGACGACCCCGCCGGGGGTCGTCGTCAGGTACGTCCCGAGGTGCGCGAGGTCCCACTGTGGCGGCAAGGTGGCCGGCGGCGCGGTCGGGATGAGCGGGTCACCCCCGGCAGACGGCGGCTCGGCGGCGGTCCTCGCGACCGCCGTGTGCGAGATGAAGCGGGTCAGGGTGTCCGAGCTGAACGTCAGCGGCTGGAGGACCTGCTCGCCCCGCCGCAGCCCGGTCTCCGCCGCGTACAGCGCGGCCTTCTGGAGCTCCTGGCGCGAAGAGATCTTGTCCTCCTGGGTCATCATCATCACGGCCGTCATCCCCAGCACCGTGAGGATGAGCAGCACCAGGATCACCATGACGAGCGCAACGCCGCGCTCCTCCTGCCTCATGCGAGCGTTCCCTTCCCCGGCCATGGTCAGTACCCCGCCAGCCGGTTGCGCAACAGGGCCACAGCCGAGAGCTGGGACCGGTAGTAGGTGTCGGTCTGCGCGACCCCCGGGTCGTGGTCCTCGACCACGGGCGGCGGCGCGGGGATCTTCCCGCCGCCGAGGATCATGGCCTGCGACGAGCGGCCGGTGACCGAGACCCGGATCGCGATCACCTCCGTCCAGTCGTAGGCGGGCGGCGTCGCGCCGCCCACCGCGATCGGCACGCCGGCGCCGATCGGGATCGTGCCTCCCGGCCGGCCGTTCCAGATCGAGCCGTCGAAGAAAAGGTACGAGAACTGGAGGTCCTCGACGTTCGGCAGCAGAGGCGTCCAGTTGGGCTTGGTGACGTAGGGCGGGAAGTCCGCGCCCGCCGCCAGCGCGGGACAGTTCGCGTCGGCCGTCGGGTCGAAGAGGCCGTCCTTCTGCTCGAGCCACCCGTCGCACACCCGGAACGCGGCGAACCGGACGCTCACGAAGAGCGAGAGCGGCCGCGTGAGCGCCTGAGTCTGCCCGGGCGCGTTGATCCCGTTGGCGCCCGGCTGGGCGATGACGCCGAGGCACGGGATCGACGCGGCGGTCGTCGCGTCGAAGCACCACGCCGGCGGCGTCGCCGAGCAGTTGGTGCCGTTGAGGCCGTCCTGGTAGTCGGTGATCTGGTAGAACGCCCAGTCGCCCACGCTGGTGACCAGCATGAGCGGCGCGCTGATGGTGCCGTTCCACCCCGTCATGGTCTTGAACAGGGCCAGGTTGGCGGCGGAGTCCGGGCACCCGAGGTTGAAAGCCCAGCTGCTCGGAGTGCTGGTGTTCACGCTGCCGGCCCACGAGAGGCCCTTGGCGGGCCCGGTGGGCGTCGTCGACTGCGCCATCGCCACCGAGATGACGTCGGAACCCGGCGTCGCCAGCGTCGGGTTGCTGCCGTTGCCGGGCACGTTGTTGAACGATGTCTGCACGCACCCCAGGTTCATCGTGCCGGTGCCGTCGCACGTCGGGGTGTTCCCCGTTCCGCTGTTGTTGCCCTTCCACACGTACGTCAGGAACGTCGCCGGCCCCTGGACCAGCTGCGGCGTGGCGTGGTTCATGTCGTTGGTGCCCCGGAGCTCCATCGCCAGGTAGTCGAGTGACGCGCGCGCGGCCTGGCGCGCCTCCACCTGGAGGCGCTGCCGCTCGGCCGCCTGGCGCATCGGGAAGAGGAGCTGGCCGACCATCCACAGGATCACCCCGAGGGAGGCCAGGACGACCAGCACCTCCACCAGCGTGAACCCGCGGCAGGCGCCGCGGCTACCAGTTTCGCAGCTGCGCGACATACACCACCACCTTCGTGTCCGCCGAACCCAGGTACTGGTGCGGCATCGGCACGGCGTGGACCGTCACGCCGAGGTTCGCGTCGATCGAGTAGTCCAGCGTGAAGCGCGAGTCGTCATTGATGACGTTGGCGCCGTTGGGCCCCCAGAAGTCCATGCAGGTGCCGGGAGTGATCGTCTGAGCCGCCCCGGCACCGACCGGGCAGCACGCCAGCTCGGTCGCGGTCGGCGCCTGCTGCAGCCAGAAGTACCGGAAGTTGAGCAGCCGGATCGTCTCGACGACCTGCTCCGCCTTGTACGTCAGCTCCGTCCGCGCCAGCGAGCCGACGTTGACCAGGTACGCCATCGAGAGGAGCTGCAGCACCGCGAGCGTGACCACGAACAGGATGAAGAACGCGACCAGCACCTCGACGAGCGTCAGGCCGCGCTCGTTCCGGCGCCTCCGCGCCGCCAAGTGCAACCGCACCCTTCTCATTGGAGCACCTTTCGGTACGAGACGTTCCAGATCGGGTAGACCTGGATCTCGAATCGTGTGTTGGGGGAGAGCGAGCCGTCGACCATCGAGGTGTGGGTGATCGCGAGCGTCTTGACCTCGCGCGCCTGCGCACCCGCGGTCTCGCTCGCGGCGCAGGTGGCGCCGGCCGGGATGAACGTCATGCCGCTCGGCGTGCATACGAGGCTGCGGACCGCTCCGATCGCCGGCCACCCTCCGACGTTCGCAGCCGGGTTGTCCGTCGTGCAGTCGATCACGTCGGGGAAGACGTAGGTCGCGGGACCGGTCTGGGGCGCCGGCGCGATCTGGAGCTGCCACTTCCCCGCGACCTGCTGGAGCGACACCGTCACCTGGGTGTGCTGGTTGACCGCCTCGGCGAAAGCGGTCTGCAGGAAGTTCCTGACGTCGCCCGCCGCGGATTCCAGCCGCGACCGCTGCCAGTACGAGTTGATCGGTGCCGCGATCACCGTCGTCAGGATGCCGAGGACCGCGAGCACCACCAGCGCCTCCATCAGGGTGACGCCGGCCTCGCGGCCACGGCTGGAGCTTGACGCACTATTCACGGGGGGAGCTAGAGCAACCCCTGTGCCACGCCGATCAAGTGCTCCAGCCAAAAGCGATACGCGACGCGCCGCTGGTCGCATTTCACCGCCCTCCATGCGTCCCGCGGCCGGGGTGTGACAATTGGAAACACCACCCGACCGCTCTGTCACACAACGACCCTCGCCGGCGGCACACGGCCCCCCCCGTCGCCGGGTCGGGATCCACGTGTGGCCGCCTCACCTGTTTGAGTTTACCGCACACAGCCATGCCTTCAGGTGGGCGCTCTCCGGGCAATGCGGCGACACGGGGTGGTCCGGCCCCGCGGCGCGCCGCTCGAGGACGCGCACGGCCCGGCCGGCGTCCGCGGCAGCCTCCGAGATCGCGCGGCCGAAGCTCGCCTCGTTGACGAGGGCGGAGCACGAGCACGTGAGCAGCAGCCCGCCCGGGCGCACCAGCCTCATCGCCTGCAGGTTGACCTCCTTGTACCCCCGCATCCCGGCGCCGAGATCGCTCTTCCGCTTGACGAACGCCGGCGGGTCCGCGACCACCACGTCGAACACATCGCCCGTCCCCGCCAGCGAGCGAGCGACCCGGAACGCGTCGCCGCGCACGAAGTCGTCGTCGCGGACGTCGAACCCGTTCAGAGCGTACGCCCGTCGCGCGAGCTCGAGCGCCGGATCGGACGCGTCGACGTTGGTCGCCCGCGCCGCGCCCCCCGCGAGGGCGGCGACGGCGAAGCCCCCGCTGTACGAGAACAGGTTGAGCACCCGCGCGCCGCGTGCGAGAGCGGTCACGCGCCTTCTGTTCTCGCGCTGGTCGAGGAAGAAACCGGTCTTTTGCCCCCGCTCGAGGTCGACCGGGAACCGGAGCGATCCTTCGCGGACCACGACCTCCGCGCCGGGCGCGCGGCCGTGCAACACCGCGGGGGTGCCGCCCGCGGCGTCGCCGGATCTCAGGAGGACGGCCGCGAACCCGAGCTCCCGCACGAGCACGTCGGTGACCACGGCGAGCGCCGGCTCCCACGCCCGCTCGAACACCTGGATGACCGCGATCTCCCCGTAGCGGTCGACCACGAGCCCGGGTAGGTCGTCGCCCTCGGCGTGTACGACCCTGTACGCGTCCGCGTCGAGACTCAGCCGGTCGCGCAGCCGTGCCGCGGCAATTACCCTCCCCCGCAGCACGGTCGCGTCCCACGGCTCGTCGCCGAAGGCGACCACGCGCAGCGCGAGCGAGCCGCCGGAGCCGCCAGGCAACGCGATCCCCAGGCGGCGGCCCCGGGCCGACACCACAGCGACCGGCGCCTGGCCCGCCGGCATCGGACCCGCGAGCGCACCCCGGTAGATCCAGGGGTGGCGGCGGAGCACCGACGTCTCGCGCCCGGGCTTCAGACGCACGTCGCCGCCGCGCGCGAACGGGTCGCTCACGGCCGGGCGGCCCTGCGGACGAGTGCCTGGACGAGACGGTCGGCGACGGGGGCTCCCGTCGCCGCGACGAAGTGGCGCCACCCCGGCGACGGGTTGACCTCCGCGACCACCCACCGGCCGCCGTCGGGGATGAGGTCGACCCCCGCGAATGCGAGCCCCACGGCGCGCGCGGCGCACACCGAGAGGTCGCGCGTCTCGCCGTCGGCGTCCACTGCCCGGACCTCGGCCCCGCGTGCCGCGTTCGAGCGGAACTCGCCCGCCGGGGCCCGGTGCTCGGCGACCCCGAGCGCCTCGCCGTCGAGCACCAGGACCCTCCGGCTCACACCCCCCGGGGGGCAGAACCGCTGCACGACGACCTCGTCGCCGACCCGCCACAGCGAGTCCAGCACCGCCTCGAGCTCGGCCCTCCCGGCGCACCGGACGACGCCCACGCCCTGACGGGAGCTCCTCTGCTTGACCACGCATGGGAAGCCGAACGCGGCCTCTGCCGCCGCCGCGAGGGTTTCGGGCTCGGAGCCGGCGACGGTCTCGGGGTGGGGCAGCCCGCACGCGGCGAGCGCGCACGCGGTCGCCCAGTGGTCCCGCCCGGCGCGGATCGCCTCGACCTCGTTGAGCGAAGCGACGCCGGCGCGTCGAAGCGCCGCGAGCACCGCGAGCACCGAGTCCGGGCGCCAGTTCCCGACCCTGGGCAGGACGGCCGCGATCCCGGCCGCGTCGTCGCTCGCGTCCTCCGCCCACACGTGCGGGGGCGCGTCGCGCGCCGCCATCCGGAGCGCGTCCAGGACCCGGACGCGAACGCCGAGCGCGTGCCCGGCGGCCTCGAGCTCGCGGTAGATGGCGAGGTCTGGCTTGGCGGTGAGGACCGCGATGTCGGCCACGGCATTCAGTCTAGCCCGACCGGCCGCGCATGAGGTGTTCGAAGGTTCGAAGGTTCGAAGGTTCGAAGGTTCGAAGGTTCGAAGGTTCGAAGGTTCGAAGGTTCACCCAGGGTGAGAGGTCATGTCCTGTCAAGTGGTGTACGAGGGTCACTGAGCGGGTGGTCATGTCCTGTCAAGTGGTGTACGAGGGTCACTGAGCGGGTGAGCGGTCATACGGAAGCGGTCACCTCCTTTCGCTGGGTGGGGAGTTGAGCGAGCGGGGCGAAGACGGCGGGTGGTGGGGTTGCCAGGGTGTGGAGCG
>DATKLI010000122.1:0-15926 GCA_035542455.1 Thermoanaerobaculaceae bacterium
GAGCTCCTCGGGCTCGCCGAGTTCACGGGCGAGCCGATCCCGGTGCTCGACCCCCGCCGCCTGGTCAACGCGCCGGCGGGGGCCCGCCCGGCCGCACCGGTCACGGTCGTGGGGTGGGTCGGCCAGCAGAGCTCGCACGAGCTGGTCGGGCTCGCCGCCGACGCGGCGCTCGAGATCGTGACGATCGCACCGTCCGAGGGTCGCGCGGCCGAGGCCGGCGCCGTGTGCGGCGAAGCCTCGGTCGCCGGGCGGAAGGTGCGGATCCTCAACCTCGAGTCGCTGGGGGCGCGGTGAGCGACGGGGGTCCGGCGGTCGTCGTGGGTCCCGAGACGCCCCCGGGCGCGCTCGGGGACGTCGGGAGGGAGGCCTCGAATGGAACACGGGAGTGAACCGCTGCCCAGGAGCCCGCTCGTCGGGCTCCTCCTGATGATCGCGTTCAGCCTCCTCGGAATCGCGGGGCTCGCCGTCGGGCTCGCCCACGGCACACCGACGTGGGTCTCCTACGTCGTGCTCCCGATCGGGGCCGCCCTGGTGGCGCTGTACGTGGCGCTCGTCTTCCTGCCGCACGTCGCGCAGCTGCGCGCCCTGGCGGAGGCTGGCGGAGCGGCCCGGCGGCTCGAGCAGAAGCTCGGCGAAACCTCGTCCCACATCCAGGCGGGGGACCTGGTCGCGACGCTCGCGCTCGCCGGCGAGCTCCCGACGCGGCTGGCCTCGTCGTTCGCGAACGCGGCACGCGCGCTGGGGGCGCTGGTCCAGCAGATCCAGAACAGCTCGATCGAGGTCGCCGTCGCCGCGAACGCGGTGAACGCCACGGCCTCCGAGCTCGCCTCCGGCTCCTCGGAGCAGGCCGCCGGGGTCGTCGAGATCACGGCCACGATGGAGGAGCTCGCCCGCACCGCGGCGCAGATCGCGGCCAATGCCGCGACCCAGGCCGACCTCGCGGCACGCGCCGAGCAGAGCGGCGACACCGGCGCCGCCGCGGTCGAGGACGCGCTCCAAGGCGTCGAGGAGGTGCAGAAGCGGATCGGCGCGATCGCGGCCCGCGCCGACGCGCTCGGCGCCCGTTCCAAGGAGATCTACCGGGTCCTCGACCTCATCACCGAGATCGCTCAGGAGACCCATCTCCTCTCGCTCAACGCGACGATCGAGGCGGTCGCGGCGGGCGAGCACGGGCGGCGCTTCTCGGTCGTGGCGGACGAGGTGCGCCGGCTCGCCCAGCGCTCCCAGGAGTCGGTGGCGTCCGTGAAGTCGCTGCTCGACGAGTTCGCGGGCTCGATCCGCGCGGCCGTCGTCGCGACCGAGGAGGGCGACAAGGAGGCCGCGCACGTGCTGGAGCGCGCCCGCTCCGCCGCGGCTGCGATCGCCGACCTGCGGGGTGCGCTCGCCGACACCGCGCGGGCGGCGCGCGAGATCTCGTTCGCGACGCAGCAGCAGCGCACCGCCTCGGACCAGGTCGTGCTCACGCTCAAGGAGGTGAGCCAGGTGATCCAGCGCATGGCGGAGGGGCTCAAACACTTCTCCGGCACCGCCGAGCGACTCAACCAGCTGGCGCTCTCGATCCAGCTGCTCACCCAGTCGTTCCGCCTCGACTCTCCGCGCTCGCTCAAGCACCTCGGCGAGCGGTGGGCCGACGAGGCGGCGTTGAGGGCGGGTCACTGGGAGGCGCTGGGGTCCCTAATCGAGGAGGTCGTGCGCGAGAGCCCGTTCGTCGAGCTCGCCTTCGTCGCGGACATGAACGGCAACGTCGTGGCCTCGGCGGCCAACCCGGAGTGGGTCGGGAGCGGCTCGCGCGCGTCCGCCGTCACGGCCGGGATCAACGCGAAGGAGCGCCCGTGGTTCCAGGCGGTCGTCCGCGACGGGCGGAGCGTGATCACGCCCCTCTACCAGTCGCTGCTCACCGGCGAGAGCTGCTTCACGGTCGCCTCGCCGGTGCGCCAGGCCGGGGGCGCGGTGATCGGGGTGCTCGGGCTCGACGTCAACGTGCGCAGCTGGACGAAGATATGACTACGGTGGATCGTGGATGGTGGATGGTGGATCGTCCCGGACCGGCCCAGGTGCGCGGGACCACGAACCACCGTCCACGACTTTCGACCCACGACCCACGATCCACGAACCACGAGGTGGAGCAGTGGATCCTGACCTCGGAGACCTGATCCCGCTCTTCGTTGGGGAGGCGCGCGGGCGGCTCGAGCGGCTGGTCGGGTTGTGCCCGGGCGTCGCAGACGACCCAGACGCGGCGGCCGAGGCGCGCCGCGAGCTCCACACGCTCAAGGGCGCGGGCCGGATGTTGCGCCTCGCCGCGTTCGCCGAGCTGTGCCACGCGGCCGAGGGCGCGGTGCAGGAGGGGCGCGGCGACGCTCCGGCGCTGCTCACGCGGGTCGCGGACCGGCTCTCGGCGATGGTGGACTCGGTCGCGGCCGGCTCGACACCGGCGAGGGATCCCGACCTGCTCGCGGCGCTCGCGGGCGCGACACCCCCGACCGAGAGACGCGCCGCCGCCGCCCCACCGGCGCCGTCGCAGCCGGCGCCGCCTCACGGCGCTCCCGCAGCGGCGCCCACGCACGCGAGCGACGAGGTCCGGATCGACGCAGGGACGCTGAACGAACTCGCTGAGCGCGCAACGCGTCTCCGCATCCTGGCGCGCGGTGCGGAGCGGCATGTCGCACGAGTCCACGAGCTCGCCCGCCTGGCCGAGGGGTCGATGCGCGAGCCGAACGCGCGGCAGACACTGGCGGTGCTCGCGACCGCCCTCCGCCGCACCGAGGTGGACGCCGAGGGGACGCAGCGCCGCCTCCAGCGCGCGGCCGAGCAGCAGCTCGACGCTCTCCTCGCTCTGCAGCTCCAGCCGCTCCAGGGGCTGCTCCTCGCGCTCGCCCGCCACGCACGCGAGCTCGCCCGGGCGCTGGGGCGCAGGATCGAGACCGACGTCTCCGGGGGCGACACCCGTCTCGACAGGCGGATCACGCAGGAGCTCGAGGAGGCGCTCATCCACATCGTGCGCAACGCGGTGGACCACGGGATCGAGCCGCCCGACTCCCGCACAGCGGCGGGGAAGCCGCCGGAGGGCACGGTTCGGATCGCGGCGGTCGCGACCGGCAACCGCGTGCGGATCACGATCGCCGACGACGGGTATGGGATCGACACCGCTCGGGTGCTTGAGTCGGCCGTCGCGGGGGGGCTGATCGACCGGGCGCGCGCCGCCTCCCTCGGCCGGGACGAAGCCCTGCGCCTGCTGTTCCTGCCGGGGTTCACGACGCGGCGCGAGGTCACCGAGGTCTCCGGCCGCGGGATCGGGCTCGACGCCGTCGCCTCCGCGGCCGCGCGCGCCGGCGGGTTCGCGTCGGTCGAGTCGGAACCCGGGCGAGGCACCACGGTCGTGGCGGAGGTGCCGGTCGCGCGCCGGGGCGAGGAGGTCACGCTCATGCGCGCTGGCTCGGTCCGCCTCGCGCTCCCCTCCTCGGCCGTCCAGCGCGTGGATCGAGTGCGCTCCGTCGACGTCGAGGAGCGCGACGGGCGGACGTCCGCGACCGTGGACGGGCGGCGGGTCCCGTTCGTGTCCCTCGCCCGTACGCTCGGCGAGGAGCCGGCCCCGGTTCAGCTCCTCTTGCGCGGCGTCCACGCCGGCCGGCCGGTCGCAGTGGCGGTCGACGAGGTCGAGGGATCGGAGGAGGTGCTGGTCCACCCCCTCGGCGCGACGCTCGCCGGCAACCCGTTCCTCGACGGCGTCGCTCTTCTCGCATCTGGGCAGCCCGTCGGCGTCCTCTCCCCCGGGGCGCTCGCGGACGGGCCGGAGAGGTTCAAGGCGGCGGAGCCTGTGCGCGCGCGCCTGACCCGGCTACGCGTGCTCCTGGTCGACGACTCGCACGTGACGCGCGAGATGGAGCGCCGCCTGCTCGAGGACGCCGGGTTCGACGTTAAGACCGCGGCCGACGGTCGGGATGCGCTCGCGCAGCTCTCGGAGGAGCGCTACGACTGTCTGGTGACCGACGTGGAGATGCCCGGGATGGACGGCTACGAGCTGACCAGGCACGTTCGCGCCGTCCCCGCCCTCGCGCACCTCCCGGTCGTGGTGGTGACGACCCACGACCGCCCCGACGAGCGGCTCAGGGGGCTGCAGGCCGGCGCCGACGCGTACCTCGCCAAGCAGGGCCTCGACGCGCGGGAGCTTGTCGCGCTGGTCAGGCGCCTGGGGGGCGCGTGAGATCCGCGCCCGGCATTATCGGCGTGCTCGTCGTGGACGACTCGCCGACCGTGCGGGCGGTCCTCACGCGCCTGATCGCCGCCGCCCCGGAGATGCGCGTTGTCGGCGAGGCGGGCGACGGCGCGCAGGCCGTGGACGAGACCGTCCGGCTCGGGCCCGACGTGATCCTGATGGACATCGAGATGCCGGTGATGGACGGGTTCCAGGCCACGGAGCGGATCATGGCGCTGCGGCCGACGCCGATCGTGGTGGTCACCTCGCGCGCCAACCGCAGCCAGGTCAGGACGTCGTTCGACGCGATCCGCCTCGGGGCGGTCGAGGTGCTGCCGAAACCGGAGGACCCCGCCGGCTGGGAGGTGCTGGCGCACACCCTGCCGGTCGCCGTCCGCGCCGCCGCGCAGGCGAGGGCGGGCCGCGCGGTCGGGGCCCCGCCCTCGGGACCGAACGGAGCCGCGGCCGCCCGCAGCACTCCCCCGCCGCACCCGGCCCGGATCCGCTACGTTGCGGTCGGCGCCTCGACGGGCGGTCCGTGGGCGGTCAGAACGCTGCTCGCGGCGCTGCCCAACCCGGCGCCCGCGAGCATCCTCGTGGTCCAGCACATCGCGCCCGGGTTCGAGGAGGGGCTCGCGGAGTGGCTCGCCGGCGACCTCGCACGGGACGTGAGGGTGGCGCGCGACGGCGAGACCGCGGCGCCGGGAGCGGTCAGGGTCGCGCCCCAGGGCGCCCACCTCCTGCTCGCCCCGGACGGGGCGCTCCGGCTCGACGCGACCCGTCCCGCGCGCACCGTGCACCGGCCGTCGGCGGACGAGCTGTTCCTCTCGTGCGCGGCGTCCCACGCGGCCGTCACCGCCGGCGTGCTGCTGACCGGGATGGGCTCGGACGGGGCGGAAGGGCTCGCCGAACTGCGGCGCGCCGGCGGGCTGACGATCGTGCAGGACGAGTCCTCGTCGGTCGTGTTCGGGATGCCGCGCGCGGCCCTCGAGGCGGGCGCCGCCACGATCGCCCTCCCGCCGGCCGAGATCGGGGCGCTGCTGGCGCGCGCGTGGTCGGGAGGCGGCGCGTGAGCGAGACCCGGGTCCTCGTCGTGGACGACAGCGACACCACGCGCACGCTGATCGCGCGCACGCTCGAGCGCGCCGGGTTCGCGGTGACGGTCGCGAGCGACGGAGCCGAGGGCGCCGCGGCGGCGCTGCGCGAGCTCCCCGCGGTCGTGGTCACCGACCTCGACATGCCCGTCATGGACGGCCACCAGCTCCTGCGCCTGCTCAAGAGCGAGCCGGCGACCGCGGGCACGCCGGTGGTCGTCCTCACCAGCCACGGAGAGGCGCGGTCGCGCTTCTGGGGGCGCGAGACCGGCGCCGACGCCTACCTCACCAAGGACGGCGAGCCGGACCAGCTCGCGGCCACGGTCACCCGCCTCGCCGCGACCGTACGGACGCCGGAGCGCGCCGACCCGGCGCCGACCCTGGGCACGCTCGACGTCCTCACGAGGGTCGTCCGCCAGCTCGACACCCGGCTCCTCCACGTGACGCTGGTGAACACGCTGCTGGAGAAGGGGCTCCGGGCGGGCGACGTGGGCGCCGCGTGCGCGGTCACGTTCGAGGTCGCACGCAACGTCGCCGACGTGCAGCTCCTCGCCGTAGGCGTCACCGAGCCCGACGCCGCCGCGCTCCACGTGCAGATCGACCACCCCGTGTCGCTGGACGCGAGCCGGGTGTTCAACGACGCCGTGATGGCGGCGATGAACGTTCCTCACGGCGTGACGACGGCCGTGCGGGTGACGGGCACGCCCGAGGGCGATGGAGACGTCGATACCTCGGCGATGGCGGTGTTCCCCCTGCCGCTGCGCGACGCGGAGGGGGTGCTGGCGCTCCTTCCGAGCGAGCCGCAGCGCTTCGCGGCGGCGTCGCGCCCACTGCTGCAGGAGCTGACCCCCCACATCGCGCTCGTCCTCGACAACGCCCGCCTGGCGCAGCGGCTGCAGCAGCTCTCCACCCACGACGGGCTCACACGGCTGCTCAACCACCGCGCGATCCACGAGCGGCTCGCGTCCGAGAACGAGCGGGCGGCTCGCTACGGGCGCCCGCTCACCGTGATCCTCTGCGACCTTGACCACTTCAAGCTCGTCAACGACACCCACGGCCACCTCGCGGGCGACGCCGTCCTGCGCGCCGCCGCGTGGGCGATGGCGCGGAACCTGCGCGAGTGCGACGCCATCGGCCGGTACGGCGGCGAGGAGTTCATGGCGGTGCTCCCGGAGGACGGCCTCGAGGCCGGAGTGCGCGTGGCCGAGCGGTTGAGGCAAGCGCTGGCCGAGCGTCCGGTTACGCTCCCCTCCGGCGCCACCGTGCCGGTCACGGGCTCGTTCGGGGTGGCGTCGCGGGCCGAGCTGCCGGTCGGCGCGACGGCGGACGCGCTCATGCGGCTCGCCGACTCGCGCCTGTACGAGGCCAAGGCGGCCGGACGCGACTGTGTGAGGCCGTGAGCGACGCGCCCGCCGCCGAGCTCGCGGTCCTGATCGAAAAGGTCAGCGGAAACGTGATCCCGCCCGCACACTACCGGTTCCTCGCGGAGACCGCGCGGGAGCGGGCGGCGGCGCTCGGCCTCGCCGGCGTGCCCGAGTACGTCCGCGCGCTCGCCGACGGCGACATCCCGGGCGAGTGGAGCTCGCTGCTGCCGCACGTCACGATCAAGGAGTCGTTCCTGTTCCGGCACCCCCAGCAGTTCGAGGCGCTCGGGCGCCAGGTGCTGCCGACGCTGGCCGCCTCGCGCACGCGGGAGCGCGGAGTCCGCGTCTGGTCGGCGGGGTGCGCCCGCGGGGAGGAGCCCGCGACGCTCGCCATCGTGCTGGCGGAGTGCCGGGAGCTCGCCGGGTGGGAGTGGCGGGTGCTCGCGACCGACGTCGACGAGCAGGCGCTCGTGGCCGCGAGCGCCGGCGTGTTCGGCGAGCGCGCCGTCGCTCAGGTGCCCGCCGACCTCCGGTCGCGCTACCTCGCCAGGCGGGGCGACGCGTTCGAGCTCTCGGGCGAGATCGCGCGGCGGATCGAGTACCGCGCGCTCAACCTGGCCCAGGAGCCGTCCGTTCCCGAGGCCGCGGCGTTCGACGTGGTCTTCCTCCGCAACGTCCTGATCTACTTCCGCCCCGACTCCCAGCGGCGGGTGGCCGCTGCCGTCGCCCGCGCGCTCGCGCCGGACGGCGTGCTGTTCCTCGGCCCGGCCGAAACGCTGTGGCAGCTCTCCGGCGATCTCGAGCCAGTGGACCTCGGCGACTGCTTCTGCTACCGGCACGCCTCCCGCCGGGGCGGAGAAGTCGGTCCCAGGGGTCCGGGGTCAGGGGTTCGGGAAGAGGCAGGTGCAGGAACCGAGCAGCCGGCGGCTCGCCCGGAAGCCCGACCTCGGCCGGTCGCCGGGCGTCCGGCAAGCGTCGCGCGAGCGCCGGTCGAGGGTGGACCGCCACACGTCCCCGCGGCCCGGTCCTCGGAGCCAGGTCTCACCGGGACCCGGGAGCGCCTCGCCGAGGCCGTCCACCGGCTTGCGGAGGACCGCCCGGAGGACGCCGCCGCGCTGGTCGACGAGGCGTTGCTGGCCGACCCCTCGGACCCCACTGCGCACGCACTCGAGGGGTTCCTCCACGAGCTCTCGGGCCGGACCCAGACGGCCGTCGCGTCGTACCGGGCGGCGCTCTTCCTCGACCCGGCGCTGGCCCAGGTGCGCCTCCTCCTCGCGGACGCACTCCGGCGCCTCGGGCACCTCCAGCGCGCCGCCCTCGAGTACCGCGAGGTGCTGGCGTCGCTCGCCGCGGGCGCGGCGCCCGGCCCGGACGTGCTCGCCGGCCTCGGGCTCCCGGGGCCGCAGGAGGCGGCGGCGCGCTGCCGCGACGCGCTCGTCGAGCTCCGGGCGTAGCCCCGAGCGGCGGACAGCCCGCCCGCGACCGGTCGGTTCCAGGACGGGCCTCCAGGCCCTACAATTCCGATGTGCCGCGACACAACCCGCTCCGCGCAACGCTCAACCTGGCGATCGTCGTGTACCTGACGGCGGCGGGTTGGTTCCTCGTGCTGGCGCCGTGGAGCCGGTTCTGGGCGATCCGGGTCGTGCCGGCCGCCCCGTTCTGGCTGGTCGCGTGGCTCGACAGCCCGACGTTCCGCGGCGCGCTCTCGGGGTTCGGCGTCGTGCACTTCGCGGCCGCGTGGGCGTGGCTCGACAACGCCGCGAGGAACGCGTGATCGTAGGCGTCGGCCTCGACCTCGTGAGCGTCGCTCGCGCCCGCGCGATGCTCGCCCGCCACGGCGCCCGACTCGTCGCGCGCTGCTGCGGACCCGGCGAGGCCGTGCGGCCGGACGATGCCGCTCACGTCGCCGGCCTGCTCGCCGCCAAGGAGGCGGCGTTCAAGGCGCTCGGCTCGGGTTGGGGTATGGGGATCGGCTGGCGCGACGCGGTCGTGACGCGCGCGCCGGGCGGCGCCCCCGGCCTGAACCTCGCCGGAGGCGCCGCCGCCCGGGCCGCGGCGCTCGGCGTCCGCGCCGCGCACCTCTCGATCACGCACGCAGCCGGCGTCGCCGTCGCAGTCGTGATCCTCGAAGCCTGAACCTCACGGCTCGAAGCCCACACTCGTGCGACCAACAGAGGTGCAGAGGGGCCGAGGAGCAGAGGGGAAACGACAAGACCAGGGCGGGACCGGTCTCTTGCTCCCCAGCTCCTCTGCTCCTCCGCTCCCCCGCTCTCGGTATACTGAAACCCGTGCCGGCCAGAGTTCTGATCGTCGACGATGAGCCCTACATTCTGCGGATCCTCGCCTTCAAGCTCCGCCGCGCCGGCTACATCGCGCTCGAGGCCGCGAGCGCGGCCGAGGCGCTCTCGATGCTCGAGACCACGCCCGTGCAGTGCCTGATCCTCGACGTGTCGCTCGGCTCCTCGATCACCGGGTTCCAGCTCGCCGAGCGGCTGCGCGACGACCCGCTGCACTGCCGCACGCCGGTGGTCTTCCTCACCGCCCACGCGCTCGCCGCCGAGGTCCGCCGCGGCCAGGAGCTCGGAGCGGCGGCGTACATCACCAAGCCTTTCTCCCTCCAGCAGGTGATCGAGGAGGTCGGTCGCCTCGTCCCCGCTTGACGGGGCATCGCATCCTGCGTAGGGTTAGATGTTTCGCGCCCCAGGAGCCGGGGGCGCGAGCGTGAAGGGGCACCGCATGTACAAGGACACGCTCAACCTCCCCGCGACCGAGTTCCCGATGCGCGCGGACGCCGCGCGGCGGGAGCCCGACCGCCTTGCCAGGTGGCACGAGGAGGACCTCTACGGCCGGCTGCGCGCCGCGCGCGCCGGCGCCCCGCGGTTCGTGCTCCACGACGGCCCCCCCTACGCCAACGAGCACATCCATCTCGGGACCGCGTTCAACAAGATCCTCAAGGACCTCGTCGTGCGCTCGCGCGCGATGCTCGGCTTCGACGTGCCGTACGTCCCCGGGTGGGACTGCCACGGCCTCCCGATCGAGCAGAAGGTCGACCGCGAGCTCGGCCCCCGCAAGCTCTCGATGTCGGACCTCGAGGTCCGCGCCGCGTGCCGCGAGTACGCGGAGCGCTTCGTCGGCGTGCAGCGCGAGGAGTTCCGCCGCATGGGCGGTATCGGGACGTGGTACCAGCCGTACCTCACGATGTCGCCGCGCTACGAGGCCGACATCGCCGTCGCGCTCGGGAAGGTGATCGAGCAGGGTCTCCTCTACCGCGACCGGAAGTCGATCCGCTGGTGCTGGCACGACCGCACCGCGCTCGCCGAGGCCGAGCTCGAGTACGCGACCCGCCGCGACCCGGAGATCACGGTGGCGTTCCGGGCCGCCGACCCTCGCGCGGTGCGCAGGGCGTTCGGTCTCGACGGCGACGAGCCCGTGTCGTTCGTGATCTGGACCACGACGCCGTGGACGATCCCTTCGAACCTCGCGATCGCCGTCCACCCGGACGCGGAGTACGTCCTCGTCCACACGCCGAAGGGCGACCTCGTCCTGGCCGAGCAGCTGTGGAGACCCGTGCTCCTCAACGTGATCCAGACGGACGTCGGCGGTTCCTCGGAGGCGACCCAGCCGATCGGCCGCCCGGCGAAGGGGTCCTCGCTCGTCGGCCAGCGCTACCTTCACCCGCTGCCGCAGGGGTGGCGCGCCGCACTCCCCGACGGCGCCAGGTCGTTCGTGGTCGTCCCCGCGGAGTACGTCACCCTCGACACCGGCACCGGCCTCGTGCACACGGCGCCCGGCCACGGCGAGGACGACTTCCGTACCGGCAAGGTCGAGGGGATCCCGATCGTCTCGCCGCTCGACGACGGCGGCCGCTACACGCCGGAGGTCGCGGACCTCGTCGGCGTCCACGTCTTCGACGCGAACCCGAAGGTCACGGAGATGCTCGCGTCCACCGGCGCGCTCCTCGCGTCCGGCACCGGGGAGCACGAGTACCCGCACTGCTGGCGGTGCCACAAGCCGGTGATCTTCCGCGCCACCGAGCAGTACTTCATCGCGCTCACGCCGGACGCCGCACCGGGCGCCCGGATCGACCTCCGGCAGCGGGCGCTCGAGGAGATCGGCAAGGCGTCGTGGCTGCCGCAGTGGGGCCAGGCCCGCATCTACGGGATGGTCGAGAACCGGTTCGAGTGGTGCGTGTCGCGACAGCGCCGCTGGGGGTCGCCGATCACCGTGCTGGTCTGCGCCAACGAGGAGTGCAGGGCGGTGTGGCCCGACGGCTCGAACCGCGACGAGACGCGCGCGTTCTTCGCCCGGATCGAGGAGCTGTTCGCCGCCGAGGGCGCCGACGCCTGGTACAAGCGTCCGCCCGCCGACTTCGCGCCGGCGGGGCTCGCGTGCCCGAAGTGCGGCGGTACGAGCTGGGAGAAGGAGCGCGACATCCTCGACGTGTGGTTCGACTCCGGAGCGTCGCACCTCGCGGTGTGCGACAACGGCCGGTTCCCGGGGCTCTCGTGGCCGGCGGACCTCTACCTGGAGGCGCACGACCAGTACCGCGGGTGGTTCCAGTCGTCGCTCCTCGTCGGCGTGGTGACCCACGACGCGGCCCCGTACCGATCCGTGCTGGTCCACGGGCACGTCCTGGACGCCGAGGGGAAGAAGATGTCGAAGTCGCTCGGCAACTCGGTATCGCCGCTGGACGTGACCGCGAAGTACGGCGCCGACGTGCTGCGGCTGTGGGCGTCGTCCGTGGACTTCCGCGAGGACATGCCGTTCTCCGAGGAGAGCATGACGCGGACGGCGGACGCGTACCGGAAGATCCGGAACACGGTGCGCTTCCTGCTCTCGAACCTCTCCGGTTTCGACCCCGCGGCGGACGCGCTCCCCCCGACACGGCTAATGCCCCTCGACGCGCACTTCCTTCGGCGCGCGAAGGCGCTCGCCCAGCGGGTGCGCGACGCGTACGAGCGCTACGAGTTCCACACCGTCTATCACGCGCTCATCAACTTCTGCGCCGTGGACCTTTCCGCCGTCTACCTCGACGTCCTCAAGGACCGCCTCTACTGCTCGCACCCGGAGGCGGCGGAGCGGCGCTCCGCGCAGACCGTGCTGCACCGCACCGCCCGTATGCTGGCGACCGTGATGGCGCCGGTGCTGGCGTTCACCGCCGACGAGGCGTGGGAGCACCTGCCCGCGGAACACTCGGACGCGGTGCTGCTCGAGACGTTCGACGTGCTCGAGGACGTGCCCGAGGACGCCGAGACCGACGCGCGCTTCCTCAAGCTGCTGGCGCTGCGCGAGGAGGTCAACAAGGAGCTCGAGGTCCACCGGCAGCAGGGTGAGTTCGGGAAGTCGCTCGAGGCGGCGCTCGTGCTGTTCGCCGAGAAGCCCGAGGGTCGCGCCCGGCTGGCGCAGGACCTCGCGGCGTGCCGAGTGACGCTCGAGGAGCTGTGCATCGTCTCGCAGGTCGAGTTCGCGACGGAGAGGGCGCCGTTTCACAGCCCGTCCGCCGCGTACGACGGCCTGTTCGTCGGGGTCCGCAAGGCCGACGGCGAGCCGTGCCCGCGCTGCTGGCAGCTCCTTCCGAAGGCCGGACACCCGAACCACCCCGCCCTGTGCGCGCGCTGCCTGAAGGTCGTGCTGGCGCTCGGCGCCGGGAAGGCGTGATGCGTCTCTCCCGGTCGCTCTGGATCGCTGCGGCGGTCGCGCTCGCCGACCAGCTCACCAAGCTCTGGATCGTGCGCACCCGCCCGTTCGGGAGCGAGTCCGAAGTGATCCCCGGCGTGTTCCGCCTCGTCCACACGCGCAACCGGGGGATCGCGTTCGGGCTGTTCGGCGCGTCGGGCTCGATCGTCCAGCTCGCGCTCCTCATCGGCGTCGCCGCAATCGTCGCGTTCATCGCCTGGCAGCTGTCGAAATCCGGAGGTGACGGGCTCGAGGCGTGGGGTCTCGCACTCGTCCTGGGCGGAGCGGTCGGCAACATCATCGACAGGGTGGTGCGCGGCGAGGTCGTGGACTTCCTCGATTTCTACGTGCGGCTCGGCGGGCGCGAGCACCACTGGTTCGCGTTCAACGTCGCCGACTCCGCGATCTCGGTCGGGGCGTGCCTGGTCGTTCTCGGCGAGGTGATCTCGCAGGTGAGGAGCAAGCGTGCACCCGGTACTGATTGACCTCGGCTTCTTCCAGATCCCGACGTACGGCGTGCTGCTCTACTCGGGGATCGTCCTCGGGATCTGGCTCGCGAGCCGGCGGGCGAAGCTCGTCGGGCTGCCGGGCGGCAAGGTGATGGACCTCGGGGCGTGGGTCGTTCTGTGGGGGCTCGCCGGCAGCAAGATCCTGCTCGCGGTCACCGACCCGTCATACCTCGGCTCGCTCAGCGGGTTGTGGGGGCTGCTGCGGGCCGGCGGCGTCTTCTACGGCGGGCTGATCGGCGCCCTCGGCGCCGCGGTCGTGCTGCTCCGGCGGTACAAGCTGCCGTTCTTCCAGGTCGCCGACGTGCTCGCGCCGTCGGTCGCCCTCGGCCACGCCTTCGGCCGCCTCGGGTGCTTCTCGGCCGGCTGCTGCTACGGCCGGAGCTGCAGCTCGGCGTGGGGCGTCGTGTTCACCCACCCCCTCGCCGCGGAGATCTCCGGAACCCCGCTCGGCGTCCCCCTCATCCCGACGCAGCTCTACGAGGCGGCGTTCAACCTCGCGAACTACGCCTTCCTCGCCTGGCTGTTCCGGAGGCGGCTCCGCCCGGGCACCGTGCTCGCGGCGTACCTCATCGGATACGGGATCGCGCGGTTCGTGATCGAGTTCTTCCGCGGCGACGCGGATCGCGGGTTCGTGCTCGGAGGCGCGCTCTCGACCAGCCAGGCGATCGCCGCGGTGATGGTGCCCGTCGGCGTCGGGATCCTGCTCTGGGTCCACCGCCGCGCGAGCGCCGACAGCTCACAGCCGACAGCTCAGAGCTAGAGGCGAGGCGGATGGGAACCGCGCCGTGAACACGGTCGACAGAGCACCCACGGTGACCCGGCCGACGGATGGGCTTTCGCTTAACGACCGCATGTCTCGGCCGTCAGCTGTCGGCTGTCGGCTGTCGGCACCCCGACGAGAGGCACGTCGGTGACGATCGGCGACGCCACCATCGTCCTGCATGTGCCGGAAGAGTCGGCGGGGCTGAGGCTCGACCGCTTCCTCGCCGGCGCGGGGCGCGGGTGGTCGCGCTCGCAGGTCGCGCGTTGGATCGAGGACGGACACGTCACGCGGAACGGCCGCCCCACGAAGCCGGCGCAGCTCCTCGCGCCGGGCGACGCGATCGCGGTCAGCGCGCCGCCCCCGGCGCCGTCCGAGGTCGCGCCGCAGGCGATCCCCCTCGACGTCCTGTACGAGGACGCGCACCTCATCGCGATCAACAAGCCGCCCGGGCTGGTGATCCACCCGGCCGCCGGCAACCCGGACGGCACGCTCGTCAACGCCCTGCTCGCGCACTGCCGCGACCTCTCCGGGATCGGCGGCGTCGAGCGCCCGGGGATCGTCCATCGCCTCGACAAGGACACCTCCGGAGTGCTGGTCGCTGCCAAGACCGACCTCGCGCACCGCGCCCTCTCGCTCTCGTTCCGCTGGCGCACGACCGACAAGCGGTACCTCGCCGTGGTGTACGGCGCGCCAAAGACACCCGAGGGCGTCGTGGACGCCCCGATCGCCCGCCACCCCTCGGAGCGCAAGCGGATGGCCGTGGTGCCGGGCGGGCGCCAGGCGCGCACGCTCTGGTGGGTGCGCGAGCGCTTCGACGGCGCGGCGCTCCTCGAGTGCCGCCTGGTCACCGGCCGCACGCACCAGGTGCGCGTCCACCTCGCGCACGTCGGGCACGCCCTCGTCGGCGACCCGACGTACGCGGGGCGCCAGTGGCGGACGATCGGGGACGCGGCCGTCGCCGCCGCCTGCCGCTACTTCCCGAGGCAGGCGCTCCACGCCTGGAGGCTCACGATCACCCACCCCGCCTCCGGCGAGCCGATGACGTTCGAGGCGCCGCTTCCCGCCGACATCGCCGGGCTGCTCGAGACGCTCCGCGGGTGAGGCGGGGGGCCGGTGGTCGGTGGCCGGTAAGGGCGGAACGAGCAGGACCATGGCGTGTTGCGTGTAGCCGCGTCGGCGCCGGACGCGGGAAGAAGGTAGACGGAGGAGGGTAGAGGGACGACACCGGCTCGCCGGACGTCGCCTTTCATCCTCCGTCTCCCCTCTCCCGTCTTTCCTGCTCAGGGAGTGCAAAGCCGTCGAGAATTGCGTGCAGCCGCGTCGCCGAGAGTGGGCCAGATGCAAGGAAGACGAGCGGCGAGCCGCGGAGCGTACTCGGTCCGTGCGTGAGCAGGCGAGGTGCGAGCCTGACGACGCAGATGGTCCGCTATCGGCGACGCACATCTAGAAGTCGCGGGTGTAGGTGTAGACGAACCCGACCGGCTTGCAGTCGTGCACCGGAGGCGAGAACTTGAACGCCTTCACCTCGTTCACGACCCGAGCCTGAAGCTCCGGGATCTTGGTGGTGTCTTCCACGACCCTCGTCCCCGTGACGTTGCCGGATGCGTCCACGGTCGCCTCGACCACCACGCGCCCGATCGCCGGGCCCTCGTGGAACGAGAGCGGGACGTCGGAGAGCAACTCCCCGTTCGGCTTCTCGGGGCACACGGGCTCTTCCTTCACGACGTACCTCGCGCTCACCCACCCGCTCGCGCCGTCGGCGAGCTTGACCTGGACCCACCCGCCGTCGCGGCCGAGCACGGTGAGCTTCTCGCCCTTCTTCACCCGCGCCACGGTCGCGGCGCTCGTTGTCGCTTGCGAGCGCACGTTGAGCTTGCTCCCCGTGACGCGGACGGTCTCCGGCGGCGGTGCGGGCTTCGCCTCGGCGGCGGGCGCGACGGCTGCCGGCGTGGGCGTCGGCGGCGGCGGGGGCGGCGGCGCGGTCCTGCACCCGGCGGCCACGCCGAGCGATACAACCAACAACGTCCGGAGCAATCCGTTCGTCGAGGCCCTCACGCCCAGCATTCTACGCGAGCCGCCGGCCTGACCGTGCGGAGCCTCTGGCCGCCAGCCAGCACAAGGGTCCCAAGCAGGACCGTAGCGTCCTGCGTGGAACCGCGCCTTCGAGAGTGGGCCAGATGCAAGGCGCACGAGGCGGGAGGTGCGGAGCGTAGCCGGAGGCTACGTGAGCATCCGATCCGCCGAGTGCAACGCCGCAGACGGTCCGCTATCGGCCGCGCCCCTCAGAAAGAGAGGAGCGCCTTCATCCCCGCCTGTATCGTCTCCACC
>DATKLI010000123.1:0-2140 GCA_035542455.1 Thermoanaerobaculaceae bacterium
TCCGGAATGGCGGGCCGGTACAGGGGCGGCCAATGCGGCCGCCCTCCGACAACCCAGCTCGCCAACACGCGGAAAGGGCGGGGGCGAGCCCCGCCCCTACGTTCCTGTGTCTCCAGCCACCGGCCACCGGCCACCGGCCCCTGGACACGCCTCTATCCGTTGGCCAGGATCACGCCGCGCTCGCTCGCCCGGATGAACTCGAGCAGGCGCATCGCGTCCTGCGAGGCGGCGAGCTCCGCCTCGATGCGCGCGAGCGCCTCGGAGGTGGTCAGCTTCGAGCTGTGCAGGAGGCGCCACGCGCTCTTGAGAGCGCGGACGCGCTCCTCGTCGAACCCGCGGCGCTCGAGACCGACCGTGTTCGGCCCGAAGCAGCGCGCCGGCCGGCTCCCCACCGTCTTCATGAACGGCAGCACGTCCTTGGTCGCGATCGTGCCGCCCCCGATGAACGCGTACTCGCCGACGCTGCAGAACTGGTGGATCGCGGTCAGCGCCCCGACGGTCGAGAAGCTGCCGACGTGGACGTGGCCCGCGAGCGTGCCGTTGTTGGCGAAAATCACATGGTCGCCGACCTGGCAGTCGTGGGCGATGTGCGCCCCGATCATGTACAGGCCGTGGCCGCCGAGGCGCGTCACGCCCCCGCCGCCGGGCGTCCCGCGGTGGATGTTGACGAACTCGCGGAAGACGTTCCCCGGTCCGATCTCGAGGCGCGTCGGGTCGCCCTTGAACTTGAGGTCCTGCGGCGGCGCGCCGATCGAGGCGTGCGAGACGAAGCGGTTCCCCTCGGCGATCGCGACCGGCCCCTCGAAGCGGCAGAACGGACCGACCACGCACCCGGCGCCGAACTCGACCTCGCCCTCGATCACGACGTACGGGCCGACCTCGACGTCGTCCGCGAACCGCGCCCGCGGGTCGACCACGGCGGTCGGGTGGATCTTCGTCGTCACGCCTCGCCCTTCGGTTTGTCCACCATCGCCGATGAGAGGTCCGCCTCGGCGATGATCCTGTCGCCCACCCGGGCCACGCCGTGCAGGACGGCGTAGCGCTGGCGGCGCTTGGAGACCGTCACCTCGAACACGAGTTGGTCGCCCGGCACGACCGGGTGGCGGAACCGGCAGTTGTCGATGCCGGTGAACAGGATGAGCTTCTCGTGCCGGTCCGGGATGTCGCGCAGCATCAGCACCCCGCCCGCCTGCGCCATCGCCTCGACCACCAGCACGCCGGGCATCACCGGGACGCCCGGGAAGTGGCCCGTGAAGTGCGGCTCGTTGAAGGTGACGTTCTTAAGCGCGACGATCCGGTCCGGGCCGATCTCGAGCACCCGGTCCACCAGCAGGAACGGGTAGCGGTGCGGAAGGATGTCCAGGATCCCCTGTATGTCCATCATGCCTTTCCCCCCAGTTGGCGGACCGCCTCCTCCAGGGCCTTGACCCGTCGCTTCAGCTCCTCGAGCGTGAACAGGTTGGCCATCGCCCGCAGCCACTCCTTGTGCGGCCGCGACGGGAACCCCGAGACCATCGCCCCCGCAGGCGTGTCCTCGGTGACCCCGGTCTTCGCGGTCACGACGGTGCCGTCCCCGAGCGAGATGTGACCAACGGCGCCGCTCTGGCCCGCCATCACGACGTGGTGGCCGAGGCGGGTCGAGCCCGAGATCCCCGACTGCGCCACCAGCAGCGAGTGCTCCCCAACCCTGACGTTGTGGGCGATCTGCACGAGGTTGTCGACCTTGGTTCCCCGCCCCACGCGCGTCTCGCCGAGCGCCGCGCGATCCACGCACACATTCGCGCCGAGCTCGACGTCGTCCTCGATCACCACGATCCCGACCTGCGGCACCTTGTGGTGCACGCCCGCCACCGTCGCGAAGCCGAACCCGTCGGAGCCGAGCACGACCCCGGCGTGGAGGATGCAGCGCGCGCCGACGCGGCAGCGCGCCTCGACCGTGACGTGCGGGTGCAGCACCGCGTCCTCGCCCACCTCGGCGTCGTCCCCGAGCACGCACGCCGGCCCGACGACGGCGCGCTCGCCCACGACGGCGCGTTCGCCGATCACCGCGTGGGCACCGACGGACGCGGAGCCCGCGACGCGCGCCGTGCGCGCGACCACGGCCGTCGGGTGCACGCCGGACGGCGGACGCGGCGCGAAG
>DATKLI010000124.1:0-14116 GCA_035542455.1 Thermoanaerobaculaceae bacterium
AGGCGCCGCTTCTCGCGCTCCGACATCTCGAAGATGTTGCGGTTGACGGGCTCGCCGCAGTCGAGGCCGCGCTCGATCCCGTCGAGCCCGCTCGCCAGCATGACCGCGAGTGCGAGGTACGGGTTGCACGACGGGTCGGGGACGCGCACCTCGCACCGCGTGCCGGTCCCCCGCCGTGCGGGCACCCGCACCAGCGGCGAGCGGTTCTTCTCCGACCACGCGACGTTGATCGGCGCCTCATGACCCGGAACCAGCCGCTTGAACGAGTTCACGAGCGGGTTGGTCACGGCGACGAACGCGCGCGCGTGGTCGAGGATGCCGCCGATGTAGCCGCGCGCGACCTTCGAGAGTTGGTGCTTCCCCTTGGCGTCGAAGAAGACGTTGTTCCCCTTGCGGTCGAACAGGCTCTGGTGCGTGTGCATCCCGGAGCCGTTGACGCCGTAGATCGGCTTCGGCATGAACGTCGCGTGCAGGCCGTGGTCCATCGCGACCTTCTTGACCACGAAGCGGAACGTCACGATGTGGTCGGCGGTCGTGACCGCGTCGGCGTACTTGAAGTCGATCTCGTGCTGGCCGGGGGCCACCTCGTGGTGCGCGGCCTCGACCTCGAACCCCATGCGCTCGAGCACCTCGACGATGTCGCGGCGCGCCTCCTCGCCCAGGTCCACGGGCGTCAGGTCGAAGTAGCCGCCGACGTCGTGCGTGCTGTGGTTCGGCCTCCCGTTCGGGTCGCGCTGGAAGAGGAAGAACTCGGCCTCGGGCCCGGCCATCATCGTCCACCCGCGCTTGGAGGCACGCTCGACGACGCGCTTGAGCGCGAGGCGCGGGCACCCGTCGAACGGTGTGTCGTCGGTGTTGTAGACGTCGCAGACGAGGCGCGCGACCTTCCCGTACGGGGTCGGCCACGGGTACACGGCGAACGTCGCCGGGTCGGGCTTGAGCAGCATGTCCGACTCCTCGATCCGGGTGAACCCCTCGATCGACGAGCCGTCGAACATGATCTGGCCGTCGAGGGCCTTCTCGAACTGGGTCGCGGGCACCTCGACGTTCTTGATGACGCCGTCGATGTCGGTGAAGGCGAGCCGCAGGAAGCGGACTCCCTCCTTCTTGCACAACTCGAGCACCTGCTTCTTGTCCATTCGTCCTCCGGTAGCCCCTGGCGGAGTTTCACCGCAGGGCATTCTCAAGTCAAGGGATCGTTCTGAGGTGTGCGGGGCGGGGGGGATTGGCTCAGCCGGCCTTGCGCACCCACGCTTCCTCGGGCTGCAGCGCCTCGTGCCCGGCAGGGTGGATCTTGCGGTAGACGTTCGTAGGTGAGAGCCGGACGCCGTCCACAGTCAGGAGGCGCTCGACCGGGATCCCGAACAGCCGCGCGTTCTCCTCGAGACACGGCGAGATCAGCCTCCAGTCGGCGTCGGCCAGGCTCGCGAACTCGCCGCCGTTGAGCTGGTCGGCCGCGACGCGCCCGTGGGGGTCGCGGACGTAGATGGCGCCGCCGGACGCGAGCGAGAACAGGTTCCCGCCCGGGTACGGCGTCGGCAGGTCCGTGATCGCGCCGTCCTCGTCGAACGCGACGCCGTTGAGCACCACGAATCCCCCTCCCGCGAGGGGGTCGCCGGCCATGAACGACTCTGCCAGGTAGTCGAGGCACGTGCCGTTGATCACGACCTGCGGCTTGCCGACGGCGTTGATCAGCGGCCTCCCGGCCGCGTTGCCGAGGACGTAGGCGCGGCCGCCCTTGGCGGCGTACCCGAACGTCTGCCCGACGTCGCCGTGGACGACCAGCGCGCCGTCCTTCATGATCTGCGCGAGCTGGTCCTGGCCCGAGGCGTGGACGGCGATCGTGGCGCCGTCGATGCCGGACCCGAGGTAGTCGCCCGGCGATCCGTACACGTCGATCCGCACCGCGGACGCGTCCGGGCCGAGGCCGCACCCGATGAAGCGGTGGCCGCGCGTGTGGGCGACCAGGAATCGGCGGAACCCGCGCGCCGCCGCGTCCACGATCCGGCGCGCGAGGGAGTCCGGTCCCTCCTGCGGGAAGCCGCGCGCATCCATCACCAGCGTGACCGCCGGGTCGCCGGCCTCCGGCAGCGGAACGGAAGACTCGGCCCATGCGAACCCGGCCGTGGCGCCCCGTAGTTGCCGGACCCGCGCGATCACCCGCGCGAGGCTCTCGTCCGCGAGCGACACGACCGCGCTGCGCTTGAGCCTCCCGGTCGGGACGCGCCGGTCGATGAGCAGCGTCAGTGCCCCGATCGCCGTGCGCGCACCCGCGGCGTCGCCAGTGAGCCCCTCCACCGCCGCGAGGTACCGGCGCACGTCGCCGTACCCCCACGTCGGCAGGTGGCGGACCGCGTGCGCGAACGCCGCGTCGGGCCCCTCGTCGGCGGGAACGGCCGCATCCAGGGCGACGGGGGCGAGCCCGCCCGCCGAGGGGACCAGCTTCTCCGGGTCGGGCTCGATGGCGTGGCCAAACTTGTCGGTGCAGACGAGCTCGCGCCGGCCGCCGGCGTCGCGGACCGTGAAGATGAACGCGCCGCCGTCGGTGTGCGAGCCGCCGCGGGCGTTCCAGTAAAGGTCGGCGCGCCGCCAGAAGCGCGCGTCCTCGCCGGCCAGGCTCTCCAGGGCCGCGTCGATCCCCTGCTTCTCGGACGCGGCGAACCCGACGGCCTCCTCCCCGCGCTGGAGCGCGAACACCTGCGGCCTCAGCATCGAGGTGTCGGTGATCCCGATCAGGCGGCACGCCCGCTCGCGCCGCTGCGCCTGGGCGATCAGGAAGAACCACGGCCCGTCCGGCGACCCGTGCATGTGAACCGTCTGCAGCATCCGGTACAGCCGCTGCTTCTCCGGCGGTAGCAGCGTGAAGTCGCGCTCCGTCGTCGGCGCCATCGCCTCGATGACGTGCTCGAGCGGGTACCCGTACTGCCGGTGCAGCAGGTCGAACACCAGCACCGCCACCTCGGTGTCGGTGAGGAAGAGCGGGTGCAGGCGCCGCTGCGCGAGGTAGCTCGAGATCGAGGCGTAGTTGGCGAAGTCGCCGTTGTGCACGAGCGCCTCGTGCATCCCGGTGAACGGGTGCGCACCGCCCGGGTGCCACACCCGGCCCTTCGTCGGGTACCGGTGGTGGCCGATCCACACGTGGGCGGTGAACCGCTCGAGGCCGTACGCGCGGATCACGTCGTCGCCGTACCCGACGAGCTTGAGGACGAGGAGGTCTCTCCCGTGCGACAGCACGAACGCGCGCTTCTCGCCGGTCGAGGCGTACAGCGCCCGGTTGAGCGCGAAGCTGTTCTGGTAGACGATCTCGTCGTCGACCTCGTCGGGGTCGGCGTCCGCGAGGCCGTGCGCGGCCGCGAACGCGTCCCGGACCGCGGGCCGCACGCGCACCAGGTAGCACGCCACCTCCGGCGGCGCGACCTCGAGGCCGATCGCGCGGAAGTCGGCGGGCGCGGGGATCGTGAGCGCGCGGTCCACGGCGAACGTCGGCTCCACGAACTCTTTCTCGACGCGGCTCCGCGCGTCCGCGTCCAGGAGGGCGACGGCGAGCAGGTAGTCGCTGGCCAGCGTCTCCCCGTCCGTGCCGAAGAACGCGGGGTCGAGCCCGACGGCGGCGATCCCGCCCCCCTTGCCGTTTCCGCGGTTGCGCATCTGGACGAGCGCCTGGAGGAGGTGGCGTCCCGCGACCGGCACGCTGGCGGCGATCCCGATCACGCCGCACCCGCCCTCCGCCTCCTCGACGCGCGCGGTCGCCGGCGGCGGTCCGCCCAGCGAGCGGCGCGACTCGATGAGCGCCCTGACGAGGTCCTCGCGGTTCATCGCCCGTCCTCCCGCCCGCGGTAGACGAGGAGGTCCGTCCGCCCGCGCAGCTCGCGCACGCTCGCCAGGCCCAGCCGGCGGAGGATCTCCTCGAGCTGGAGCTGGAACGAGCGGTACAGGTTGCCGAGTCTCTCGGCACCCCACTCGGGGTCCACGAACTGCGAGAGCTCGGGGTCCGTGGTGGTGAGGCCGTACGGGCAGCCGCGGCCGCGCTCGCAGTTCGAGCAGCGCGTGCACCCGAGCGCGACGAGCTCGGCGGTCCCCAGGATCACGCCGTCGGCGCCGAGCGCGATCGCCTTGGCGATGTCGTGGGCGGTGCGGATCCCGCCGGACGCCATCAGCGTCACCTCGTCCCGAATCCCCTCCTGCACGAGGAAGCGGTGCACGCGGGGGATCGCGAGCTCGATCGGCATCGCGATGTTCTTCTTGGCGATCTCGGGCGCGGCGCCGGTGCCGCCGTACGAGCCGTCGATCTGGATGATGTGCGCGCCGGCGTAGTACGACCCCACCGCCACCATGTCCACGTCGGTCGGCGTCGAGACCTTGACGGACACGAGCGCGCCGGGGTTGACGGTCTTGATCCAGTCGATGTGCTTCTTGTGGTCCTCGACCGAGTACACCGAGTGGAACGGGAATGGCGAGAACAGCGACACCCACGGGACGCTCTCGCGCATCTGCGCCACGACCGTCGTGGCCTTGTCGCCGAGCAGGTGGCCGCCGAGACCCGGCTTCGCCCCCTGGGCGTACTTGAACTCCACGATCGGCGCGGCCTGGATCGTCTCCTCGCGCACCCCGAACATCCCGGTGGCCACCTGCGTGATCACGTGGCCGGCCAGCGGCAGCAGCGACGCCGGGTACCCGCCCTCGCCGGTGGAGGTGAACGTGCGCCAGTTGCGGGCGTTCATCGCGCGCGACAGCATCACCTGCTCCGAGACGGAGCCGAACGACATCCCGCCGCCGTACCACGGCACGGGGATCTCGACCCGGCGGTCGTACGGGCGCCGGTTGAGCGCGATCGAGGTGTCCACCGGCGCGCGCTCCGGCAGCCGCATTCGGGGCGGCCGCTCGGCGAAGCTCAGGCGGTCGAACCCCCCGTTGGAGCGGCCGACGCGGTGCTCGAGCCCGTTCTCCGGCGGCGCGCCGGCGCCCGCCTGCCGCCACGTCGCGAGGATCAGGTCGGCCGGCCAGCGGGCGTCGCCGAGTGCGGGCGGCGTGCCGAACGCGAGCGTCGGCAGCACCGCGAACCCGCGCCGCATCGCGCTCCGGTGCTTGGCGACGACCTTCTGTTCGACGGTGGCGTCCGCCGCCCACGGGTGGTGCTCCCTCGTCGCCACGACCGCCGGCGCTCCCCGCGCTTCGTCTCGTGTCGTTTCGAACGACGAACCACGAACCACGGCCAACGGTAGTTCGCCGAACGCCTCGCGCTCGAGGTCGCGCTGGAACATGCACCGCCCGAGCTCGCCGCGCAGGCGGCGCACCTCGCGCAGACCCATCGCGCCCATCACCTCGAGGAGCTGGTCGCGCCACGACCCCGCGAGGTTGGTGAGCCGCTGCACGCCCCACGCGAGCGGGAGGCGCGGCAGCCGCACCCGGGCGGTCTCCCGGTCGAGGGCGTCGCCCTCGAAGCGCGCCTGCAGCGCCGCGAGCGGGGCGGTGTCGAGCGCGACCGCGTCGAGCCCGCAGATGATCGCCTTGGGGACATGCTCCGCGAGCACGACGCCCCCGCTCCCGATCAGCGTGACCTCCTCCCGGACGCCGGCGTCCACCAGCGCCCGGTGGACCTCCTGGATCCGGTCGGCGACGAACCCCGCACCCGTCGTCCCGTGGTACCCGGCCGTCAGGTGCAGCACCCGGACCCCGGCGCGCACGAGCGTCTCGACGTCCGCCTCAAACCCGACCCTCACGCCGACGACGGCGTCGGGGAGGCGCCGCGTCAGCTCGGCGAACGCGGCCCCGTCCCACCCATCGAGGAACACCACTCGGGGCGCCTCCGGGAGCGCCGTGATCGCGGCCACCTCTGCGGGCGCGACGAGCGGCGCGACGTGAGCGCCGGCCAGCCCGTGCCGCACCGCAGCGGGGAGCGGCACGACCGCGAGCGTGCCGACGCGCTCGGCGGCACCGGCGAGGACCGCCAGCAGCGGCCGGGACTCGGCCGCGCGCGGCGGCGCGTCGAAGACGAACGGCACCGGCAGCGAGATCACGTGCGGCAGAGCGCCGACGGCGTCGCCGCGCCCGTCGAGGCGCAGGAACGACGGCTTCGCCCCGATGTCCACCGCGGTCGAGATGAACTCGCGGCCGTGGATCCCGTCGCGCGTCGGCCGGACGATCTCCGACATGTCGGTCCACATCCCGTCCCACCCGTCGCCGCCGAACTCGCCGCGGTACCCGGCGCCCCGCACCGGCACGTGGCCGACGCCGGCCTCGTAGTTGATCGTGTCCACCCAGTCGGGCCTCAGGTACCGGTCGCCGAGCTCGGCGCGCCTCGGGTTCGGGACGATCGTGATGAACTCCGGGTACTGCGTCGAGCAGCGCAGGCACCCCACGCACTTCGAGTGGATCGGGGCCAGCCCGCCGACCGGGCGGCCGTAGACGCCGTACACGCACGGCCGCGAGAGCGCGACCTTCATCGGGGTGCGCGGGTCGAGCGCCTCGCGGAGGACCATCGCCAGGAGCCTGTGCTTCTTGACCCTCACCCGGAACCTGGACGGATGGCTTGCGATCTCCGGCGCCGGTCGGACCGCGATGTGGTAGCGCTCGTACGCCGGGGTCGCGGCCGGGCGCCGCCGCAGGGCGGGCGACTCGTCTGCGGTGCCGGACGCCGGTTCCGCTTCGATCGGCTCGACCGGTCTCGCTTCCGCCATCTGCTGCACCCCTTCCGGACCCCGTGCCGGGGTTCCACGGTTCCCGAGATTCCACCTGTCAAATCGGTACGGCCGCTACGCCGGACTGCGTACGCCGCCTTGCGCGTACAACACATTCTCCACACCATAGGCGTCCGTGTCAAGCGATTTCGTGCAAGTCGCCACGTGAAATCGTGTCATTTTGCACATTCTGCTGTGACAGTCACGCGGACACCATCGCTCAGACTCCCGCTGTCTACCGGCTAACCGCTTGACGGGGATACTTGTGCGCGACGGAACCTGACCGCCGGTCCGCGCTCAGGCAGTCCAGGCGATCAGCCGGCCGGCGAGCCTGTCCGCCAGCGGGGCGACGAGCGCACCGATCTCGGACGCGGGGAGCGGCGGCAGGTGCGCCAGCACGAGGTGGTCGCAGCGGAGCGCCGGCGCGACCTCGAGCCAGTCCTTGAGGTGGGCGTGCTTCGCGAGGCGCGCCGCCACGCGCCGGTTGCGCTCGAGGAACGTGCACTCGACGACCGCGATCCGCGCGTCCAGCAGCGCCGGGTCGGCGGCGAACGGCGCCGTGCTGCCGTCCGCGGCGTACACGAGGTCGGGACGCCTCCGCCTCGGCCGCCGCAGCGACCACCCGAGGGCGGGCACGCCGTGGTCGAGGGCGAACGCGGTCGCGCTCCCGCGCGGGAGCGCGACGGTTTCGCCGGGCGACGCCCCGACGATCACGTCCTCGAGGCGTAGCCGCTTGCGCACCGACTCCATCCCGGGCATCACCGCGAGCGCCTGCCGGAGCGCCGCGGCGACCGGCTCGGGAGCCACCAGCGTCGTCGGACTCCCGCGGTGGAAGCGGGCCCGCACGTTGAGGTACGCCAGCACGCCCGAGAGGTGGTCGAGGTGGCCGTGCGAGAGCAGCACCGTGGGTTGCTCGGCCATCGTGGGGCTCATCCGCCCGACGTCGAGCGCCACGCCCAGCGCCGGCACCGCGAACGCCGTCGCGCGCGCCGCCACCGAGGTACCGCGCAGCGTCAGCCCCGCGAGTCGCATCTCGAGCTCGGGCCCGTACGCCCCGCCCGCCCCGCGCGGAAATCGGACCTCGGCCACGCCCCGATTCTAGCGGGTTACAATGCCTCTCCCGCGGATCCGCAGTGCGGTCGGCGTCGGTTTGCGGGCGCGAACGCGCGGCCCGGTTCTGGGAGGTCATCATGTGCGGCATCTTCGGCATCGTCTGCGCGACCGAGCGCCCTCTCGGCGAGACCCTCACCTCCGCGGCGAAGCGCCTCGCCTACCGCGGCTACGACTCCGTGGGGGCGGCGACCGTCGAGGCGGGCGGCCGCATCGACCTGCGCAAGGACGTGGGCCGCGTCCAGGAGGTCGCCGACAAGCTGCGCTTCGCCGAGCTCGCCGGGACGAGGGGGATCGCGCAGCTCCGCTGGGCGACGTTCGGCGCGCCCTCGATCCCGAACGCGCAGCCGCACCTCGACTCCGAGGGCACGATGGTCGGCGCCCACAACGGCAACGTCGTCAACAACGCCGAGCTCCGGCGCGAGTTCATCGCGGAGGGGATGACGGTGCGCGGCACCAACGACGGCGAGTCGTGCGTCCACGCGGTGGAGCGCCACGTCCGGCGCGGCCTTGCGCTCCCGGACGCCGTGCGCGCCGCGTACAACGACCTCGCGGGCGACTTCGCGTTCGTGGTCACCGACCGCGAGCACAACCGGCTGGTCGCCGTGAAGAAGGGGTCCGGCCTGGTCGTCGGCGTCGGCCCCGACTTCACCTGCTGCTCCTCGGACCTGCCCTCGATCCTGCCGTTGACGCGCAAGGTGATCCCGGTCGAGGACGGCGAGATGGTGGTGCTCGAGCCCAACCGCGTCCGCCTCTTCCACGTCGCGGACGGCAGCAAGGTGATCCGCCCCGCCAAGGAGGTGAGCGAGGGGATGGGCTCCCCCGAGAAGGGCGGGTACGCGCACTTCATGCTCAAGGAGATCCACGAGCAGCCCGCCGTCGCCCGCGAGCTGCTCCACCTCCTCGAAGCGTCCGAGTACCTCCCGCGCATGGTCGACACGCTGCGCAGCGCCGAGCGGCTGTTCCTCGTCGGGTCGGGCTCCTCGTACCACGCGTGCGTGCTGGGGGCGACGTTCTGGGCGCGCCTCGCCGGCGCGGTCGCCGTGCCGGTCCTGCCGCAGCAGTTCATCGAGCAGTACGGCCCCGCGCTGCGCCCCGGCGACGTCGCGCTCTACGTCTCCCAGAGCGGCGAGACCAAGGACGTCCTCAACGCGCTCAACTTCGCGACGCCGAAGGGCGTGCTTCCGCTCGGCCTCGTGAACGTGCTGGGCTCGACGCTCACCCGCAAGGTGCACGTGTACCTCCCGCTCGCGTGCGGCTGGGAGATCTCGGTCCCCGCGACCAAGACGTACACGAACCAGGTGATCGCGCTCATCGCGCTCGCGGCCGCGGTCGGCGGGCAGCCGGTCGAGGAGCTCGACGCGGCGCCGCAGTGGCTCGAGCGGGCGATCGCCCGTACCGACGAGGCGATGGCGAAGCTCGCGCAGCAGTTCGTCGCCTGCGACCGGCTCTTCATCCTCGGGTACGGCCTCGGGCACGGCGTCGCGCTCGAGGGCGCGCTCAAGTGCAAGGAGGTCACCGGCCTCCCGTGTGAGGGGATGTTCTCCTCCGAGTTCAAGCACGGCCCGCTCGCGATGGTCGAGGAGGACACGCCGGTGTTCTTCACCGCGCCGCCCTCCGGAGCGGAGATGCTCACCAACCACGTCACCGAGGTCACCGCGCGCGC
The DNA here is from genome assembly GCA_035542455.1 of Thermoanaerobaculaceae bacterium. GTDB lineage: Bacteria > Acidobacteriota > Thermoanaerobaculia > Thermoanaerobaculales > Thermoanaerobaculaceae > RBG-13-68-16. Next base: position 9,454 of record DATKLI010000124.1, read on the forward strand.
CGGCCACGCCACCGTGCTCGCCGCGCCCAACCGGGCGCTGCAGCACGAGGCGTCGCACTTCGTCCCGCTCCCGGTCGGCTCCGACCTCGAGTACGCGATCGTCGGCGCGGTGCCGTTCCAGCTCCTCGGCTATCACCTCGCGGTCGCCAAGGGGATGGACCCGGACTATCCGAGGAACCTGTCGAAGACGCTGACGGTGGACTGAAGAGACCGTGGGTCGTGGGTGGTGGGTCGTGGGTCGGCCCCCACCCAGCCCGTTGAAAGTCGAAAGTCCAAAGTCGAAAGTACGACAGAGACGGCTGACAGCTCACAGCTGACAGCTCTCCCCCACCCACCACCCGGCAAAGAGACAAAGCGAACACCACACGACGGCGTCCCCGAAAGGGGCGAATCGGGTCTAGACTTGCGGCATGATTCTGCAAAGTGCGTTGGTGGTGCTGGCTGCGTCCGCGTTCCAGGCGCCCGCCCCCGAGCCGGCGAAGACCTCCGTCCTCCCCCTCGACTGCGGTCTCACAGAAGAGCAGGTCCTCCGCGCGCTGATCCCGGATTATGAAGCCAAGGTCACCAGGTTCCGGAATGCCGACCTTGACGACCGCCTGGACTACCGTTTCGAACCGAAGATCAACACGGTCGTGGAGACCAGCTTCGGATGGCCTGACAAGCACCTGATGGTCATGACGGTCAACTCCTCGGTGGGTCAGTGCGAGGACTGCCACGAGCAGGTCGTGGGCGTGATCGACCTACCGAGCAAGAAAGTCCTCTGGTGGGAGGAGAGGGCAGGCACGCCACTGGGATCACCGATTCGCTTGTTGCTGGACGGCGACGGCGGGCCCGCCTTCTCGGTTCAGGAGTACCACTCCTCGACGAGCTGGGGCGAAGAGACCAGCGAGGTTCTATTCGGGCCTCGCTTCGGGCCTGACGGAGCCCTTCGGTGCGACCTCCTCTGGGAGAGCCTGATCGACTTCGAGGTTCAGGGCAATCAGCCCGGAGGCGGCTACGAGGGCTGCGGTCAACTCCGCGGCCCCGACAAGACAGGCACCTTCATGTATGAGCGGCGGATCTTCCTCGGTAAACCCACCGATGATGTTGTCGAACCCGACGGTGGGGGCGGTCCACCGCCCGGCAAAGCTGTCTCCCGAGAACACGATGTACCTTGCATGGCGGCAGGTGAAGTCGCGTCGGGAGCGGTCGAGATTCGACGCACGGAAACGTGGAGGCCCGCGGGCGGAAGCCACAAGTTGGTCCTCGATCGCGTCGCGGTTCAGAGAATCGACCACTCGGAAACAAAGGACTTCCCGCTCAACTTGCCAGTCCGAACGCAGAGGCTCCTCCTAGGGCCGAGAAGGGTAGCCGTGTCTCGCGGCGCCGACGGGGAACGCTCCGTCAACTCCCCTGACACGAGGCTCAGGGCCTTCGCCGACCCAGAGACCTCGCCATTGGCCCAGTCGCTGCGAATAGCCGACTCCAAGGGCAAGATCAGGAGGACGATTCCTCTCGTCGGCACCTTCGCTAAGACAGTGTATGCCGTTGGCTGGAGCGCAGACAGCCAGCGCCTCTTTGCGGTCGTGGGCTTCGCGCGGGACGAGGCCGCGCTCCTGTCTTTCTCTGTCAAGAGCACAAACGACTACTGGGAGGATCTCCTCGCGGGTACCCAGAAGGTGTGGACGGACGGCTTCGTCCTCGAGCCGCACTTGGCAAGCAGAAAGCCAGCGAGAAAAGCCACGGACCGCTAGGCAGGGGCAGTCGCTCCACCGCCGCAGCGATGTTGATGTGGAGCACGCCCGCCAGGAGTGCTCTCTGAGAGCTCACTGGAGCCCAGAGGTGCACGCGCGGAGGGCGCGCTCCACAGGCACGGGGCCCCCGATGAGCGATCGGCCCGGCCGGTTGTGCGGACCGCGCCGGCGGTATGATCGGCGAGCACTGGAGGCGGACATGAGGCGAACGTTGGTCGTGGCGGCGATTGCGGTCGGCGTTGGCGTGCTGTGCGCGGCGCACGTCGGGGCGGCGCCGACGGTGAAGGCGCTCGTGGGCGGGACGCTGGTGGACGGGACCGGCGCGGCGCCGGTGAAGGACGCCGTGATCGTCATTGAAGGTGACCGGATCGCGTGTGCGGGAACGCGCGCCGTGTGCCCGGTGCCGGCTGGCGCCGAGGTGCTCGACGTCAAGGGCTCGTGGGTGACGCCCGGCCTGATCGACGCGCACGTGCACTTCGCGCAGACGGGGTGGGCGGACGGCCGTCCCGACTCGCTCGACCTGCGCGACCGCTACCGCTACGAGCAGGTGCAGGCCGGGCTGCGCAACCACCCCGAGCGGTTCTTCCGCTCGTACCTGTGCTCGGGCGTGACAGCGGTTTTCGACGTCGGCGGCTACCCGTGGAGCTGGGACCTGCGGGCCAAGACCGGTACGAACCCGGACGCGCCGCACGTCGCCGCCGCGGGGCCGCTGCTCTCGACTGCGGACTTCTGGCTCAACGTCCCGGCGGAGCGCCAGTTCATCTACCTCGCCGACGAGAAGGCCGCGCGCGAGGGCGTGCGCTACCTCGCCGCCAACGGGGCAGACGCGGTCAAGGTGTGGTTCATCATGGTCAGGACCCGCCCCTTCGAGGAGATGGCGGCGGCCGTGCGGGCAGCAGGCGACGAGGCGAGGAAGCTCGGGCTGCGGCTGATCGTGCACGCGACCGGGCTGAAGGAGGCGAAGGAGGCGCTGCGCGCCGGCGCCGCGATGCTGGTCCACAGCGTGGACGACCTCCCGGTGGACGACGAGTTCATCGCGATCGCGAAGGCGAACGGCACGATCTACTGCCCCACCCTCACGGTGGTGGGTGGCTACCTTCGCATGTACGAGGCGGCGGAGACGCACACGCCGCCGACCGTGGACGACCCGAACGGGTGCGTCGACGCCGTGACGCGCGCGCACCTCGCCGAGACCGCCGCTCTGAAGCTCGACGAGACCATGCTCAAGCAGCGGCTCGACCGCATGCGCGCCCGCGTCGCGGCCGGGACGCCGGTCATGGCGGACAACCTGAAGCGCGTGCTCGCCGCCGGGATCCCGATCGCGATGGGCACCGACGCCGGCAACCCGCTCACGCTCCACGGCCCCGCGGTGTACGCCGAAATGGAGGCGATGCAGGCGGACGGGATGACGCCGATGCAGGTGGTGGTCGCCTCGACGCAGACGGCCGCGCTCGCGCTCGGCGCCGCCGGGAAGGACCTCGGGACGGTGCAACCCGGCAAGGTCGCCGACCTCCTGGTCGTCGGCGCCGACCCGACCGCCGACGTCGCCGCCATGCGGAAGGTGCGCCTCGTGGTGCGGGCGGGCGTGGAGCATCGCGTCTCGGAGCTGGCAGCCGCTCGCTGATCAGCCGCGTCCGACTCCGGCCCGGCGAGCGTGCGCGGCGGCGAGGCGGGCCTGTGGGCCGCTTGCGCCCTGTCCTCGTCCGGTCTAGATTGTGTCCAACTGCTGCACTTCGAACGGGAGGAGCGCCATGCGCCACGACGACCTCGGTGTCTCGTTGCTCCTACGCCCCCTCTGGCTGGCCGTGGCCGCGTTCGCGGGGCTCGCCGCCGTGTGCGCCGCGCCGGCCGCCGGCGCCGACGAGGCGCAGGAACGGGGGCTCGCGCTCCTCGCGAGGGCCGCGCAGCTCGAGCACCTCCGCTCGCCCGAGACCGGCCCGTTCCGCCTGCGCGTCACGGTCAAGCTGCTCGGCCTGGTGGACGGCGCGCGCGAGGGGCAGTACCTGCTCGTCGCGGCGTCGCCGGACCAGTGGTTCGAGACCACGAGGTTCCCGGGGTACATGGAGGCCACCGGGCTCTCGGACGGCCAGCGGTGGCGCAAGCGCAACGTCATCGACAAGCCGTACCGGTTCCACGAGGCGTCGCGGCTGCTCGACGTGGCGGCGCACCTACGGCTTCCCCCCGACGCAGTCGTCAAGCGCGTCGTTCAGAGGACCGTCGCGGGGCGGCCAGCGTTCTGCGTCGACGCGTCCCCGACGTCCGACCTGTGGCAGAAGGACATGGTCGGCAAGGCCGCGATCAGCGAGGTCGCCCGCTCGAAGGACAGCGAGGTCGCGCTCTGCTTCGACGGCGACACCGGCGCGCTGCTGTCGGCGTCGTACGGCGGGAGCCTGCCGCGTTTCGAGTACGAGGGGTTGATCACACTCGGTGCCAAGGCCTACCCGAAGACGTTGCGCTGCTACGAGGGGAAGGAGCTCGCGGTCGAGGCCACGGTCGAGGAGCTGGTCGCGCAGCAGACCCTCGAGGCCGAGGGCAGCTACGCGGCGCCCGCCGGTTCGGAGAAGTGGCCGGCCTGCGCGGCGCCCGACCCGCCGAGACTCGTGGTCAAGAAGGAGGCGGAGGACGACACCTACGCCCGGGTCCAGCGGCAGTACGGGACGGTGATCGCGCTCGTCGAGGTCGGGACCGACGGCACGATCCACGACCTCGCGTTCGTCCAGGCGCGCGGGGTGCTGCACGACAGCGTGAAGCAGGCGGTGAAGAACTGGCGCTACCAGCCCGCGACGTGCAACGGCGTGCCGGTGCCTGCGGAGCTGTACCTCGCGTACACGTTCAGACCCTAGAGCCCGTTCCCTCGTTCCACTGCGTGGAGGCATTTCTTTGTGCCGGTCCCGCGGTGGCCGGCCTCGGGCTTGCGCGTCCCCACGCGC
>DATKLI010000125.1:0-79160 GCA_035542455.1 Thermoanaerobaculaceae bacterium
GCGGACCGACGGCAGCGGCTACTCGATCGTGCACAGCTTCGCCGGCGGCACGGCCGACGGCAGCCTCCCGTACGCCGCGGTCACGCTCGACACCGTCGGCAACCTGTACGGCACCACCTCGTCCGGAGGTGCGTTCGGCTCCGGCCTCGGGACGGTGTTCGCGATCGCCGACGCAGCGCCGACTCCGATCCCGCTCCTCGGCGGCGCGGGGCGCGTCGCGCTCGCCGTGGGCCTCGCCGCGGCGGCGGTTTTCGTTCTCCGGCGCCGCTCCTAGGGACGATAGCAGTAGCTGGCTGTCATCCTGAGCGAGCGCAGCGAGCGAAGGATCCCCCCAAGCTGTTCCGGGCTGTGTCTCGCTGCAGAGCTCTCGGTCGCGCTGCATGCTTGGGGAGATCCTTCGTCGCGACGCCTGCGGCGTCGCTCCTCAGGATGGCAGCAGGGGGCGGATGGCGTCGCTCCTCAGGATGACACCAGAGGCGGAAGGCGCGCCTCGCGATGACATCAGGTTCGAAGAAAGGGGCGGGGACACGCCCCGCCCCACATCGCATGCAGAGGGTTGTTCGATGGCGGGGACACCCCCGCCGGAGATCAATGCCAACGTCCCTCACGCCAACGCCAGCCGCGCGAGCCGTGCTCCCAGCGCCCGCGCTCCCACCTCGCACCGGCGCGAGGCGGCGACGCCCAGTGGCCGGGCCGCCACACCCATCGCGAGTTCCACACCCAGTTCCCCTCGATCCAGACATAGCCCGGGCCCGGCGTTACACCCTGAACCTCGACGAGCGCGTCGGGCGGGCCGAGGGGCACCCACAGACTGGCCACACACCCTGCACCGAACGCCACTGTCGAGCCGAGCAGGAGAGATCCGGCGAGCAGTCGTTTTCCGTTCACAGGACACCTCCCTTCCCCACGTGCAGACCGAGATCGAGGACCCGTCCACGCGCCCTGAGCGTGAGGTACAGCATCGCGAGCGCGACCAGCGCCGCCGCCGCGCCGATGCCGACGAACAACAGGGGATCGCCCGACTGCGAGGGCATCGCGTTGAGGGGTGAGGAGCTCCCCCCGATCGCGCCGACGGCATCCTCGACGGCACCCGGGCCCGAGGGCTGTGCCGACGTTGCGGTCGGCCCGGGCGCGGCGACCAACGGTGGGACAGCAGCCACGGCGGCACCGGCGTCCTGCGGAACGGTCGACGCGGCCGGCTGCGGAGCGGGTTGGACTGGAGCCTTCGCGTGCGGCTTGGGAGCCGTCGCCTTCACCTTGGCCGGGCGCGTGACCGGCTCGGCCGGCGCGGCCTGGGCGGGAGCGGGCGAGGTGGCTACAGAGGTGGATTCGACGGGGGATCCGGCGGGCGCGTTTCCAGTGGTTCCCGCGGCCTGCGCCGGCTGGGCCTGGGAGGCAGGCGGGGCGGTGTCCGGGCCGCCGGGGTTCGGTGACGCGGACGAGCTCTGCGGAGCCGGCGCGGCGTTCGACGGCGCGGGCTCCTCTGTCGCGAGCGCCACGCGGACCGCGTACCCCTGTCCGTCGGTCTCCGTGAACCAGAGGTCAACACGGTCGCCGACCTTCAACGCCGCCGGCTTCTCCGTCCGGGCATCGAGCGCGAAGGCGTGCGTCACCCCCACGAGCACGGATGCGGACTCCTCGTGGGGTCCGACCGCCTTCTCGACCATCAACTCGAGGCGGTCGGCGCCGAGACTCGCCAGCGTCCCGACGACGTGGTCCGGTTCTGCCTTCTGGGAGGGTGCCGGGGCAGCGGCTGCCGGCTGCTCCACCTGAGCCACAGGCCCAGGCCCGGTGTCCGTCGGGCCGGCCTGCTGCGCGAGCAGCGGGACCCCCACGAAGGCGATCAGGAAAGCTGCAACCGAGCCGAGCTTCGTGTTCATTGCCCTACCTCCTTTCCGGGACCGGCCGTCAGGCCCGTGCCCGACCGTTCGGTGGCTGGCGAGGACCCCGGGGGACCGTGCTGCCGGAATTGGTACCCCCATGTGTCTCCAAGGTCTCGACGCCCAGCAACCAACCCGGATCACGCAACTGAGGTGCCATCTCGGAGAGGGGTGACAACTCCTCCGGCTGCAGTAGGTTGCAGACTATCCGTTGAGACGGACTCGGTGCTGCCGAGAGCGAAGGAGAGCGGCCTTCGGATCATTCTCGCCGACAAGCAGTTACACTCGGATCGGGCCGCCTCCGACACCCGGATTCAGGCGGGAGGAACCGCAGGGACCAGGGAAACTTTCCCGGCCATGAAATTCCGACTGATCCGATCTGCCGGATGTCCAACAGCCGCCACGGACGAGATGATGGGGCCGGACCGGGGACCACTCCACGGTCTCGGCGGATCCTTCGTCGGGCCGCCTCGCGCTGCAGAGTTGTGTCTGTCAAGCTCTGCAAATTGGGTCATGGGTTCCGGTGGTCGTAGGGGCTGTGGGAGCGGCGGGCCGAGCGGAGCGAGGTCCGCGGCTTCCACAGCCCTGTCTGGTCATGCCGCCGCGTCCAAGCGACGGAGGGCCTCCTTCTTGTGCTCGCGCAGGTCGTCCATGTTGAGGTAGCGGATCGCCTCGATCCAGTTCTCGTGCATCTCGATCGCTAGTGCACGGATGAGCCGGAGGCAGCTTTCGGCGTTGGGGAAGATCCGCACCACCCGGGTGCGCCGCTTGATCTCCTCGTTCTGCCGCTCCAGCATGTTGGTCGACTTCATGTGCTTGTGGTGGGAGAGCGGCAGCCGGTAGAAGGTCAGGGTTTCTTCGATGTTGCTCTCGACCCAGTCACACAGCTTGGGGTACCGGGTCTGCCATTTCCCAAGCCAGGCCGCCAGGTCCCGGCGAGCTTCCTCGAGGTTCCTCCGGTCGTAGATCCAGCGCAGTTCCTTCAGGCAGTCGTCGTCCCCCCGCCGCGGCAGGTAGTCCAGGGCGTTGCGCAGGAAGTGCACGTAGCAGCGCTGCCACGCGGCCTCGGGAATGACCTCCGTGGTCGCCCGGCGCAGCCCCGGGTGGTCATCACTGACGACCACCTCCACGCCGTCGAGCCCGCGCTCTTTCAGGCTCAGCAGGAAGTCCTTCCAGCTCGACGCGCTCTCCCGGTTGGCGAGCTCCACCCCCAGCACACAGCGCCGGCCATCCCAGTTGACCCCGATCGCCACCAGCACCGCCCGCGACCGGATGACACCCTCGTCCCGGATCTTCTCGTAGCGCGCGTCCAGCACCAGGTACGGGTACGGCTCCTCCAACCCCCGCCGCGCAAACCGCTCCAGGTCCTCATCCAGCTTCGCGTTGATCGCGCTCACCGTCGACGCCGACACTGTGTGTCCGCACAGCTCCTCCGTGATCGCCTTCACCTTCCGCGTCGACACCCCTTGGATGTACATCTCCGCCAAGGCACTCACAAACGCCTTCTCGCTCCGCTGGTAGCGCTCGAACAACTCCGTCGAAAACCGCCCCGCACGGTCCTGCGGCACCCGCAGCTCGAGCTTGCCCACCCGCGTCACCAGTGTCCGCCCCCGGTACCCGCTCCGGTACCCCAGCCGATCCTCCGTCCGCTCCCACTTCCCCGCACCGACGGCTTCCTCCATCTCTGCCTCGAGTACCTCCTGCACCGTCACCCGCAGCAGCTCCCGAAACACGTCGTCCCCCACCAGCGCCGCTTTCCAGTCCACTTCATTCCGCGTACTCTTCCTCCGGGCCATCGGTTCCTCCCCTGGGTCTCCTCGCTTGGGTCGACCCCAGGTGCCTATTGGAACCCTTGGCCCTCTTTTGCAGACTTCCCGCGACACTACCGAGCCGCGCCTCGCCCGTCACGCGCGGATACAGGTGATCCAGAGCTCGCGCTTCCTCGGCCCGACTCCCGGGCGGGGGGTCCCGCGGCCGCTCCACCACCCTCCCGGCCGCTCTTGACCCCCCGAGCCCCCCGGCGAGCCGCGGCCGAGCCGCGCCTCGCCCGTCACGCGCGGATACAGGTGATCCAGAGCTCGCGCTTCCTCGGCCCATCGAGTTCCAAGAGGTAGACGGCCTGCCAGCGGCCGAGGGAGAGCTCGCCGTCGCTGATCGGGACGGTCACCGAGTGGCCGACGAGCGTCGACAGGACGTGGGCGTCGGAGTTCCCCTCCGCGTGCCGCCAGGCGATCGGGGGCAGCATGCCGGCCAGGGCAGCGAGGATGTCCTCGCCGACCGCCGGGTCCGCGTTCTCGTTGAGGAGGACTGCGGCGGTCGTGTGCGGCACCGCCACGTGGCACACCCCCTCCGCAACCTCCGACGCAGCCACGGCCTCCTGGACGAAGCTCGTCACATCCACGAGCTGCCGCCGCCGTTGCGAGGCGACCTCGATCACATCCATGGGTAGGCCTTCCCTTCCGGCCAGTACAGGATCCGGTACCCCTCGGCCAGGACGACGACACGGTGCACGTAGTCCCACGTCTCGGGGACCTCGAGCGACTCGACGAACCCCGGTCCGTCGCGGCGGCCGGCCGCCTCCCACGCCTCGCGCGCCCGCTTCTCGCCCCCGTTGTAGCTCGCGAGCGCCGCCGCCCACGACCCTGCAAAGTCCCGGCGCCAGTGCGCGAGCAGCATCGCTCCGAGCGTGAGGTTGCGCCCGGGGTCGTGGAGGTCCCCCGTCGGCGCGAGACCCGGCGTCGCGCGGGCCGCCTCCGCGGCGACTTCGGGCAGCACCTGAGCGAGTCCGACCGCTCCCCTGGCGGAGCGGGCTCGCGGGCTCCACGCCGACTCCTGGCGCACGAGCCCCGCCAGCAGCCACGGCGGAACGCCCCCGCGGCGCGCGGCGGACTCGACCTCGTCGCGCCACGGCAGAGGGAGGTAGCGTTCGAGGAGCTCGCGCGGGAGACCCTGCCACGGCCCCGAGAGCAGTCTGGGCTCCGCCCGCACCAGGAGCGAGATCGCCTCGAGTGGAGGCATCTCCGCGAGCTGCACCAGGCCGAGCCACCCGGGGCTGGGGCCGCCCGAACTCTCGAGCTCGGCGCGCCAACCAAGGACGACGTCGGCGACTCTCCCGGCCGTCATGAGGTCCGCGGACCACGATGGCGCCGGAGGTCGAGCCAGCCTCTCGTCTGAGAGCGCGACGGGAACCCCGGCCCGGCCGAGCGCCTGCGCGGCCCACTCGGCGGGGAGGTCGGGGAGTCCGCCCATCGCCAGCGCCTCGAGGCCGCTCCGGTCGCCGCGGCGGGCGCGCTCGCTGGCGACCCAGAACGTCGCAACCCGGCGCCCCCGGGTGCTGCGCGCCAGCTCGACGGCGCGCTCGGGTCCGTCCCCGGCCGCGCGCGCGCCGAGCATCGCCAGCCGCCGGCACACCCACTCGAAGCGCGGGAGTGAAGCCACCGCGTCGCCCTCGAGGTGCGGTACGGCATCTTCGAAACGGCCGAGCTCGACGAGCGCCTCGGCCTCGAGCAGCTCCGCTCGCGCCCGCTCCGGGTCTCCCGTCGCGAGGATCCCCGTCGCGCGGAGCGCGGCGTGAAGCATCTCACCGAAGGAGCGGGGGCGGTCCCTCGGTGCGCCGCTCCACGCAAGCTGGCGTTCGGCGTCGGCGCGCTCCACCCAGCACACACCGCACCGCTCGCCGCCCCGGGCCGCCCACGCGCGCGCCGCAGCCGATCGGTGCAGGCGCAGTGAAGCGCGGGCAGTGATCAGGTAACCCGCGCTCTGCGCGCGACCCGCAGAGCGGAGCGCAGCGAGCGGCTGGCCCGCCTCGAGCCACGCCTGCGCTTGAGCGGCCCACTCCTCCGTCGTGAAACTCGGCTCGAACCTCGCCGCGCTCAAACCGGCGGCGGCGTCGGCGATCCGCTGTGGGAACTCGACGGCGATCCGACGGAGCGCCGCCTCGGAGGCGGGCCCGCCGGAGCGGGCGGTGACCACGAGAGCCCTCGCAAGATCGTCGCGACGCAGCGCCGAGAGATCGGGAAGAAGCCCCACCGCACCGGCAGCCTCCCCCTGCGAGACCAGCGCCTCGGCCCCGCGCAGGCGGAGGCGGACGCGCTCGTCGGCCGACAGCCACGGCGCGGAGGCCGCCGCCGCCCACGCCGCCGCGGGCGAGTGTGACGCCGAGAGGGCGTCTTCCAGCCGGCGCGCCGCGATCCTCGCCCGTCCGGCTCCGGGATTCGCGATGTTGAAGCCGGTAAGGGCGGCCACCGGCGCGCGCGCGTCGCACGCGAACAGGCCCCACAGCAGCGCCGCTCTGGCCGCCTCGCTGCGTCGGCCGTCGATCGCGACCCTCATGAACGCCCTGGCCCGAGCGGCGGAGTCGCCGCGCACCTGGAACGCTTGGGCGAGGGTGGGGATCGGAGCCTCGCGGCAACCGCTCACGACCGCGACGGCGAGAGAACAGAGTGCCCGGACCAGAACCCCGCTACATGCCGAGGGCTTCTGGATCACCATCCGCCAGGATGCGCACCATCTCGTCGTGGAAGTAGTTGCTGTTGGCCCGCACTTCGGCGGAGACGCGCTGCTCGTACATGTCGCGCGAGCGGTCGATGTCCTCCTTGAGACGCTTGTAGATGTCGTGCGCGAGCTTCCCCGACTGGACGGCCTGCTCGTTATAGAGGCGGATCTCGGAGACGAGGAGCCTCGCGAAGCGGCGCGCCTCCTCGTGTCTGCGCTCCTCCTCGGGGGTGCGGACGGGCGCGACCGGCGGGGCGGGGACCGCCGGCACCGCTGGGATGACCGGGACCGCCAGCTGGACGGTGGAGCCCGCATCGACCGGAGCGGCGGCGACTTCGGGGGCCACTTCCGGTGCCGCCTCCACGGCGGCGCGAGGCGCCTCGAACACCGGCGCCGGGGGCGGCGCCTCGAGGGGGGCGCCGGTGACCGGGGCTGCCGGCCCGCCTGTGAGGTCTTGCGGCTCCGACAGCGATGGATTCGGCGCCGCGACCCGGGTCGCGAGTGTCTCGAGCATCAGTCCGACGGTGTAGGTGAGCTGCTGGATCACCGCGGTGTCGAGCCCGGTCTCGCCCTCGAGCGCGGCGAGGACGCCCACGATCTTCCCGCGCAGCAGCATCGGCACCAGCAGCAGCCGCTTCTCGCTGCCGTCGAACCATCCCGAGAGCACCTTGTCGGCGGCGGGGCGGACGAGGACCGGTGTTCCTGCGGACGCCTTGGTGAGCGTCGGCGAGTCGGCGAGGTTGGCCCGCCACGTGCGCGCGGGGTCTCCGAACGGGAACCCGCCGCCCGCCCATCCCTGGACCGTGCCGTCTCTCAGGACGATGATCGCGCGCGGACCGCACCACGGTCCGACCTGCCGGAGAAGCTCCTGCAGGACCTCGGACTGGGCGCGCCCGAGATCGAGCTTCCGGAGCACGTCGAGACCGAGCGCCGGCGCGGCAGCAGGCGGCGCGCTCGCGCTGCGGAGGTGGTCCGCGACGGCGCCGATCGGGAAGAGCGCCTCGAGATCGGGAGGCACCACGACGTCCAGATCGCCGGCGAGACGGTTCGCGAGCTCGCGGGTCTGCCTCGCCACGGCCTCCAGCTTCGCGCGGATGAGCGCCGCGGCGCCCTCGCGCATCTGCTCAAGCTCGGCGAGTACGGCTTCGTGCTTCTCCATGGTGCCTCCGTGATGTTCAACTCGTGGAGCATTATCGGCGTGGCGCTCAAACGGTGTCAAGGAAACGCCGCGTTGCCTCGAACGCTCCGCTTTGCTAGCGTCTCGACCCTGGGGGAGCGAATGAGGATCTCCACCGGGCACCGCGCCCGGGGCCTTCTCGCAGCGATCGCGCTGTCCTGTGGCGGACACTCCGCCGACACGCCGTCGGGGTTCGACGTCGCCGCGGAGTTCGCGAGAGTGACGTCGCTCCGCGCGGAACTCTCCTCGTCCCGCGCGCGGCTCGACGGTATGAGCGCTCCGCCCCGCGGCGACGACCCCGCCGCGCTGCGGGACGCGCAGGCCGCGTTCGACGCCTCGTACGCACGCAGCCAGCGCGCCCTCGCCAGGTTCCTCACCGTGGCGCTCAACGAGGCGCCGAGCCGGCCCGAGACCAGGAACGCGCTCGACCTCTACGCCGCGGACGCCGAGGCCAATGCCCGCTACGTCCGGGACCACGACGGCGCCCCGGGGCCCGCACTGAGGGACCTCATGCGTGCTCGGCGCGCCTACGTCGGACTCGGCGTTCCCGTCCCTCCCGGTCTCGACGCGGCGCTCGCCGAGCTCGAGCACGTCCCGGCCCCGACGCCGGCCGCCGCCGGTGCCCCGGTACCGCCCGCGGGACGCGGGGGTGCACACCGAGGAAGGGCGCGTAGCCCGGCCTCCGGGGGCGGTTCGACGGCCAACCCGCGTTGACCCCGTGGGCGCCGGGTGTGGTAAAATCTCTTCCCTTTGACCAGCGCTCTCGCGCCCCTCGGGGTGCGACAAGACCGGCGCAGAAGGGGGGTGAGATCGCGCGATGCCCACGATGGTGCATGTTCGGGACAACGAGTCGTTCGAGCAGGCGCTCCGGCGCTTCAAGCGGAAGTGCGAGAAGGCCGGGATCCTGTCCGAGATCAAGAAGCGCCAGCACTACGAGAAGCCGAGCGTGCGGCGGAAGCGCAAGCTCATCCAGGCGCGTAAGAAACTCCTCCGCAAGCTGGCCCAGCAGCGCAAGGCGGGGTTGCTGTAGCCCCTGCCGGTAGGCTCTTGAGCTTCGCCTCACTGGAATTCGACCGGGTACTCGCGCTCGTCGCCTCGTTCGGCCGCAGCGACCGGGGACGGCGGGCGGTTACGGCGACCCTTCCCCGCTTCACGGCTCGGGAGGGGTCGTCCGCTTTCCGGCTCGCCCGTGAGGTGAGCGAGTTCGTCGCCGCGCAGGGAACCCTCGCGTTCGCCGGGGTCGACGCGGCCGATCTGCTCGAACGCGACACGGCCGGACCCGCGGACGCGGCGGACGTGGCGCACCTGGTCACGCTCGTGCGGGGCGTGGTGGAGACGCGGGCCGCCCTGGCGGCGGTCGGGGTCGGTCCCGAGCTCGGTGCGCTCCTCGCCGAGCTCCCCCAGATGGAGGCGTTCCTCGCGTTCTGCGAGCTCCGCATCGGGCCGTCCGGCGAGATCCTCGACAGCGCATCACCCGCGCTCGCCCAGGCACGCGCGGCGCGGGAGCGCCACCGGGCGGAGATCGTGTCGGCGCTGGAGGGAATCCGGCGCAGCCACAAGTCGCTCTCGGCGCCGTTCACCCTGCGCAGGGACCGCTACTGCGTGCCGGTCCCCACCGGCGAGAGGGCGCTCGTCCCCGGCTTGGTCCTCGACGCGTCCGGGACCGGAGCGACCGTGTTCCTCGAGCCGTTTGCCGTCGTCGAGCTCAACAACGCGCTCGCCCAGGCGATCGCCGTCGCCCGCGCCGAGGAGGAGCGCGTGCTCGCGGAGCTCGCCTCGGCGTTCCACGGCCATCGTGACCGGCTCCTGCACGCGGCCGCGGTGATCGCCGCGCTTGACGCCGCACAGGCGTGCATCCTGTTCGGCCAGGCGTGCGGCGGGACGCTCCTCGAACCCGGCGGGGGCCGGGCGATCCACCTGGTGGCTGCCCGGCACCCGCTCCTCGACCCGGCGCTCGCCGCCCTCCGTGCCGACGTCCTCGGCGACGCCGGGAACGTGCGGCCCGTGGTGCCGCTCGACCTCGAGTTTCCCGGCGACACCCGCCTCGTGCTCCTCTCGGGACCGAACGCCGGCGGCAAGACCGTGGCGGTCAAGACCGTCGGCCTCGCGGCGCTGATGGCGCAGGCCGGCATCCCGGTCCTGGCCGCCGAGGGGAGCGCACTCCCGGCGTTCACGAGGGTGTGGTGTCACCTCGGCGACGAGCAGGATCTCTTCTCCGACCTCTCGACGTTCACGGGCGCGATGCGGGCGACCGCGGCGCTACTCTCGGACGCCGACACCGACACGCTCGTCCTCTACGACGAGCTGGGCTCGGGAACGGACCCCGAGGAAGGCGCGGCGCTCGCAGCAGCGCTCCTCGAGGAGCTCGCTCGGAGGCGGTGTTGGACGCTCGCCACCGCGCACCTGATCACGGTCGCCGCGCGCCTCGAGGACGTGTCGGGCGCGCTCAACGCGGCGATGGGGTACGACGAGGCGAGCGGCCGGCCCACGTACCGGCTCCACCTCGGCGTGCCCGGCCGCTCGCGCGGCCTCACGATCGCCGCCTCGTGCGGTGTTCCGTCCCACGTCCTGGCACGCTCGCGCGAGCTGCTCTCGGGCGCCTTTCTCGCGATCGACGGCTACCTCGAGGCGCTCCAGGCGGAGCGCGACCGCCTCGCGCAAGCACGCGACCGCCTGCGGGACGCCGAGCGTCTCGCCGAGGAGGCCCGCGAGGGTGCGGAGCGCGAAAAGGCCAGACTGGCCGAGGAGGAAGAGACGGTTCGGAGGCGGCTCGCCGAGGAGCGCGATGCGCTGCGGAGGCGCGCCCGCGAGCAGCTCGCGGCGGCGCTGGTGGAGCTCGAGCAGGCGCGCGCCCGCGGCGAGTTTCCCGGCAAGCGGCGACTCGCCGCCGTGCGGCGGACGGCGATCGACATCGGGCCGGAGCGCCCCCATCAGCCGGAGCCCGCGGAGCCGCTCGCGGTCGGTGCGACGGTCCGCCTGGCGGGAACCGCCGCCGCCGGCCGGGTCGTGCGCGTCGCGGGCCAGCGCGTCGAGCTCCTGGTCAACGACAAGCGCATCTGGGTCGAGGCCGGTGCGTGCGAGGCGACATCTCCGGCGGAGGTCGCCGCGACCAGCGGGGTCGAGGTGGCGGCGTCCGAGGCACCACCCACCGAGCTGAACCTCATCGGCATGGCCCAGGACGAGGCAAGGGAGGCGGTCGAGCGCTTCCTGGACAGGGCGCTCGCGGCCGGTGTCGTGCACGTGCGCATCGTGCACGGCCACGGCACCGGGACGCTGCGACGCGTCGTGCGCGAGGTCCTCGCGCACCACCCGGCCGTTGCGCGGTTCTCCCACCCCCCGCAGTTCCGCGGCGGGACCGGGGCGACCGAGGCGGAACTGGACCTGTCGTGACGGCCGCGCCTAGACTCACGCTCATGGGGTACCGCGGGTGCCGCATCGTCCCGGGGGGCGTCCGGAAGGGTCAGCCCGGGGACGAGGCGCCGATCGTGCCTACGAAGGTGCGCTGCGCCCGCGGGGGGGCGGGGCCGAGGGGGCGGAGATGAGCGGGTACGACCTGTCCCGCCCCGTCCTCGAGCAGCTGAGGGAAGCGGCGGACATCGTCGCGGTCGTCGGCGAGCACCTGACGCTCCGCAAGACCGGCCGGAGCTACGTCGGGCTCTGCCCGTTCCACGGAGAGAAGACGCCGTCGTTCAACGTCTCGCGCGAGAAGGGCACCTACTACTGCTTCGGGTGCAAGCGCGGCGGGGACGTCATCGACTTCGTCATGGAGATCGAGCGGGTCCCCTTCGCGGAGGCGGTCGAGCGACTGGCCGACCGGTTTGGCGTCAGGCTGCCTCCGGCCTCGCCCGAGGCGCGCCGCCGCAAGGACGAGCAGGAGCAGCTCACCGACGTCCTCGAGGCCGCGCAGGCGGTGTTCGCCCGGCGCCTGGGTGACGACCGGCCGCGTGCGTTCCTCGAGCGCCGCGGCGTGCCGACCGAGGTGGCGGCCGAGTTCGGCCTGGGGTACGCGGTGGCGGAGTGGCGAGCGCTCTACGACGAGATGCGCAAGCGGTTCCCGGAACGCCTCCTGATCGCGGCCGGGCTCGTCGTACAGGGCGAGGAGGGGCGTGTATGGGACCGCTTCCGGGACCGGGTCACGATCCCGATCCGTAACGTGCGGGGGAGGATCATCGCCTACGGCGGTCGGAGCCTCGTGGACGAGAACCCGAAGTACCTCAACTCGCCGGAAACGAGCGTCTTCTCCAAGAGCCAGGTGCTGTTCCTCCTCGACCGCGCCGCCCGGGCGTTCGCCGCGGCCGGTCGCGTCATTGTCGTCGAGGGGTACTTCGACTGCATCGCGCTGCACCACGCCGGGTTCGCCGAGACGGTCGCCACCCTCGGCACGGCGCTCTCCGAGCACCACGCGCGCGAGCTCTCCCGTCGCGCCCAGCGCGTCGTCGTGTGCTTCGACGGCGACGCCGCGGGGCGACAGGCCGCGGTGGCGGCGCTGCGCACCCTGCTGGCGGCCTCGTTGGACGTTCGCGTGCTCCTCCTCCCCGAGGGGCGAGACCCCGACGACGTGGTGCGAACGGAAGGGCACGACGGTTTCGGCGGACGCGTGGACGCGGCCGTCGGGGCGGCCGACTTCCTGCTCGAGATGATGGGTCCGACGCGCTCGGATAGGCGCCGTAACCTCTTGCAGACACTTGAGATCGTCAATACGTGCCCGGATCCGGTGAGGCGCTTCGAGATGCGCGAGACGCTCGCTCACGGCGCCGGGGTCCCGCTCGAGGAGCTTGGCGCCATGGACGCGCCCCGGGTCGTCGCCCGGCAAGCCGCGGCCGAGGAGGCGCCGGAGCAGGGGGAGATGGCTCTCCTTCGCCTGCTCCTGCACGATCTCGAGCCCGACCAGGCCGCCGCCCTCGTGCATGAGTTCCCGGTGGACGGAATCTGCCACCCCGGGGTGCGTCGCGTCATCGAGATCGTCCAGCGCCGGGTCGCGGAGAGCGGAGCGGGGGACCTCGGCGGCGTGTTGTCGGTGATCGAGGATCCCGCAGACCGGCGGCTCGTCGCGAGCCTCGAGCACGAGGCACCGCAGACCCCCAAGGACAGGATCCCCACCCTCGTCCAGCTGGTCAGGCGCCGGAGCGACCGGCTCCGGAGCGCCCGCCTCGTCGACGCGATCCGCGAGGCCGAGGCCAAAGGCGATATCGAGACGCTGGCTCAACTCAAGGCCGAACAGAGCGCCCTGATCAAGAGGCGGGGACGGCCGTCGTAAGCGGTTCCCCGCGCGTGTCCGGGGGTTGCGCGTGGTGGTAGCCTTGAAATTTGTCGCTCGACGCCCGACATTGGGGGTGGTGAGGGGTGGCGGGTGGTAGTGACTATCCCCAACATCGAGGCGCCGGGCGCAACACCCTGCGTTTCAAACTCATCGGACCGAGGGACACTTGCGAAAACCACTGAAGAAGAAGGAAGCTCGCGGGACTCAGTATCGAGAGCGCGGGCGCAGGAAGGCACAGGAATCCGCGCGGCACGAAGCCAAGAAGGCGGCCGCTCGGCCCGTGGCGATGGCGCGTAGCGCGCCGAAGCCCGCGGCGCGGCCAACGAAGGCCGCCGCCGCTCGGACCCGCGTTGCACGGGCGTCACGGACAACCCCCAAACGGGCCGGCGATCGGCGCACCGCCGGGTCCGTCCTCAAGACGACGTCGGCGAAGAGTGCGAAGGCGGCCGTCACACGCACGCACGGCCGCAAGCCGGCGACAGCCGCCCGCCGCCCCATCCGGGTCACTCACGCGGCGGCGAAACCCCGGAAAGCCGCGCCGGCGCGGCGTGCGACGAACGCCGCGAAGACGGCCCGCGCCGCACACCCCGTAGCCAAGGCGGTGACGGTGCGCCCCCTGCGCCGCCCCGCCAAGGCCGGCGGCACACCGCATCGACTGGTCCGCCCCGCCAAGGGGACGATCTCGCGGAGCCGTGCGACAGCGAGCCCCACGCGCCCACCCGTCAAGCGCCTCGTGAAGCCGCACGCGAAGAAGAGACCGGAGTCGCACCCGAAACGGGTCGCCGCGCCGGTGACGGCGCGTCCGCGCCCCGCCAAGCCGGTCGCAAAGCCTAGGGCCGGCCAGCGCCCGTCCGCGAAGCCGACGACCCCCACGCGCCCGAAACACGGCAAGGGACCGGCGGCCAAACCCCGCGACGCCCGCGGCCGTAGGGAGAGGGACCACCAGGCGAGCGAGGCTGCGGCGTCTTCCGGACCGCGTGACGCGCTCGCTCTGACGGTGGAGGAGAAGTACGTGGAGCTTGGGCGGCTCCTCGGTCTCGGGCGCGAGCGCGGGTACGTGCTCGTCGACGAGATCCTCGAGATCCTGCCGGAAGAGGTTGCGTCCGCCCCCGAGGAGCTCGACGAGATCTACCTCCGATTCACGGAGAACGACATCGAGATCGTCGAGAGCGTCGAGAAGCTCGCCGCTCTCGAGGAGGAAGGCACCGCGGGCGAGCGCGCGGAGAGCCCGGAACCGGTGCCGGGCGCGAGCCTCGTCGATCCCGCGCTTCTGGAGAAGACGAACGACCCCGTCCGGATGTACCTGCGCGAGATGGGTACGGTCAAGCTGCTGGACCGCGACGGCGAGGTCTCCATCGCGATGCGGATCGAGGCCGGGGAAGCGCAGGTGTTCTCCGCGCTCGCGTCGAGCCCGCATGTGCGGGAGCTGTTCCTGCGCGCCAACGAGATGGCCCGCCGCGACCGGCGGATGATGCGCGACATCCTGGCCGGCCTCAACGGCGACCTCGACGAGCGCGGCCTCCTGCGGGTCTTGGAGACGATGAAGCTGTTCGACCGGATTCGGGAGCTCGACGACCAGTCGAAGGAGCTCAAGGAACGGCTGCGCCGCTGCAAGCGCGGAACGCGTCGGGGCGACGAGCTCCTTCGGCAGATCGACGCCCTGGCAGGCGACATCTCGGTGCTCGTGCGCTCCACCGATTTCACGACCACGACGCGCAACCGCCTCGTCCGCTTCCTGACCGAGGTCGAGCGCCAGTTCTCGATCCCGATCACGACCATCCGCAAGGACGACGCCAAGCTCCGGGTGGAGCGGAACGCGGAGCGCCGGACGTTCTACAAGGAGCGCGTGAAGCGCTACCGGACGGAGCTCAGGGCGCTCGAGGGCCGCTTCGGCGTTCCGTACGAGGAGCTCAAGCGCGTCGTCGGGGAGGTCCGCCAGGGCGAGCGGGAGACCGACGGGGCCAAGCAGGAGCTCATCGTCGCGAACCTCAGGCTCGTCGTCTCGATCGCGAAGAAGTACACCAACCGCGGCCTCCAGTTCCTCGACCTCATCCAGGAGGGGAACATCGGCCTGATGAAGGCCGTGGACAAGTTCGAGTACCGGAGGGGGTACAAGTTCTCGACCTACGCGACGTGGTGGATCCGCCAGGCGATCACGCGAGCGATCGCCGACCAGGCGCGCACGATCCGCATTCCCGTCCACATGATCGAGACGATCAACAAGCTCACCCGCACGCAACGTCAGCTCGTCCAGGAGCTCGGGCGCGAGCCGACGGCCGAAGAGGTCGCCGAGAAAATGGAGATCCCGGTCACCAAGGTGCGCAAGATCATGAAGATCGCGCAGGAGCCGATCTCGCTCGAGACCCCGATCGGCGAGGAGGAGGACTCCCACCTCGGCGACTTCGTGGAGGACCGGTCCGCGGTCTCCCCGATCGACGCGGTGATCGCAGCCAGCCTGAAGACGCAGGCCGAGGGCGTGCTCCGTACACTGACCCCGCGCGAGGCCGAGGTGCTGCGCCGCAGGTTCGGGATCGGGGACGGCACGGAGCACACGCTCGAGGAGGTCGGCAAGGCGTTCAACGTGACCAGGGAGCGCATCCGCCAGATCGAGTCGAAGGCGCTGCGCAAGCTCAGGCACCCGACCCGCGCCAAGCTCCTCAAGCCGTACCTCGACATGATCGGCTGAACGACAGCCTGGAGCCGACAGCCCACAGCCGACAGCTCGGCCGGGATCTGCCGCAGTTCGGGTCCAGGCCGGGAGTGCCGTCGGCTGTTAGCTGTGAGCTGTGAGCTGTCACCTGTTAGCTCGGCCCGTCGGCTTGTCTCGGACGGCTTGAACGCCTACAATCCGGCGCGCTGGGTCCATAGCTCAGCGGTCAGAGCTGCCGGCTCATAACCGGTTGGTCCCAGGTTCGAATCCTGGTGGACCCACCACGAACGGAGGAGCGCACGGGCCGCAGGCGCTGAGCTCGACCGGCGTTGCGGGTCCGGATCAGGGGAGGGGCGTTGACGGCGAGGGATCAACTGGCAGGTTACATCGCGCTGCAGCGGCTGCTCGACCGCCGCAGCGCCCTCAAGAAGAAGCGGGACACCCCGCCCGAGGCACTCGCCGCGCTGCGGACGCAGTTCTCGGAGCGCCACGACAAGCTCGAGGCGGCCCGCGTTCGCCGAGACACGCTCCAGTCCGAACAAGGCCCCGTCCAGGGTGAGGCAGAGGCGCTCCGAGAGGAACGCGAGCACTTCCGGAAGCAGAAGAGCCAGGTCACCAACATGAAGCAGCTCTCCGCCGTGGTCTCGGAGCTGGACCACGTCGAGACGCAGCTCAAGGCGAAAGAGGACAGGCTGCTCGAGATCATGCAGGGGATCGAGGCCGCCGAGCGCGAGATCGCGAGCCTCGGGGAGGAGAGCCCCGAGGAGAAGGCGCTGCGCGAGCAGGCGGAGGCAGCCTGGAACGAGGTCCGGGCGACCAGCGAGGCCGAGCTCGCCGAGATCGAGCGGGAGCTGCGCGACGTCCAGCGCGGCCTCGGGGAACCGGCGATGAACCGGTTCAAGAAGCTCTGGGCCTCGCGCAGGCCGACGGCCGTCGTCCCGATGGAGGGCGACGCGTGCTCGGCGTGCCACGGCGACCTGCGCCCGTCGCTCGTGCAACTCGTCCGCACCGCCGAGGAGCTGCAGTTCTGCGACCACTGCCGCCGGCTTCTGTTCGATCCCGACCAGTTCCCACCGCCCGCATGAGCCCCGGGCTGCACGCTGCGGCGGCGGTCGACGGCGGCTCCCGCGGCAACCCCGGCGACGCGGGGTGCGGAATCGTCCTGGAGGTGGCGGGACGCCGCGAGCTGCACACCCTCTACCTCGGTACCGCAACCAACAACGTCGCCGAGTACGCGGCTCTCCTCGCGGCTCTCGAGCGCGCGCGCTCTCTCGGCGTCGAGACCCTCGCGGTCAAGTCGGACTCCGAGCTGCTCGTGAGGCAGATGAAAGGCACCTACAAGGTCAAGGCGGCGCACCTCAAGCCGCTCTGGCTGCGCGCCCGCGTCCTGGCCGCCGGGTTTCGGCGTTTCGGGATCTCGCACGTCGCGAGGGAGGCCAATCGGACCGCTGACCAGCTCGCAAACCGCGCGATGGACGACCACGTCTCGACGTTGCCGCGACCGGAGGGGGTGTGAGACCCGGGCGCCGGGGACACGGCGCAGAGCACGGGACCCAGCCGGGGCGGTCTGGTCGGGCGGCGGACGGCAGATGAGCATCGCGGAGAGCCTGACAGCGGTGCGGGAGCGGATCGCGGCTGCCTGCGCGCGGGGCGGGCGCGATCCGGCCGGGGTGCGGATCGTGGCCGTGAGCAAGACGCAACCCGCCTCGGCTGTGGTGGAGGCGATCGCCGCCGGCGCCGACGCGATCGGCGAGAACCGCGTCCAGGAGGCTGCCTCGAAGCGGCCGGTCGTGAGCGCGGCGACGCCGTGGCACCTCATCGGCCCGCTGCAGCGCAACAAGGCCAAGCTCGCGCTCGAGGTGTTCGACGTGATCGAGACGGTGGACCGCCCCGAGCTCGCCGACCGGTTGGAGGGGCTCCTGGCGCCGGTCGGCCGCACGCTCCCCGTGCTCGTCGAGGTCAACGTCGGCGGCGAGACGCAGAAGACCGGTGTCGCCCCCGGCGACGCGCGTCGGCTCGTCGAGCACGTCCTGGCACGCACTCCCCGCCTGAGCCTCCGCGGCCTCATGACCGTGCCGCCGTACGACCCCGACCCGGAGCGGTCACGGCCCGCGTTCGCCGCACTTCGGCGCCTTGCCCGCGAGCTGGAGGCGCAGCTGGGCCTCGACCCGCTCGAGCTCTCGATGGGGATGAGCGAGGACTTCGAGGTGGCGGTCGAAGAGGGTGCGACCATCGTCCGGCTCGGCCGCGTCCTGTTCGGGGAGAGGCGGTCAACGCCGTGAGCCTTGTCACGGCGCCTCCGGCGCGCTAAGTTAGGCTGGTCCAACACGGAGGTCCTGCCATGAACCGGTTGACGCCGCTCGAGATCCAACGTGCCACGTTCGCTCGCCGCTGGCGCGGCCTCGACCCCGACGCGATCCGGGACTTCCTCGGCGAGATCGCGGAGCAGCTCGAGGAGGAGGCGCGCACCCGCGGAGAGCTGCGTGCGCAGGTCGCACGGTTGACGCAGGAGGTCGAGGAGTACCGCCAGCGCGCCGCGGCGGTCAACGAGGCCCTGGTGGCCGCACAGCGGACCGCCGAGGCGACGATCACCCGCGCCGAAACCGAAGCGCAGCGGATCATCGCGGACGCCGAGGTGCTCGCCGACCGGGTCGTCGACGACGCCGCGAAACGGGCCGAGAACATCGAGCTCGTGATCAGTCAGCTGCGGACGAGGCGGCGGACGGCTCGCGCGGACCTCAAGCGGCTCGTCGAGGTCCTGGGCGGCTCCATACGCGACGACGAGGCCTCGGAGCAGAGGGAGAGCGAGGGGCCGACGGTGAGCTTCCTGCGGCGCCGGCCGACCGACGCCAAGGGCGAGCGGTGACGGTTCCCGAAGCAGGCAGCTCCGGGAGCGCTCGCGCCCGGCGCCGAGCGGGCGCCCACACCCTCCTGATCGAAGGCGCGGCCGTCGTCGCCACGCCCCACGGGACGGAGCCGGTTTTCGGCGATCGGCAGGGTGCGGTCGAGCTCCTCCCGGGGGCCGTCGTACGGTGCGAGGAGTCCCGGATCGAGTTCGTGGGCGCACGCAGCGACCACGACTCCCACTTCCCGCCCCCTACCGAGCGTCTCGACGCCGACGGCGGGACCGTCGTCCCCGGATTCGTGGACCCCCACACCCACCTCCCGTTCGCCGGCTACCGGGAGGGAGAGTTCGACCGCCGCCTCGCCGGTGAGAGCTATGCGGAGATCGCCGCCGCCGGCGGTGGGATCGTGTCCACCGTCGCATCCACGCGGCGCGCGACGCCGGACGAGCTGCTCCGCCTCACCCTCCGACGTCTCGACCTCCAGCTCCTGTGCGGGACCACGACGACCGAGGCGAAGTCTGGGTACGGTCTCGACCTCGAAAACGAGCTCAAACAGCTGCGGGTGTTGCGGGAGGCGCGGTCGCGCCACCCCGTCGAGATCGTCGCCACGGCGATGCCCGGCCACGAGGTCCCGCCCGAGTGGCGGCACGATCCGGACGGCTGGGTCGACGTCGTCGTCCAGGAGATCTACCCCGCCGTCGCCGGGGAGGGGCTCGCGGAGCAGGTGGACGTCTTCTGCGAGCGCGGCGTGTTCACGCCCGATCAGACCCGGCGCCTCGTCCGAGATTCACGGCGATTCGGGTGGCGAGTCCACCTGCACGCCGACGAGCTGTGCGACCTCGGCGGCGCGGCGCTCGCGGCCGAGGTCGGCGCGACGGCGGCGTCGCACCTCCTGCACGCGTCCCGGGACGGGATCGCCTCGATGGCGCGGGCGGGCGTGATCGCGATCGCGCTCCCGGGGGTGTCGTTCTTCCTGCGCGACCGCTTCGCGCCGGTCGAGGAGTTGATCGCCGCCGGGGTCCCGGTCGCGGTCGCGACCGACTGCAACCCCGGCTCCTCCCATACGGAGTCGATCCCCGCCGTGATCGCACTCGCCTGCCTCGGCGCAGGGCTCTCGTCCGAGCAGGCGCTCGTCGCGGCCACGCTCAACGCCGCCGCGGCGCTCGGTCGCGCCGACCGCGTCGGGAGCCTCGAGGCCGGCAAGCAGGCTGACGTGGTGGTGCTCGACGCCCCTTCGCCGAAGCACCTCGTCTACCACTTTGGCGTCAACCTCGTCCGGCACGTCGTGAAGGCAGGCCGTGTCGTGGTGCGCGACGGCGTGAGGGTCTAGGCCTTCTCGAGCTTTGCGAGCGACGGGATGAGCGTCTTCCGGCCAGCACGGTCGAAGAACACGACGAGGCGCGTCTGTGCGCCGGTCCCCTGGACCTGGAGGATCACCCCGGACCCGAACGTGGCGTGGCGGACCTTCAGCCCCGGGCGCCAGCCGTCGGGGTGCTTGGGAGATGGCCGGGGTCCGCGCTCCGGGGTCCGGACGCCGGAGGCGTCCTCCCCGGAAGCGTGGACGGACCTTGCGGCGTGTCCGTGCGGGTGAGGGGCGTGCGCCCGGAACGCGTCGCGGCCGAACGCGGGCGTGCGGTCCTCGACGAGGTCGCGAGGCACGTCCAGGAGGTACGGCGACGGCCTCCCCGAGAGGAGCTGGCCGTTGACGCGTCGCACCCGGGCGAGCGTTAGGACGAGGCGACGGCGCGCCCGTGTCATCCCGACGTAGGCGAGCCGGCGCTCCTCCTCCTCGTCGGCGTCGTCGCTCCCCTCGCGCCGCAACGGCAGGAGGCCGTCCTCCATCCCGACGAGGAACACCACGTCGAACTCGAGCCCCTTCGCGGCGTGCAGCGTCGAGAGCTGCACGGCATCGCCCTCGCGCCGGACGTCGGCGTCGGTGAGGAGCGCCACCTCGTCGAGGAACCCGGCAAGGTCGAGGCCGCGCTCGCCCGCTTCTGCGGCCGCCGCGGAGAGCTGGTCGAGGTTGGCGCGGCGGGCGCGGTCCTCCTCGTCGTCGGTCGCGTACTGCGCCGCAAGGCCCGAGCGGTCGAGCAGCTCGCGCACGACCTCGGCCGCGGGCGCCGCGCGCGCGGTGATGCGGAGGCGGTCGAGCAGGGCCGAGAACGCCTCGAGCGCGAGGCGGGCGCGCGGTGTGAGCTCCTCGGGCAGCCGCCGCGCCGCCTCCGGCAGGGGGACCGCCCACGCCGTGGCGGCCGCCGCGAGGCGGTCCATCGCGACCTGGCCGATCCCGCGCGCCGGCACGTGGATGGCGCGCCGGAACGCCAGGATGTCGTCGGGCGCCACGACCAGGCGGAGGTACGAGAGCGCGTCGCGCACCTCCTTGCGCTCCCAGAACCGCGTCCCTCCGACCACGACGTACGGCATGGCGCGACGCACCATCTCGCCCTCGAACGGACGCGACTGCGCGTTGACGCGGAACAGCACCGCGATCTCGCCGGCGCTCACCTCGCCGCGCAGCCGGGCGATCTCGTCCGCGACGAAGCGTGCCTCGTCCGCCTCGTCGGCGGCGAGGTACACGCCGACCGGGACCCCTTTCCCGACCTGCGAGGTGAGGCGCTTCGGCCGCCGCCGCGTGTTCCTCTCGATCACCGCCGCCGCGGCGCGCAAGATGGGTTCCGCGGAGCGGTAGTTGCGGCCGAGCGTCACGACGCTCGCCGCCGGGTACGCCGTCTCGAAGCTCAGGATGTTCTCCACCTCCGCCCCACGCCACCGGTAGATCGACTGGTCCTCGTCTCCGACGGCCGTGAGGTTGGGCGTCTTCCCGCCGAGGAGCCTCACGAGCCGGGCCTGGGCGAGGTTGGTGTCCTGGTACTCGTCCACCAGCAGCCAGCGGAAGCGCGACGCGAGCGACTTCCGGAGGGCGTCGTGCCGCTCCAGGAGCGACACCGCCTCCAGCAACATGTCGTCGAAGTCGACCGCGCCTGCGTCCCGGACCTCCGCCTGGTACGACGCGTAGACCTGCGCGATGAGGCGCTCGGCGTCGCCGCGAGCTCGGTTTTCGAGCTCCTTCGGAGAGAGGAGCGCGTTCTTGGCGGCAGAGATCCGCGACCGAGCAGCCCGCGGGGACAGCCGGGTCGCAGGGATGTCGAGCCGCTTGAGGACGCGGTCGACGATCTGGCGCTGTTCATCCTCGTCCGCGATCGCGAACCTCTCCGGCAGCCCCGCCTCGCGGGGGTGGTTGCGCAGGAGTTGGAGCGCGAAACGGTGGAAGGTGCCGACGAACCCACCTCGAAGCGAGCCTCCCACGAGCGACTCGACACGCTCGGCCATCTCGCGTGCCGCCTTGTTCGTGAACGTCACCGCGAGGATCTCGTGCGGCTGCGCCAGGCCACGGGCGAGGAGGGCGGCGACGCGGTATGTCAGGACGCGGGTCTTGCCCGAGCCGGCGCCGGCCACGACGAGCAGCGGACCCTCGCCGTGCATCACGGCGGTCTTCTGGTCGTCGTCCAGCTCGGCGAGCAGCGCGTCGAGAGGGTTCACCGCACCTCCAGGAACCGGGGATTGTACCTCGCCGGCTCTCCGGCGCCGTGCCGCGCAGGAGCGACCTGCCGCGTCGTGGGATCAGGTGGGGGGTGCGCCCGCGGCGCTACTTCGATTTCTCGCCGCGGGGGGGCGGAGCGGCCGCGCCGTGCTGCCGACGCTCACGAACGCGACGCTCGTGCCCCATCCGACGGTCGTTCCGGCCCGGCTCACGCGCGGCGCTCCGCCCGGAGCCACGCCGGTCGGCACCGCTCCTCCGATCCGCTCCGGAGCGTCGCTCCGCTTGGGGACGCTGGGTGGCCATCGTCGCCTCCGAGGTTCAGCGCGATCATACGCCCGCCGCCTGCGGGCGGCCAACTCCTCCGAGAAAGACCTGGACGCTCCCCGTGCGAACGCCGCGTAGCGCGCAGCGCCAGCGCCCACGCATCGGGCCGCACGAGCAGGGTCGTGGCAGACGGCGTGTAGCCCGCGCCGCCCGGATTGGGCCGTTCGAGCAGGATCGTGGCGAACGGCGGGTAGCCCGCGCGGCCGAGAGTGGGCCGGATGCTAGGCGCGCGAGCCCGTCGCACCGGAGTGTAGCCGGAGGCTACATGAGGATGCGAACGGGCGAGCGCAACAACGCAGACGGTCCGCTATCGGCCGCGCCCCTACTCCACGGTAACGGACTTGGCGAGGTTGCGCGGCTGATCCACATCACACCCCCTCCGCACCGCGACCTCGTACGCCAGCAGCTGCAACGGCACCGCCGCCACGATCGGCGTCAGCGGCCACGGCAGGCTCGGGAGCGGGATCACCGCCTCCGCGAGCTCCGCCAGACGCGCGTCGGCGGCGTCGCCGAACACGTACACCGGCGCCTTGCGTGCCCTCACCTCCTCGATGTTGGAGCGCACCTTCTCCTGGAGCTCGCCCGGAGGGCACAGCGCGATCACGGGGAACCCCTCGTCGAGCAGCGCGATCGGCCCGTGCTTCATCTCGCCCGCCGGGTACCCCTCCGCGTGGAGGTACGAGATCTCCTTGAGCTTGAGCGCACCCTCGAGGGCAAGCGGGTACAGCACGCCCCGCCCGAGGTACAGGGTGTTCGTCGCGTGTTGGAGCCTCGCCGCGACCGTCGCAACCGCCGCGGCGTGGTCGAGCGCTCCCTCGATGTCGTACGGCAGCGCCCACGTGCGATCGAGGAGCACCTTCGTGTCCGAGGCCGGCAGCCCCTTGGCGGCTCGCCAGGAGAGCGCGAGCGCCAGGAGAGCCACCAGCTGTGTCGTGAACGCCTTCGTGGAGGCGACGCCGATCTCGGGCCCGGCATGGGTCCCGAGGCGGAACGCCGCGAGGCGCTCCGCCAGCGAGCCGCGCACGTTGCACACGGCCGCGAGCGCCGAGCCGGCCTCGGCGGCCAGGCGCATCGCGGCGACGGTGTCCGCCGTCTCGCCCGACTGGGTGATGCCCACCACCAGCGTGTCGGCGGCGAGGAGCGGCTCCCGGTATCGGAACTCCGAGGCGTACTCGACCTCGCACGGCACGCGGGCGAGACGCTCGAGGTAGAACTTGCCGACGAGCGCGGCGTGCCACGAGGTGCCGCACGCGACCAGCCGCACCCCGGAGAACCGGCGCAGCGTCGCGGCGTCGAGGCCGAGGTGCGCGAGCGACGGCCGTGCCGCGTCCGGGACGAGCGCGTGCAGCGTCTCGGACACGGCGCCCGGCTGCTCGTGGATCTCCTTGAGCATGAAGTGCCGGAACCCGCCCCGCTCGATCTCGCCCGGCTCCCAGTCGAGCGTCACGACCGGCCTCTCGACGGGGCGGCCGGCCCGGTCCAGCAGCTTGACCTCGCTCGCGCGCACGATCGCGAGGTCGCCGTCCTCGAGGTGGACGCACCGCCGTGTCATGGCGACCACGGCTGCGGGATCGGATGCGACGAGGTTCTCGCCGTCGCCGAGCCCGACGACCAGCGGAGGCCCGTTCCGGAACGCGACGACCGCTCCGGGGTCGCTCAGCGCGATCGCCGCGACGGCGTACTGGCCGCGCAGCTTCCCCCTCACGGCCAGCGCCGCCGAGGCGAGGTCGTCCCCGGCGAGCGCCAGCAGGTGCGCGATCACCTCCGAGTCGGTCTCCGAAGAGAACCGCACTCCCTGCGTCTCGAGGTCGGTCTTGAGCTCGCGAAAGTTCTCGATGATCCCGTTGTGGACCACGCAGATGCGGCCTCGCTCGTCGGTGTGAGGGTGGGCGTTGCGCTCGATCGGCGCGCCGTGCGTCGCCCAGCGCGTGTGCCCGAGCGCGAGGCGCCCCCGCAACCCCGCCGCGTACGCCTTCTCCGTCAGGTTCATCAGTTTGCCCGGGGAGCGCAGCACCTCGAGGCGGTCGCCGCAATGCACGGCGAGCCCCGCCGAGTCGTACCCGCGGTACTCGAGGTGGCGGAGGGCCTCGAGCACGACCGGCACGCCTTCGCGTGGACCTACGTAGCCGACGATTCCGCACATATCGACTCCACTCCTCGCCGCGTCCAGGTCCGTCCGATGGCCGGGCGGGCCGCCGTGCCGCTCCGGGCCCCGTGCAAAGCGAGAACCGTGCCCAATTCTAGCCGTCCGCCCTCGCCGGCCGCCGCGCCGGCGTGTGCTCGCGCCGACACGGAGTGTGGCAACGGCGCACCCGTTGCCTCGTGCCGGCGCACTACGCGCCTGAGCGCCGGAGCGTGAGCGGTGGAATCACCGAGTCGGTGCCCAGCGACACCCCGTCGAGCACCGACCCCGCACCGACGCGGCAACGCTCGCCGACGGTGCAGCCGCGCCGGAGGTGCACTCCCGGCTCCAGGACCGAGTCGCGCCCGACGCGGCAGTCGACGTCGACCCACGTCGTCGCCGGGTCGAGCACGGTGACGCCGGACTCCTGCAGGCGGCGGATGACGCGCGCATTCAACAGGCGGTGGACCTCCGCGAGATCGGCCCGCGAGTTGACGCCCGCCATCTCGGCGGGGTCCGCGAGAGCCGACGCGACCACCCGCAGCCCGCGGGCCACGATCCACGCGACCGCGTCGGTGAGGTAGAACTCGCCCTGCGCGTTGTCCGGCTCCAGGCTCGCGAGCGCCGGCCGCAGCTCGGCGATTTCGAACGCGTACGTCCCGGCGTTGACCTCGTGCACCGCCCGCTGCTCGCCGGTCGCATCCCGGGCCTCCACGATCGCGACGACGTCGCCACCGCCGTCCCGGATCACCCGGCCGTACCCGCCGGGCTCGGCGAGCACCGCCGTGACGAGTGCCGCAGCGGCGCCGCTCGACCGGCGCAGCTCGACGAGCACGCCGAGCGTCTCCGCCGTGACCAGCGGCACGTCGCCCGAGAGGACCAGCACGTCGCCGGCTTCGGGGAGGAGCGGGAGCGCGACCCTGGCCGCGTCTCCGGTCCCTCGGGGCGGATCCTGGACCACGAACGCCGCGCCGCTGTCCGCGAGGTGCCGCTCCACCTGATCGCGCAGGTGCCCGACGACGACGACCGTCCGTTCCGGCGCGAGGGGCCCCAGCGATGCGAGCACGTGGTCGATCAGCGCCGCGCCTCCGGCCTCGTGCAGCACCTTGGCCCGCGCGGTCTTCAGCCGCTTCCCCTCACCCGCCGCGAGGATGACGACCGACAGGCTCACGCCGGCACCTGCACAAGCCCCGCCAGGACGGCGGCGAGGCAGTTGCGGACGTCGCCGGGCGGCGGCATGCCGTACTCTCGCCGCAGCCTCCCGGAGGACCCCCCGTCGTCGGCCACGGTCACGATCGCCGCCAAGAAGGCCGGGGTCAGCCTCTTCGCCGCGGGTAGAAGCGTGGAGAGACCCGCGCCGCCGCCCAGAGCCACCAGCCGGGGTCCCCCGTCGCGTGAATCCACGCTCGCTATGGTAGTCGAAAGCCCGAAGCTGACGGCTCTCCTCCTCCCACCCGACCAGCTGACAGCCGACAGCTCCCCGACAGCCTGGCCTACCGCTCTCCACCACCCACCCCCGCAGACAAGACACCTGGAGGGAGCGAGGCTGTGAGCTGTGAGCTGTGAGCTGTGAGCTGTGAGCTGTGAGCTGCCCGCTACTTCTTGGAGAGCTCGTGGAGGACCTGCTTGGCGACCGCCTTGAGGGTTTCGAACACCCCGACCCCCTTCGGCGCCACGGCTTCGAACGTGGGCTCGTTCTTGATGTTCAGGGCGCGGAACATGACGTCGTAGGCGACGATGCCCGCAAGGTCGCGCTTGTTGAACTGGAGGGCGTACGGGACCAGGGCGAGGTCGAACCCGTTCTCGTGCAGGTTGATCTTGAGGTTGTCGAGCGACTCCAGGTTCGCGTCCATGCGGGCGTCCTGGGAGTCCGCGACGAAGATCACGCCGTCCACGCCCTTGAGGATCAGCTTCCGCGAGGCGTCGTAGAACACCTGCCCGGGGACGGTGTAGAGGTGGAAACGGGTGCGGAACCCCCGCACGCTGCCGAGGTCGAGCGGGAGAAAGTCGAAGAAGAGCGTGCGGTCGGTCTCGGTCGCGAGAGAGATCAGCTGGCCCTTGTTCTGCGGGTTGGTCCGCTCGTAGATGTACTGGAGGTTCGTGGTCTTGCCCCCGAGACCGGGACCGTAGTACACGATCTTGCAGTTGATCTCGCGGGACGCGTAGTTGATGAAGCTCATTCGGTGAACAGGGCGTCGATGTCTTCGTCGGTGATCTCTGCGAACGGCGAGGCGGGCGCCTGGCCCTCCTCCGCCGCCTTGGACGCCATCTGGGTCAGCACCTCCTCGAGTTCGGCCGCCGCCTTGCGGACCCTCAGGCGGACCAGACCGAGCGACGACCGTTCGTCGAAGATCACCACGAGGATCAACCGTTGCCCGACGATCGAGATGTGGATGTTGTCGCGCTCGCCCTCGTGGAACAGGATCGAGAACTCCTTCTCCCCGATCAGGCGGGCGAGGCCGTCCGTCGCCGCGACGTTGCCGGCGGTCAAGGAGGCAAGCGAGGTGGCATCGACCTTCTCGAGGTCGCCCTTGGCGGCGATCTGCTGGCCGTTCTTGTCGACGAGGAAGACGATCTTCGCATTCGCGTCCATCCACAGGCGAGCGAGGACCGCGTTGATGCGCTCGAACTCCTCCTCGTACATAACCAGATTCGGCCCGAACATCGTCATGCCACCCAGCCTCCGCCTGTCAAATATCGAGTATATCCTTCCACTTGCCGTCAATCCATCCCCCGCCGGCCAGAGAGCGCCCGCGTGAGGGTCACCTGATCGGCGTACGAGATCTCGCCGCCGGCAGGCAGGCCGAAGGCGATCCGCGAGAGACGCGCCCCGGTCGGGCGCAGCACACGGGCGAGGTAGTGCGCCGTGGCCTCGCCCTCCACCGTCGGGTTGGTCGCGACGATCACCTCCCCGACGCCGCCCTTTCGGACCCGCTCCGCCAGGGCGTCGATGGTGAGCTCCTCCGGCCCGACGCCGTGGAGGGGGTCGAGCGTCCCCCCGAGGACGTGGTACAGGCCGCGGAACTCGCTGGTGGCCTCGACCGCCCAGGCGTTGAGCGGATCCTCCACGACGCAGATCACGGAGCGGTCCCGGCCCTCGTCGCGGCACACGAGGCAGGGGTCCTCCTCCGTCAGCAGGAAGCACGTGCCGCACGTGCGAATCGCGTCCGCGGCCTTGCCGAGGGCCCCCGCCAGGCGACGGGACCCCTCCGGAAGGCGCACGAGATGGTGGACCAGGCGCATCGCCGTCCGCGGCCCCACACCCGGGAGCTGCTCGAGCTCTTCCAGCAACTCGCGCACCGCGGGGGGGCGGAGCTCCATCAGAACATACCCGGAATACCCGACGGCAGGCCGAGTCGACCGAGCAGCTCGCGCGACCGCTCCTCGAGCTGGCGCGACGCCTCCTGCCACGCGGCCACGATCAGGTCCTCGACCAACCCCGGCTCCTCGCCCGCCAGCGCCTTCGCGTCGATCGCGACGCCCTTGAGTTCCTTCAGGCCCGAGAGGCGGACCTTCACGAGGCCGCCGCCGGCGGAGCCTTCGACCTCGAGCTCGCCCAGCATCTTCTGCATCTGCGCCTGCGCCTGTTGCGCCTGCTGCAGGAGCTTCGCGACGTTCATGGTTTCTCCTCGACCCGCTCGATCCGCCCCCCGAAGACGTCGAGGACCCGCTTCACCCCTTCGTCGGCTTCGACCCGGGCGCGGAGGGTCTCCTCCTTCGCCTCGGTGGGAGAACCGTTCTCGTCGACCTGCACCCGCTTCGCGATCCCGGCCTGGCGCGCGGCCTCGCTCAGCTGGTCGGCGGCCTCCCGCAGCGATTTGCGGGTCGCCGGCGGGAGCGTCCCGCAGCGAAGAACCAGCGTCTCGCCGTCGAGCCGTGCTTCGCGGACCGACCCGACCCGGCCGGCGAGGAGGTGCGCGCCGATCGTCTCGAGCGCCGCGGCCAGTCGTGCCCCGAGCGAGGCGGGAGGCGGCGGGCCGTCGGGGTGCGCCGCCGGCGGCATCGCCGGCGTCGTCGCCGGCGTTGACTCCCCGGCGAGAAGCGCCTCGACCCGCTGGAGGCGCGGCCACAGCGCGAGCCGTCCGACCGCCACGGCGACCGCCACGCCCACGTTGTCGGCGCCCGCGACGAGTCCCTTCCCCTCGAGGGCGAGCGCCAGCAGGCGGAGCAGCAGCGGCGCTCCCAACCGGGCGGCGCTGTCGGCCAGCGCCTGGCGGTGTGCCGCCGGAAACGCCGTGGGGGCGCTCGGCTCGGTGGCGAGGAGCAGGAGAGCGTGGAGGAGCTGCACCAGCTGCTCGTACAGGGCGGCAGGGTCGCGGCCGGAGTGCTGTTCGCCCCTGATGAGCGCGAGCGCCTTGGCGACGTCGCCGCTCTCGAGCGCCCGCCAGAGGGCGAGCACGGTCTCGAACGGGGGCAGGCCGATGACCTCCGCGACCGCGTTCTCGTCCACGAGCTCGCCCACGAACGCCCGGACGCGGTCGAGGAGCGAGAGCGCATCCCGCAGCGACCCCTCGGTGGCGCGCGCGATGAGCTGTGCGGCCCCCGGCGTCAGCTCGAACGCCTCGTTCTCCGCCACGTGCTCGAGGCGGGCGGCGACGAGGTCGGCCGGGATCGGCCTGAAGTCGACCTGGAGGCAGCGCGAGAGGATCGTCGCGGGGAACTTGTCTTTCTCCGTCGACGCGAGGATGAAGATGACGTGCGCCGGTGGTTCCTCGAGGATCTTGAGCAGCGCGGCGAACGCGTCCTTCGACAGTTGGTGCGCCTCATCCAGGATGAACACCCGGTACCGGTCGCGCACCGGCAGGACGCGCGCCACTTCCCGGAGCTCGCGCACGTCGTCGATTCCCCGGTTGGACGCGGCATCCATCTCCAGCACGTCGAGCGACGACCCGGCGGTGATGTCCTGGCACGCCGCGCACTCGCCGCACGGCTCGGGGGTCGGGCCCTTCTCGCAGTTGAGTGCCTTCGCGACGAGACGGGCCACGGTCGTCTTGCCGACGCCGCGCAGCCCCGAGAACAGGTACGCGTGTGCGATCTGTTTGTTCTGGAGCGCGTTGCGGAGCGTACGGACCACGACGTCCTGGCCGACGAGGTCCTCGAAACGTTGCGGTCTCCAGCGCCGCGCCAACACCTGGTACCCGGTCACGCCACCCCCAAGAGACGTGGTTCGCGGATCGTGGGACGTGGATCGAGAGGGCCTCGCTTGCGACCCACGAACCACGACCCACGGTGCACGATTTCGCCGACGTGGCGAAGCAAGGAGCCCGGGACGACCGCGGCACCCGGTACGATCCCCTTATCGCTGCTCCCTTCCGGGCCTGACGAGGTTCGGGGGGCACCGTCGCGCGGGACCCGGGCTCCTTGCTTCCCACGGCGGCGGCCACGAGCCGGCAACCCGCCGTGACACGGTGATGGCATGGCGGAGAGGGCGGGATTCGAACCCGCGGTACGGTTACCCGTACACACGCTTTCCAAGCGTGCTCTTTCGGCCACTCAGACACCTCTCCGCGGTTTCGCTCCCGCCCATACGATCCCTGTGGAACGTCTCGTGCCGCACCAGCGTACGCCCTGTTGGCGGAGAGGGTGGGATTCGAACCCACGGACCCCCGTGAGGGGGTCAACGGTTTTCGAGACCGTCCCGTTCGACCACTCCGGCACCTCTCCGCACCGGGAGCGAGAGTCTAACCGCGGTCCCGCAACTTTGCAAAGAATCTCTCCAGCAAAGCCCGTGCCTCGGGCGCGTTCAGACCGCCGCGCACGGCGACCCGGTGGTTGAGGCGCGGGTCGTCGAGGAGGTTCCCGAGTGACCCGGCAAAACCTGCCTTCGGGTCGGCCGCGCCCCAGATCACGCACGCCACGCGCGCCAGCACCGCGGCCGCCGCGCACATGGCGCACGGTTCCAGGGTGACGACCAGCGTGCAACCCTCCAGTCGCCAGCGCCCGACCGCCCGCGCGGCGCCCCGAAGGGCGAGGATCTCCGCGTGCGCCGTGGGGTCGTTCTCCGCCACGCGCCGGTTGCGTGCGCGTGCCACCAGGGCGCCGTCGGAGCCCAGCACGACCGCTCCGACGGGGACATCTCCGGCGGCGCCGGCCTCGCGCGCCTCCTCCAGCGCAACCGCCATCGCAGCGCGCTCGGCATCCGAGAATGCCCACTCCGGAGTCGTGGCGCTCATGAGCCGCCACGCTCCGGGCGGGCGCTCACGAGGGCGCCGGCCCGGCAGGGAGACACGGTGAACCGCGCGGCAATCGCGTCGAGGCGGTAGTACGGGCGGTAGGTGTCCGCCAGGACGACCGGCCCCCGCGCGAGAGCGCGGCCGATCTCCGCCTCCAGCGCGGCCGCAGGATCGGGCGACGCGAGCGCGACGTCCACGGCGACCGCGTGCACGTCGAGGTCGCGCCGCCAACCCCGCGCGCGCTGTGCGAGACGCAGCGGCGCGCCGGCGTTGAAGTCGGACACGACGACCGCAGAGGGCGGGGCGCACGCCCCGAGCGTCCCGACGTAGAGGTCCGCACCGGGGTCGAAGAGCGACGCCGGCTTCCAGAGCTCGCGCGCCCATCCCACATCCTTGACCGGGCAGAGGAAGTAGAACGCGTTGTTGCGGCCCGGCAGCACCCGGACGCCGAGGTCCTGCTTCCCTGCGAGCGTCACGACGGCGGGCACGGCCAGGTAGAGCGCCGCCTGGCTCGCGAGGTGCGCGAGCCTTGCGGCGGGGCCCAGCCGCATTGGGACGGCGAGCGCGATCCCGACGACGAGGAACGTCGTCATCAGGTGGAGTCGGTACGGCGCGTACGCCGTGAGCATGACCGTCAGGAGGCCCAGGCTCGCGGCCCACACCGCGCCGGCCCGCCCCTCGCGGCGGGCGTTCCATAGCGCCTTCACGCCGAGAACCCCCACGCCGTACAGCACGATCGCCGTCAGCACGGCAGCACCCCTGGGGACGCGCGCCGCCGCGACGAACGCCTCCCAGTGCCATCGCCACGTCGCTCCGCCGCCGGCGGCGAACCCGGTGAGCGGGTCCACCGGCCCCCCCCACACCGCCAGCCACATCGGCGCAGTGCCGACCACCGCCCCCGGAACGACGCGCCACCACCGCCGACCCTCCGCCTCCCAGAGCAGGGGCGCCGCGAGGACGACGGCCATCGCGTGACACGCCAGCGCGAGCCCGCACGCGATCCCGGCCATCACCCACCGCCAACCCCGGGTCGGCGGACGCAGGAGGAGCACGGCCGCGAGCGTCAGCGCGACGGCCGGCATGTACGTCTCCGCGACGGTCGCCGCCCACCACACGGGGAGGGCAACCGTGACGACCGCGACTGCGGTGTGCGCCCGCTCCGGTCCCGCACCCCGGGCGCGCAGGACGAGGAAGAGGAGACCCGCCACCGCCGCGCCGGCCACCGCCGAGAGACGGTGCGCTGCCGTCACGGGGTCGCCGCCCGCGAGGCGCAGCCACCCCTCCGCGATCAGCGTCCAGCCGGCGTGGTCACCGGGGTTGAGAGTCGGCAGGTACGAGGCGAGCGCGTACAGCGTCAGCTTCGAGGAGTCGGCCCAAACCAGCCCGCGGGCCGCCGTGGCCAGGTACAGGAGGAGCGCCGCGGCGGACCATGAAACCGCGGCGCGTGCGTCGGCTCTGCCGAGGCTCTCGGCCATGTGTCACGAGGATCATATCGTGGCGCGAGCGCCCGACGGCCCGACCGGGCCGCCGTGGAGGCCGGGCCGGCCGGCTCACTCGATGCGGAACGGGAACCCGACGGTCGCCTTGCCCTGCGTGCACTCCAACAGGTAGATGCCGGGAGGGACCGACTTCGTGAGGCGGCACTTGAACATCTCCTTCTCGCCCTTCACCGGCCCCACCGTGATCGCGTCGGTCGCCGCACCCTTCGACGAATCCTGCTCGTAGTAGCCGCTCTTCTGCTGGTAGGCGTTGAGAGCGTAGGGCTTGTAGTCGCCGTAGAGGATGATGTAGTCGCCGGCGCGAAGCTCCGCGTTCACGTCACCGTTGAAGTAGTTGAGCGCGAAACCCTCCGGCGTGAACTGGGTCTCCAGCGTGACGGCGGGGATCTCCATGAGCTTCTCGCCCCGGACGAGGAAGCCGCCCTTCTTGTCGGGCTTCGGTTCCCTGTTGCACGCCGTCAACACCAGGCAAACCACCGCGAGTGCCGCGACAACACGGGGGGTCATGCGCATGACGGGCTCCTTTCGACTCGACGAAGACGACCTCGACTGGCCCTGACTCGCGGAGTATACCAAGCGTGGCCCTCGGGCAGCGCGCCCGACGCCCGCCGGCCCGGCAACGCAGGCGGCTGTGACCTCACCAGGCGGGCGCCTGGAGCAGCATCGCCTCGGCCGCGGAACGGTCCACCGGTCTGGAGAACCAGAACCCCTGGGCGTGGGAGCACCCGATCTCGCGCAGCTTCTCGAACTGCACGGCGGTCTCGACGCCCTCGGCGACGACGTTGATCTTGAGCATGTTGGCGAGCGCGACGATGGTCTTCACGATCGCCGAGGCGTCGCCCGTGGTCTCCATCCCCGAGATGAACGAGCGGTCGATCTTCAACGTGTCGTACGAGAACCTCTGCAGGTACGAGAGCGAGGAGTACCCGGTCCCGAAGTCGTCCACCGAGAACTGCACTCCGAGGCGATGGAACTGGGCCAGCTTCTGGAGCGCGAGGTCGCCGTGGTCCATGATCACGTTCTCCGTGATCTCGAGGCGCAGGCTCGACGGCGACAGACCCGTCTGCTCGAGGATCGCCACCACGCGGTCGTACATGTCCGGCTGCATGACGACCTTGCCCGACACGTTGACGCTCACGTACAGCGGGGGTTCCGCCGGCACGACGCGTTGCCAGTCGCGCGCGTGGCGGCACGCCTGCTCCAGCACCCACCAGCCGAGCGGCACGATGAGGCCGGTCTCCTCGGCGACCCCGATGAACCGCGACGGGCTGATCAGGCCGCGCTCGGGGTGCAGCCAGCGAACCAGTCCCTCGAACCCCACGATCCTCTTGTCCTCCAGCGACACGATCGGCTGGTAGTGCATCAGGAACTGGTTCTTCTCCACGGCCTGGCGGAGCTCGGTCTCGAGCTTGAGGAGCGCCACGACGCTGCGGTGCATCGTCTGGTCGAACACCTGGTAGCACCCTCGCCCGGCCGCCTTCGCCCGGTACATCGCGGTGTCGGCATCGCGCAGGATCTCCTCCGGAGCTCTGTAGCTCGGGTTGGAGAGCGCGACCCCGATGCTGGCCGACGTGAACACCTCGCGGCCTCCGATCACGAGCTTCTCGCGCATGAGGTCCTGGACGCGCTCCGCCACCCGCGTCGCGTCGCCCGGGCCGTGGATGTCGTTGAGGAGGATCGCGAACTCGTCCCCGCCCAGGCGCGCCACCGTGTCGCCCGGTCGCAGGAAGCGCGTCAGCCGCCGGGCGAGCTCGACGAGCAGCTCGTCGCCCACGCTGTGCCCGAGCGAGTCGTTGATGTTCTTGAACCGGTCGAGGTCGATGAACAGCAAGGCGACCATCGCGTCCTTGCGCCTGCGGGACTGCTCCATGGCGAGGCCGAGGTGGTCGAGGAACAGCGTCCTGTTGGGGAGCTGCGTCAGCGCGTCGTAGAGGGCATCGTGGAGGAGCTGCTCCTCGGCGCGCTTGCGCGCCGTGATGTCCGTCAGCGAACCCGCCACGCGCGTGGGTTTCCCGGACCCGTCGCGGACCGCCAACCCGCGGGAGAGGACCCAGATCGACGACCCGTTCTTGTCGATCATCCGGTGCTCGTGCTCGAAGTGCGGCTGGTGTCCACCGAGGTGCGCATCGAACGCCTTCCGAAGCCCGATCCGGTCGTCCGGGTGGACGCGGGAGAACCACTCCTCGATCCCCGAGCCGATCTCGTCGTCGCGGTACCCGAGCATCGACTTCCAGCGCGGCGAGAAGTACGCGGTGCCGGTGATCAGGTTGAAGTCCCAGATCCCGTCGTTTGCGCCGTTGACCGCCAGGGCGTAGCGCTCCTCGCTCTCCCACAGCGCCCGCTCCGAGTTCATGCGCTCGATGGCGTACCGGATCGAGCGGAGCAGCAGCTCGTTGTCGACCTGCCGCTTGACGAGGTAGTCCTGCGCGCCCTCGCGCACCGCCGACAGCGCGGTCTCCTCGTCGTCGAGGTTCGTGAGGATCACGATCGGGACGTGCGGAGCCGCCGTCCGCGCCTTCTGGAAGGAGACCAGCCCCCTGGAGTCCGGAAGCGTGAAGTCGAGGAGGATGACGTCGACCGGTGCCGCCGCGAGCCTGGCCAGCCCGTCGCAGAGCCTGGCGACGTGATCCACGTGCACGACCTCTCGCCGGGACTGCGCGAGCATCATCTCGATCAGCTCGGCCTCTTCGGGGCTGTCCTCGATCAGGAGGACGCTCAGCGGCCTCGTCGTACCATCCATGCACTCACCCCTTCGCCTCGGGCGCCCCTCCGGAGGGCGCCCGCGTGAGGCTCCTCGGAATCGTGAAGCAGAACGTCGACCCCTGTCCGACCTCCGAGACCGCCCAGATCCTGCCGCCGTGGCGCTCGACGATGCGCTTGCAGATCGCGAGGCCGATGCCGGTCCCGGCGTACTCGGCCGCCGTGTGCAGCCTCTGGAACATCCCGAAGACGCGCTCGAGGTGCTCCTGCGGGATCCCGATCCCGTTGTCCGCGACAGCGAACGTGCAGCGCTCCGGCTCCTCCACCGCGTACACGCGGACCTGCGGCGTCCCGCGCCGAAACTTGAGCGCGTTGCCGATCAGGTTCTGGAAGAGCTGGACCATCTGGCCGCCGTCGGCCGCCAGGGCCGGCAGGCGGTCCCAGCTGACCGAGGCGCCGGTCTGCTCGATCGCGGCCTTGAGGTTGCCCACGGCCTGCCGCAGGATCTCGGAGAAGTCCACCTGCGTGAACGGGCGCCCCCGCGTGTCGACGCGCGAGTACGCCAGGACGTCGTTGATCATGGCCTGCATCCGGTCGGTGCACTGCACGAGGTTCGTGAGGTACCGCTTCGAGTCGGCCGGTGGCGCGCCGGAGCCGTTGCCGTCCAGCAGTCGCGCGTAGCGGGAGATGAGCTGGAGCGGCTCCTGGAGGTCGTGCGAGATCACGTACGCGAACTGCTGGAGGTCGAGGTTGGACCGGCCGAGCGCCGCGGCCCGCTCGGAGAGCTCGCGCTCGGCCTTGCGGTGGCCGGTGATGTCCTCGAGCGCACCCTCGAAGCGGACGATGCCGTGCCCAGGCTCCACCACGGGCCAGAGCGCCAGCCGCACCCACGTCACCTCGCCATCGCCGCGGCGCACGCCCGCCTCGAGGCCGTGCACGGGCCGGCCGCGGGCCATCGCTGCCAGAATCTGGGCCTGCAGCGCCTCGTCCGACAAGAGCTCGACGAGGTTGCGCCCAACGAGCGCCTCGGAGCTTTCGGCGTTCAGGATCCGGGCGAGGGCTTCGTTGGAGTTCGCGAGCTTGCCGTCCGGCGACACCGCGAACGTCCCAAGCGAGAGCTCGTCGGTGAGCCTTTGGAACAGCGCGAGCACCTCGCGGGACGAGCGCGCCTCCGCGTTGCGCTCGATCGCGCGCCGGACTGCGGAGGGGAGCTCCAGGTAGCCGGCACTGCCCTTCACCACGTACGCGGAGAGGCCCTGGCGCAGCCCCTGCGCCGCCACCCCCTCGTTACCCGCCGACGCGAAGAAGACGACCGGGCACTCCGGGGCGAGACTGCGGACCGTCTCGAGGACCTGCAGCCCGTCGCCCCAGTCGAGGCTGTATTCCGTGACGACCGCGGCGAACCCGCCGAGCGGCAGGCGGTCCGCGAGCGCCATCCCGTCGCCGACCTCCTCGATCTCGACATCGGGGAGCTCGCGCCGGAGCAGGAGAGCGGCGAGGGCCCTGTCGTCGCTGTTACTGTCGACAAGCAGGACTCGGGCTCGGTTGTTCATCCCGCCGTGGGTTCTGCCGCATGCGACCGATATGTGAACAGGACGACTCGTCCCCGGTTGGTCCCCCACCAACCCGGAGCGACCCCGCGCCGATCCATCTCCTCCGACCCCTCCTGAAGCCGTTGAAGTGTAACACGAATGTGCGTCAACCGGCCTGAGTTGGTCGTCTCGCCGACGCTCGCCGGGCGAGGCGCCTCGCGTGCACTCGCCCGGTCGGGAGGCGCTCGAGCGACCCCTCGACCGGCACGGCGATCCACCCCTCGCGCGCGGCTTCGTGCCGCTGCTCCTCGCGCGGCGACACGGTGAGCCCGACCGCCGCGGCCCGCGCGCTGAGTGCCGCGACCAGCGCGTCGAGAGCGTCGTCGCTCTCCACGAGCTGGCTCGCGTGCGCTGGCGAGAGCTGCAGCCACCTCGCACGCGCCCGCAGCGCTGCGACGATCTCCTCGCGAACCGGCCGGCCGGCGCGTCCCTTGTAGCGCGTGGACTGCAGGCCCCAACGACGCAGCGCCGCGGCCGGGTACACCTCGAAGACGCGGCCGTCGCCGGAGCGGTCACGCACGCCCATCCCCGCGAGCAGCCCCTGGCACCGCATCGCAACCACGGCGATCAGGTCGGACGACACCGAGAGCGGCCACCGGCCGGTGAGCTCGCGCACCGCGAGATCGGTCGCGCGGTACCGCAGGCCACGGACGTGGTCGCCCGTCCACGGCAGGGGGTCCGCCGCGAGACGAGAGGTTCCGCACAGGAACGCCAGGAACGCGGCGGGCCACCCGAACGGAGAGTCGATCCCGGTGGCGTCGGCGGCGGCGTGAGCGTCGAGCAGCTCCCCGTCGCCGGCGCCGACCTGGAGGAGGTCGACGACTCCCGCGCCTCTCCCCCACCGTACCCGGCAGACCGCCGTTTTCCTCGGATCCGAGGCGAGGTCGATCCCAAGCGTTCTCATGCTCGACGGACATTGTTCCCCTCTCGAGCCGGCGACGCAAGCACGGCGACGAGCCGGTTCGCGGCCGCCCGGGTCTAAGATGGCGACGAGGGGGCGCACGATGACGGACCGACATGCTCTCTTCTCGGCGCTGCGCGGGGCCGTGCTCGACGGGGACGACGCCGCTGCCGGAACGCTGGCCGCGCAGGCGCTGGCCGAGGGGGTACCGGCGCTCGAGGCGATCGAGGAAGGTCTCGTGCCCGGGATCCGCGAGGCCGGCCAGCGCTGGGAGGAGGGGGACTACTTCCTCCCGGAGCTCGTCACCTCCGCGCAGGCGATGAAGGCTGCGATGGCCGAGCTCCAGCCGGCGCTCGGCCGCGAGGGGTCGTCGTCCCGGCTCGGGACCGTCGTGCTCGGCACCGTGGAGGGCGACATCCACGACATCGGGAAGACGCTCGTCGGCACGATGCTGTCGGCCAGCGGTTTCGAGGTCTTCGACG
The DNA here is from genome assembly GCA_035542455.1 of Thermoanaerobaculaceae bacterium. Classification (GTDB taxonomy): domain Bacteria; phylum Acidobacteriota; class Thermoanaerobaculia; order Thermoanaerobaculales; family Thermoanaerobaculaceae; genus RBG-13-68-16. The sequence continues at coordinate 37,642 of DATKLI010000125.1, forward strand.
AAGGAGCGAGCGTCCCGGTCGAGCGCTTTCTGACACGGGCCCACGAGGTCGACGCCGACCTCGTGTGCGCCTCCGCGCTGCTCACCACGACGATGCCCAAACAGCGGGACCTCGCCGCGGCGCTTAAGGGGTCGGGGCTGAGGGCGCGGCTCATGGTCGGCGGTGCCCCGGTCACCCGGGGGTGGGCCGACGCGATCGGTGCCGCGGGGTACGCGGACAACGCGCTGACGGCGGTGACGGTGGCGCGCGCGCTGGTGGGGCGTGGTGCGACCGCCTGAGCTGCGGCAACGAGCGCGAGAGCGGCCGCTCCTGCTCGACGGCGGCCTCGGCAGCATGCTGATCGCGGCGGGGCTCGAGGCGGGGCGCGCACCCGAGTGGTGGAACATCGAACACCCCGACCGGGTGCAGGCCGTGCACGGCGCGTACGTAGAGGCGGGCAGCGAGGTGATCCACACGAACACGTTCGGCGGCAACCCGCTCCGCCTCTCCGCTGCGGGACTCGCCGGGCGCTACCGCGAGGTGAACGCAGCGGCGGTGGCGACCGCCCGCGCGGCGTGCCGGCGCCGGTCTCTCGTGGCTGGCGACGTGGGGCCGACCGGCCACATGCTGCCGCCGCTCGGGACCGCGACCGTCGAGGAGCTGCGCGAGGCGTTCCGCGAGCAGGTCGAGGTGCTTGCCGACGCCGGAGTCGACCTGATCTCGGTCGAGACGATGAGCGACCTCCGCGAGGCGCAGGCGGCGGTGGACGCCGCCCGCGCGACCGGTCTCGCGGTCCACGTCTCGATGACGTTCGAGCGGCGGCGCCGCGGGACGTTCACGATCATGGGCGACCCGCTCGTGGCCAGCCTGCTCGCGCTCGAGGCGGCCGGCGCCGACGCCGTCGGGTTCAACTGCTCGGTGGCGCCACCCGAGATGGTCGACATGGTTCGCGAGGCGGCGCCGAGCGTTCGCGCCCCGCTCTCCGCCCAACCCAACGCCGGCCAGCCGCGCGTCACGCCGTCGGGGGTGACGTACGACGCCAGTGCGGAGACGTTCGCGCGCGACCTCGTCGCGATGGTGGACGCCGGGGCGGCGCTCGTGGGCGGGTGCTGCGGCACCACTCCGAGGTTCATCCGCGAGGCGCGAAAGGCGCTCGAGGCGGCGCGGAGGCTCTGATGCCGGCTCCCGTCGTCCGCGACCTCCGCATCGAGGTGAGCCCCGAGGAGGCCGCCCGCTACCTGGGCTATCCGAGGGGGCGGCACCGTCCAGCCCGCGGCGCCACGCGTCTCGCCGAGCTCATGCCGCGCGCGCTCTCGCTCCTCCGGCCTCGGGGGGCGTACGCGCTCGTGTCGCGCGCCCAGGCCGCGGCGGCCGGGATGCCCGATCCGGCCGCGCGCGTGGGCGTCGCCGCCGTGACGATCGGATCCGCCCTCGAGGACGAGGTGAGCCGGTGCGTCGCAACGAACGCGGTCCTGGACGCCCTCGTCCTCGACTCGATCGGGTCTGCGGCGGCGGAGGCGGCCGCGGACGAGCTCAACCTCGAGCTGTGCTCGATCGCCTCGTCCGAAGGGCTCGAGGCCGCCGCAAGGGTCAGCCCGGGGTACGGCGGGTGGGACACGGGGGCACAGGGCGCGTTGCTCGCCCTCCTCCCCACCGACGAGCTCGGGATCACGCTGACGAGCGGCTCGATGATGGTGCCGAGGAAGTCGGTCAGCTTCGCGGTCGCGTTCGAGACGCCGGGCCGGGGCGTCGCGCACGGAGCGTCGCGATGCCGGCGGTGCGGTCTGATCCGCTGCCGCCACCGGATCACCCCGACCGACTGCGGGTAGGGCGACCGGCCGACGACCGAAGGGAGCGGACGATGGACGCGATGCGACCCCGACTCGAGATGTTCACTCCGGAGCAGGCGGAGGGCGTCGTCACGGACGCGATCGCCGTCCTCGGCTCGGTCGGCTTCGAGGTCGAGAACGCGCGGGCTCAGGGCCTCCTCCGCGGCGCCGGCGTCCGGGAGCGCGGCGGGCGGTTCTTCGCGACGGAGCAGGCCGTTCGCTCGGCCGTCGCTGGCGCCCCCTCGCGCGTGGCGGTCTACGACCGCGGCGGCGTCCTCGCCCTCGACCTCGGGGGGGACCGCGTGCACTTCGACCCGGGTTCCGCCGCGATCCACTTCCTCGACCCCGGCACCAACCGCCGCCGCCCGCCGCTCACGGCCGACCTCCGGCACATCGCGTGGGTCACGCAGGCGTGCCGCAACATCGCCGCTCAGTCGACCGCTCTCGTCCCCAGCGACGTCCCCGAGATGATGGGCGACCGGTGGCGGCTGTACGTCGCGCTGGTCGAGTCGACGAAGCCGGTGGTCACCGGCACGTTCCGGAAGGACGCGTTCGCGGTCATGAGGGCGATGCTCGCCGCGGTGCGGGGCGGCGACGGCGCCCTTGCCGAGAAGCCCCTCGCGATCTTCGACTGCTGCCCGAGCCCGCCGCTCAAGTGGAGCGACCTCACGTGCGAGGCGCTGCTCGACTGCGCCGACGCCGGCGTTCCCGCCGAGCTCGTCTCGATGCCGCTCGGAGGCGCGACCTCGCCCGTCACCCTGCGCGAGATGGTCGTCCAGCACACCGCCGAGAGCCTCTCGGGGGTTCTCCTCCACCAGCTGGCGCGGCCCGGCGCCCCCATCGTCTGGGGCGGGTCACCGGCGGCGTTCGACATGCGGCACGGCACGACGCCGATGGGTGCGATCGAGACGATGATGGTGGACGCCGGGGACGCCCAGATCGGAAAGCACCTCGGGCTCCCGACGCACGCCTACATGGGGATGTCGGACGCCAAGGTCGTGGACTGGCAGACGGGGATGGAATCCGGGGTGGGGGCGGTCCTCGGAGCGCTGGCGGGCGTCAACCTCATCTCGGGCCCCGGCATGCTCGACTTCGAGAGCTGCCAGAGCCTCGAGAAGCTGATCCTCGACGACCAGGTCGCCGGGATGGCGCTGCGCCTCGCGGCCGGGATCTCCCACGGCTCGGCCGCCCGTGCGGTGGACCTCATCCGCAGCGTGGTCGAGATCGGGAGCTTCCTCGGCCACCGCCACACGCGGGAGAACTTCCGGAAGGAGCTCTTCATCCCGGGCAAGGTGATCGAGCGCGGCACGTACGACGCGTGGGAGGCGGCCGGAGCGCGCGACGCCGCCGCGGTGGCCGCGGAAGAGGTACGGCGGATCGTGGCGCTCGGGAACCCCGCGCCTCTGCCGTCCGACGTGCGCGTCCAGCTCGACGGCCTGATCGCCGCAGAGGCCCGGCGCCTGGGGGTCGCAGCGCTCCCTCCCGTCGCGTAGGCGCTACCGCGGCGGTCGTGGCGAGCACCTCATCGCGACGCCGGCGAACACCTTCGCGTCCCCGATCAGGTTGTCGAGGACGCAGAACTCGTCGGGCTGGTGGGCGCTCTCGTGGATCTTCGAGTAGACGACGGCCGGGAGCCCGAGCCGGCGGAATATCGCGGCGACAGTCCCGCCCCCGATCCCCTTCGGGCTCGGCGTGATCCCGTGGACCTCGCGGATCGACTCGACCAGGAGCCTCACGACCTCGGCGTCCGGGGTGGTGGCGGGAGCGGCGACCGCCCGCTGGACGTCCTCGAGCGCGATGCTCACCCCGTGCGCCTGCTCCACCTCGCGCGCCAGACGGCGTATCTCCGCCTCGACGTCGGCCAGCGGGACGGACGGCAGGACTCGGCAGTCGAGGTAGAACGCGTCGTCCCCGGGGATGGTGTTGACGTTCGGGACGTTCGCCTCCTTCTTGGTCGGCTCGAAGGTGGACGTCGGCGGGTCGAAGATCGCGTCGCTCTGCGGGAACGTCCGGCTGAGCGAAGCGAGGCGGGTGACGAGGTCCGAAGCGGCTCGAAACGCGTTGGCACCCAGCGCCGGCGTCGACGCGTGGCACTGCTTCCCGAGCGTCCGCACCTTGACCCACCACAGCGACTTCTCCGCAACCTCGACGAGCGATCCGTCGGCGTTGCCGGCGTCGGGCACCACGAACATGTCGTGGGGCCCGAAGATCTCGGGGTGCCGGCTGGCGAGGAAGTCAGCACCGTACGCCGATCCGTTCTCCTCGTCCGCGCAGAACAGGAGCGCGAGGTCGATCGGGGGGCGGACCTTCGAGTCCATCAGGGCGCGCGCGAGCAGGAGGCTCGACACGATCGCCTGCTGGTTGTCCTCGACGCCGCGGCCGATCACCCTCCCGTCCTCGACGCGCAGCACCCAGGGGTCGGAGGTCCACAGCGAGCGCTCGCCCGGCGGGACGACGTCGAGGTGCGACATGATCCAGAGGCTCCGCGACGAACTCCCGCCCCGGTAGCGCGCGACGATGTTCGGTCGCACCCCGCCCTTGGCTCGGGGGTCGGGGGCGTCGTACCGGACGACCTCGTCGAACGCGAGCCCGGCCAGCAGCCCCTCCAGCCACGCCGCCTTGTCGCACTCGCCTTCGCCGCCGCTGTCGGGGGACACGGCCGGGATCGCGGTCAGCCCTCGCTGCACCTCGACCGCCCAGTCACGGTAGCCGTCCAGCCGCCCCCTCAGTTCGTCCGTCACCGTTCTCTGCATCATCGCCTCCCCACGGCGAGGCGCGCGGCCCGGCTCGTCCACGCCGCTGCACGGGGGCGCTCCTCGACCTTGGCCAACGTGCGCATTCTCGCACGCCGTCACCTGCCGCGCCGGAGCTCGACGCGAGCCTCGCGGGCCAGGCGCACGAGCTCCCAGTACGGCGGCCGGTACCCCTTGACGCGCTCGAACTCCGCGGCGCGCCGCACGAGCACCTCCCTCACGGCCGCGTGGGTGCGGGTGAACTCGCGGTTGCGCAGCGCTCCTGTCGCCGACAGCCCCTCCGGGACGGGCCCGACCCTGCCGAGGAGGTTCAGGAGGACGCTGTACGCCTTCGCGAGGCGTGCCGGCCCGAGCATCAGCCAGGGGTAGGCGAGCGGCCCACCTGCGTCCGCGCGCTCCAGCATGGCGTCCACGACCGCGTTGTCCAGGTGATCGGCGAACAGGGCGGCAGGGTCGCGCCACTCCGCCACGACTCGCAGTTGCGGGTCGTACTCGAGGTCCGACGGCTCGCGGGTCTCGAAGTGGCGGACGCCGAACCCCGAGAGCCACGCGACGAGGCCGGGCGACGAGATCCTCGACACACCCATCCAGAGGCTCACGCCGACACGCTCGTACGCCGCCGAGGCCACCTCGGAGCAGAACACCCTCGCGTGGTCGGTGGAGTCCATCTCGAAGTCGTACGGGATGTGCCGCCTCGTGGCCTCCTCGAGAGCCCAGGCGGCGGCCCGGTGCGGCAGCAACGGATCGCGGACGACCTGCGGGAGGTCGGAGCGGAGGCGCAGCACCATGACGCGCAGCTTCACGTCCGCGAGGTACTGCGGGAGCGACGCGACCGCGACACCGCGCTCGATGTGAGCCTCGACGACCGAGGCCGGTCCGGAGCCCCGTTCGACGTGGACGAGGGCGACGTGTGAGAAGTTGCCCGGGAAGTCGTTGCCTCGCGCGATGAGCGCCGAGGTCGGGACGCCGCCGCGGGACACGAGGAGGTCGCCGCTGTGGACGGTCACGCCGAGGATCGCGGCCGACGGCGTGGCCGACGGTTCCTCCTCTCCGCGCACGAGCGCGGGGACCGACCTCGCTGGCGCCTGGAGCATCGCCTCCTCGAGCGCCGCGCGGCCGCCGTAGAGGAGCCGGTACAGCTTAGCTCGGGTCGCCGGCTCGGCGATGTCCCACCGTTCCGACAGCCGCTTCACGGCCGCGCGTGTCGTCGCGACGAACCCGGCGTACGTGGCGACGGTCTCCGGGCAGGCGGCCGCCATGGCGCCGGCCTCGAACGTGCTCCGCTCGATCTCGTCGAGGTCGGGGTCGTCCGGCCGGGCCCGTCTCGCCGCGGCTCCCGCCATCAGCCGCCGGCCGGCCTCGAGCGCGGCCGTGATGCGGGGGGTGACGGTTCCACACCCGGCGGCGCGCGCCGCCCGGAACGCGCCCTCGAGCGAACGCCACCGGGCGTCCTGCCGCCAGGCGAACGGCGTGCCGCCGGCGGGAGGCGCGGGGGCCCGCTCCGGCCACGGGACCCAGAGCGCGACGAGCGACGCGCACGCGACGGCACCCGCGACCCACCAACGCCGGCGCGCGCACCCGGGGATGGGCGGCTCGTGACCGGCTGGTTCCGACCGTGGGGACATACGCGATCAGCAGGAATGGTAGCGCGGCCGGCGGCGGCCGGTGCCGCCTCGGCTCAGCGCGGCGGCGCGGTGGCGGGTGCGGGCGCGCCGAACGCCAACTGCGCCGCCGGGATCTCGACGTCGATCTCCGGCGTGTACGTCGTGGTGGTGTCCGACGTGTACGTGTCGAGCGTCCGCCGCTCCTCGACCTTCCGGAGGAGCAACGTCGAGCGGTCGATCCAGAGAGTGACCGTCTCGTCTCTGACGGTGAGGACCAGCCGACCCATCGGCAGGGTGTACGGTGTTTTCCGGCTCGCGCCTCTGATCCTGAGGCATGCGACCCCGCGGTCGCTGCCGTCGTCGATCCGCTCCGGTGCGACGAGCAGCGGCCCTTCGCTCATCTCACCCGGCATCAGGAGGGCGGGGACGCGCACCGACGACCCGCCGGAGATCCCAGTCGCCGGCGTGAGCGCCTCGACCAACGAACCCGGCCGCCGGACGCCCGGCTTGGCGTCCCACCAGGAGCGCACCTCGCTCCCGTCCGACCACACGATGTAGGAGGACGACCGATCACCGAGGCCGGTGTCCGTGAACTGGAATCGGAAACGGCCCGGCCGCACGAACGCGGTCGTGAACGGTCGGTCGCTGCCGGCGCGGCCGCCGTCCGTCACGATGGCGCTCGTGACCTCGCCCGTGTCCCTGTAGCTTCGACACCCGGCGTAGACCTTCTCCATCGCCCGCAGGATCGTCACCGGCGTCGCGTCGTCCGGGAGGGCTGCCCGCGACGGCTCCTGCGCCGCGGTCGAAGCGCAGACGAGGACTCCGATCAGGCCGAGGGCTGCGACACCCGGCACTTCCTTTCGCGCCGACATGACACGCTCCCCGCTCCAGCGTACACGCACCCCAGGGGGTGGTCCAGCCCGCGAACGGCGCCGGGCCCAGCGCGCTCCGCATGGATCCCGCGTCGGCATCGACGGGGCGACCCCTTCGGACGCAGGGTCGGCTGGAGGAGTTCGGGACGGGGTGCGGCGGCGCGGCTCGCATCGGAGGCGGGGTGCGCCGTGACTCCAGCCCGGCGTCACGCCATCTGGCGCCTGGCGAGGGCCGCGAACCGCCCGTCGAGCTTCATCAGCTCGTCGTACGTCCCCATCTCGACGATCTTCCCGGCGTCGAGGTAGCAGATCCGGTCGGCGTTGATGATCGTCGAGAGACGGTGCGCGATCACGACGCGGGACGCCTGCAGCTTCTCCACGCTCTCCATCACGGTGGACTGGGAGCGGTTGTCGAGCGCGCTCGTGGCCTCGTCGAAGATCAGGATGCGGGGCCTGCGGACGAGCGCGCGTGCGATGAGGAGCTTCTGCTGCTGCCCGCCGGAGAACCCGCCGCCGCCCTCGGAGACGTACGTGTGCATCCCCATCGGCAGCGCCCGGATGTCCTCCTCCAGCCCGGCGAGGCGCGCCGCCTCCCAGGCGTCGTCGACGGTGAGGTCGGTCGCGACGCCCACGATGTTCCGGAAGATGTCGACCGGAAGCAGCTTGCTGTCCTGGAGGACGACGCCGATCTGCTGCCGGACCTCGCGCAGGTCGAGGGTCGCGAGGTCCTGGCCGTCGAGGAAGAGCGCGCCGCGCTCCGGGACCTCGAACCCGAGCAGGAGGCGCATGAGCGTGGACTTGCCGCAGCCGGACGACCCGACGAACGCGATGAACTCCCCCGGCTCGATCTTCACCGTGAGGTCGTTCAGCACCCAGGGCGCGTCCTCCGCGTAGCGGAAGTGGACGTGGGAGACCTCGACGCCGCCCTTGAGGCGGCCCGGGTACGTCTTGGTCTCGTCGGTCTCCGGCGGCGCCTGGAGGATCGGCTTCAGCCGCTCCCAGATCGGAACCACGCGGAGGACGTTGAGCGAGGCGTCGGCGAGCGACTGCATGGCGGTCAGGAAGGCGCCGTACGCGGCTGTGAACGCGATGAAGTCGCCCGTCGTCATGCTGGGCGCCGCACCTTTGGCGGCCGCCGACCGCTGGACCGCCACGAGCGTGAAGAACACCGCCATGTTGGAGATGATCGAGAAGCCGGAGCTGAAGACCTGGACGTTGTTCTTGATCCGTCCTGCCTTGAACTCGAGCCGGCGCTGGGAGGAGAACTCCCGCGCCCACACCCGGAACGCGTGGTTCTCGGCGCCCGCGACGCGGAGCTTCCCGACCCCCGACACCAGCTGGAGAACCAGCCCGGTGAGCCGGCCGCGGATCTGCATCTGCTCGCGCTGGAAGCGGAGCTGGAGGTAGTTCGAGACGGTCGTGAACCCCACGAACACGACCGTCAGGCCCATGGCGAGGAAGGCAAGCGGGCCGCTGTACTTGAACATCAGCACGACGTAGAACACCGAGCTGACGGCGCCCAGCACGGCTCCGATCCCGGCACCCGCGATGAGGCTGCGGATCGCGTCGATCCCACCCGCCCGGTCCGCGAGGTCGCCGGCCGAGAACTGCCGGAAGAAGGTGGAGGGGAGGTTGAGTAGGCGGTCCCACAGCGCCGCCTGGATCGAGTAGTCCATCTTCCCCTGGATGCGGAGCACCGCGATGCTCTGCGTGATCTTGAACGACGCGGAGACCAGGGCGGCGACGAACAGACCGAGCGTGAACTGGAACAGCAGGCTGCGGTCCGCTTGCGGGATCGCGGTGTCGAACAGGCGGCCCGTGAAGTACGGCGTGAGCGAACCGAGGAGGCCCATCGCGAGCCCCATGACGAGGAGCATCCACAGGTCGCCCATCAGGCCCCGCGTTCCGTACCTCACGAGGTCCTTCGCCGACAGGATCCCTTCCGGGAACGGCCTGTAGAACGCGAACCCGAACGGCGCGAGCTCGGCCGCCACCCTGGCCGTGACGGCCTGGCGGGTGCCCGCCCTCGGGTTCACGCACTCGTAGCCGCTGGCGCTCGTCGGGAGCAGGGCGACCGGCTCCTCGGTCTTCTCCACCTTGGCGAGGATCGGTCCCTGGTCGTGGCGCCACCAGTCGTCGCGCAGCGCCACGACGCGCGTGCGGAAGCGCGACGCCCGCGCCACCGCTCCAACCCGGAGGTCGAACCCCGCCTGCTTGTTCGCCTCGGGGTGGTCGCGGACGGTCAGCCCGAGCGCCTCCCCCACGAGGCGGCACGCCCCGAAGATCGGATCGCCTTCCTCCTTGAGAACCGGCGCCGGCCCCTCGTGAACGGGCTGCTCGAGGACCGCGGCGATGTCCTGGAACGCCTCGGTGCGGGCGGCCTTGGCGTACTCGGCCTTCGACTTCAGGCGGTTGAACTCGTCCACCACCGCGAGCTTCTTGTTGATGAACTCGCACTGGCACAGCACCTGGTGGAACACGTCGAGGCCGCGCCAGAGACTCGGGTCCGACGTCACCGAGGCGGCGGAGAAGCTCCGAAACGTCGTGGCAGCGCCCCCGACGTTCGAGGCTTCGACCCAGGTGTCGGAGGCGACGGGGAAGACGACCCGCCGCTTCTGGGCCTTCTCGAACAGGTCGGCGAGGCCGATGACGGACGGGGTGCCGACCTTGGCGCCGGTGCTGACGGACTCGAACTGCAGCTCCTCCATCCCGATGAACAGGAGGTTGCCCTCGGCGACGTCCACCCACACGACGCCCTTGCCGGGCTTCGCCTTCTTCTGGTTCTCGAGGGTCGTTTCCTCCCCGTCGCCCAGCGTGACGTCCACGATCGGGCCGGGTGAAAAATCCTTGGTGAGGCTGCGGGAGAGCGCGGCGACCCAGGCGTCCAGGAGGACTGCGAGCCCGGGCCTGTAGCGCTCGTCGCGCGCCGCCTCCTGCAGGCGGGCGACAGAGAGGCGACGCAGGTTCGTCCCCATCCGGCCGACCGCCAGGAACCCGGAGCCCATCCCGAACCCCGTGAGGTCCATCCCGAGCATCAGCTGGCCGGGCGAGACGCTCAGGAAGTGGGCTCGGGAACCTGCCGGCTCGCCTCCTTCGACCGCGACCGTGAACACCTCGACCTTGCCGCTCTCCACCAGCCACGCGTTGTCCTTGCCGTCGAGCAGGAACGGCTTGTTGCCGCTCGCCACGATCAGCTCGCCCTCCGCCGTGAAGAGCTCCGCAACTCGCGACACGGAGGCCTCCGGCGCCGCCACCCCCTCGGCCGGCGGCGCGGCCTCACCGCCCCCGGAATCGGACGGGGCGCTCGGAGCCGCAGCGGCGACCGCCGAGCTCGGAGCGGGCGCCGGAGGAGCGGGTTGAGGCGCGGCTGGCTGCCGGGCAGGCGCCGGAGCCGCGGGGGGCGCAGGCGGCCGCTCGACACCCGCCGGAGTGACGGGCGGCGCGGGCTTGGGCTTCGCGGGCTCGGGCGCCACGGGCGGGGGGACAGGCGCGGCGGCGGGTGCCGCAGGTTCGGGCGCCAGTGCTCGTGCGGGCGGCGCGGGCGGTGCGACCGGAACCTCGGCCGCGCGCGCCGCGCCTCCCGCCGCTCGCGCCCGCGAGAAGCGCAGGAGAGCGCCGCCGAGCCGGAACTCCTGACCATCGGCCAGAAGGCGCTGGGAGACCCTCTCGCTCCCGATCCAGACGCCGTTCGCGCTCCCGCAGTCGACCAGCAGAGGCCCCTCGGCCGTTCGCCGGATCTCCGCGTGACGGCGCGAGACCGTCGGGGCCTTGACCACGACGTCGCACTCCTCGGTGCGGCCCAGGACGGTGACGTCGCCCTTCAGGCGCACCTCGACCACCGGGCCGTCACCGGCGCCGGTCGAGAGGATGGTGACCGTGAACTCCACCGCTTCGCTCGGGTTCGGGGCGTCGGGGTTCGGGGTCTCGCTCACGTGGTCTCGATCCCGCCTACTGCTTGATGAGCTCCCGGTACGGGCCGGGCTTGTCCTTCATCTCTTCGTGGGTCCCGCGCTGGACGATCTTCCCCCGGTCCATGACGATGATCTCGTCGGCATCGCGGATCGTCGACAGCCGGTGGGCGATGATGATGCAGGTGCACCCGCGCCGCCGGAGCGCGTCGTCCACCGCCAGCTCGGTGGGCGGGTCGAGCGCACTCGTCGCCTCGTCGAGGATCACGATCGTGGGGTTGCCGACCAGGGCGCGGGCGATCTCGAGCCGCTGGCGCTGGCCGCCGGAGAAGTTGCCGCCGTGCTCCTCCACCAGCGACTGGTACTTCCCGAGCCGGCCCTGGATGTCCGGGTCGATGCAGGCGTCGCGCGACGCGTTGGTCACCGCGAGCGCCGGGATCGTGTTGTCCCACATCGTGACGTTGTCGTGGACGCTGCCGCGGAAGAGGAAGATCTCCTGATCCACCATCGCGACCGAGTTCCGGATCAGGCTCGGCGGCAGCTCCTCGCGCGGCACGCCGTCGAACAGGACCTGCCCCGCCCACGGCTGGTACAGCCCCGAGAGGAGGCGCGAGACCGTCGACTTTCCGCTCCCGCTCCTCCCGACGAGCGCCACGCGCTGTCCCGGCGACACCTTCAGGTTGAACTTCTCGATCAGCGGCTTGTCGAGCGGGCTGTAGCCGAACGTCACGTCGCGGAGCTCGACGTACCCGAACAGCTTCACCTTCTCCGCCCCCGCCTTCGCCTTCGCCTGCTGCTCCTTCTCCTCCCGCGTGTACTGCGCGTCCACCTTGTACTGCAGCACGTCGTCGAGCCGGTTCATGTCGGCCTCGAGCTCCTGCAGCGCCGAGCCGAAGCTCACGAAGGTGTTGAGCGGCCGGGTGAAGCTTGCCATCAGGCTCTGGTACGCGACGAGCATGCCGACCGTGAACGCGCCGTTCATCACCTTGAGGCTGCCGAGCAGCAGGATCACCGCGGTGGTGAGGCTCGAGACGAGAGGCGGCACCGCGGAGGTGAGCTCGCCGAGGAGGCCGAGCTCCTGCTCCGACCGGAGCGACTTCGCCTGGTACCCGGCCCAGCGCGCGAAGAACTCCGGCTCGGAGCCCGAGGACTTCAGCGTCTCGATCATACGCAGGCCGTACGTCGCGGTGCCGGTGAGCTTGCCCTGATCCTGGAGGAGGCGGCGGCTCGCGTCGATCCGCTTGCGGGCCACGAACTTGACCGCCCCGACGTTGGCGGCGGCGATGACGATGCAGACGAGCGTGAGCGAGACGTCGTAGAAGAACATCAGGATCGCGTAGAACACCAGCAGGACGCAGTCGATGACGGTCGTCGCGAGCCGTCCGGAGATGATCTCCGCGACCTTGTCGTTGATCTGGACGCGCGAGCCGATCTCGCCCGCCGCGCGCTGGGCGAAGTACGACACCGGCAACCGGAGGATGTGGTTGAAGAAGCTGCTCGAGTGGACGAGGGCGAGCTTGCTCTCCATGCGCAGGAGGTAGTGCTGCTGGAGGAACGTGAGCGCCATCCGCAGGATCGCGGTCAGCGCCATCCCCATGAGCAGCGGCTGGACGAGGCTGACCCTCCCCGCGACGAGGTACTCGTCGATGAACATCCGCGAGAACGTGGGCACGACGAGCCCCGGCACGACCAGGAAGAGCCCGCACACCACCACGAACATGAGCGGCTTCTCCGAGCCTTCGAGCCGGCGCTGGAGGGCGGCTCGCATGCTGCGCTTCTGGCCGCCCGGCTTGAACGTCGCGGAAGGCTCGAACGTGAGCACGACGCCGGAGAACGAGGCATCGAGCTCCTCCATCGTGACGACGCGCGGCCCGGAAGCCGGGTCGGAGAGGTACGCCTTGCCTCCCTTGAACCCCTCGAGGACCAGGAAGTGGTTGAAGTTCCAGAAGAGGATGACCGGAAACCTCAGGTCGTACAGCTTCTCGAGGTTGTCGTACTTGACGCCCTTGGCCTCGAGCCCGTACTTGCGGGCCGCCTTGACGACGTTGTTCGCCTTGCTCCCGTCGCGCGACACGCCGCACTCGAGCCGCAGCTCCTCCAGAGGCACGAGACGGTCGTAGTACCCGAGCACGATCGAGAGCGCGGCCGCTCCGCACTCCACGGCCTCCATCTGGAGCACGGTCGGCGTCTTCACCCGCCGGTTCGGCGGCGGCTTGAGCGGTGGAGTGGGCTTGGCTTCCTGCGGTTGCGCTGCCATCGCTCGGCCCTCAGGTGATCCCGACCGTCTTCCGCAGGATCGGAAGTACGTACGAGATCGGGCGCTTGGTCTCGACGGTGATCGTGGCGGAGCAGATCGTGCCGCTGAAGATCTTCACCGGCGGTCCCTTCGACGACGACCACCTGAACCCGCTCGGCGTCGTGGGGTCGGGAGTGAGCGACGCGTTCACCTCGATGGGGGCGGTGCCGCCGGTGAGCTCCGAGACGAGCGCCGGGTTCCGCAGTACGTGCTCGAGACCCTCGGGTGTCATCGGGTAGTCGGAGACCGCCTTGACCTCCCCGATCATGAACCCGTACTCCTCCGCCTTCACCGTGGAGGGCGAGATGTACGCCGGCATGTCGGGCCTGACCTTCTTCCCCTCCCCGGCCGGAATGTAGATCACCGCCTTGATCGGCTCGTTCGTCGCCTCGAGCGTGACGAGCCTCTGGCCGGCGGAAACCAGGTCGCCGGGGGCCGCGACCACCTCGAGGACGCGCCCCGTGTACGGGCTGCGCACCTCGGAGGCCGACGTGAGCTGGTTGTCCAACTCGCGCAGCTGGCGGCGGAGGTCGTCGACCCGGTTCATGCGGCCCGACGACGACATCTCGCCCTGGGCGATGGACTGTTCGGTGGCCGTGAGTTGCTGCTGCGTGGCCATCAGGGCGCTCTTCGTGAGCAGGCCCTTGGCGACCATCTCCTGCTGCACCGCGATCTTCTGTTTGAGCTCCTCGGCCTGCTGTTGGTAGCGCGCGTTGATCCGCGACTGGGCGGCCTGCTGCTCCGCCCCCTGCCCGGAGAGTGCCGAGATCTCCTCCTTGACGTTCTGGATCCGCAGCAGAAGATCGGACTGGTTCACGCGCGCGACGAGCTGCCCGTCCTTGACGTCGTCACCGGGTTTGACCTCGATCTCGGTGATCCGGCCGGTCCCGGTCGTCGCGATGTCGAGTACGGAGCCGCCTCGGATCAGGATCCCCTTCCCCGCCACCTTGATCGAGATGCTGCCCACCACGCTCCAGATGATGATCGCCGCGAGAAGGGCGCCGATCGTCCAGAGCGCGAGCCACCCCATCGGCGAGGTCACCTGCATCATGACGTCGAGCCGCTCCGGAGACGAGAGCTTCTCGAGTGCCGCCTTTCGGAACATGTGTTGAGGGTCCACTTGACGACACCTCCCCTCGGGGGTTCACCAACGAGAACGCGGACGCGCCGGCGTGATTTCCGACCACCCTCTACCTCGCGGACCGTCGGGGGAAGTCCAGGCCGACGGGCGTGAGGTCCTCGAGCCGAACGGCGTCGTTCTCGATCTTGTAGCTCACGAGGGATCCCGTGGCGAACCGCAGCTGCGTCATCAGCCCCGCGAACGTCTGCCTGGCCGAGACCAGGGTCAGCAGCTGCGAGAGCTGGTTGTCCTCCGTGAGCAGGATGTCGACGGCGGTGGACTCGCCCAGCTTGAACTTCTCCGTCTCCGCGTCCAACGACTGCTGGTAGAGATCCGCCGCCGCCTGGGACTGCTCGATGACGCGGGCCGCTCTGAACAGCGACCCGACCAGACGCGTCGTGTCCGAGCCGATCACGCGCTTGAGGTCGTTGGCCTGGACCTCGGTGCTGAGGGCCAGAGACCTCGCCTGGGCGTAGCGCCCGAGGGCGACGTTGTTCTTGAACGGCCAGCTGAAGTTGATCATGATCGCCGCGCTCGGACCGGCGCGGAAGTCGGAGAGTGCGTTCCAGTCCGAGGACCAGTAGTCTCCCCAGTGCGTGACGATCCCCCCCTCGTGGAGACCCTGGTAGCCGGCCCCGAACGTCAGATCGATCTGCCGCCTCAGGTCTGCGCGCGCCGCAGCGGCGAGGATGTTCGCCGAATCGAGAAGTTTCCGGGTCGACGCCAGGTCGCTGCGGTTCGCCAGCGCCGTGTCGGCGAGCTCGCTGAGCTTGATCGCCTCGAGCGTCTCTCGCTGCGGGAGCGGCGGGAACGAGTCGCTCGCCTGCGGCGCGTCGTCCACCCTCTGGACCGCCAGCCCCATCGCGCCCGCGAGGTTGATGCGCGCCTGCAGCGCAGCCTGGCGGGCCTGGGCCACCGACCCCTGCGTGCTCGCGATCCGCGCCTTCAGGTACGCGAGGTCGGCCGGTGCGATCTGGTCCCCCTTGACCAGGGCGTCGCCCAGCTCGAGGAGCTTCTGCTCGGTGTCGAGCGAGCGCTGCAGCAGAGCCAGCGTTTCCTGCGCACCCACCAGCTGCCAGTAGGCCAGCTCCGTGTTCTGCACGCTCGACGACACCGCGAAGGCCTCCCCCTCCAGGCTCGCCTGCAGTTGCATCCGGGCCGACCGCTCGGGAGCGTCCACGGAGATCTTCCCGCTCCCCTGTCCGAGCGGGACGTCGAGCTCGAACCCAATCGTGGACGTGACCTTGTCCGGGAGACCCTTTCCCCCGTAGTTCTGGCTCTCGGGCTTGTCGTCGAAGTTGTCGTTGACGGCCGTCAACAGGATCGCCGGGGAGAACACGATCCCGTTCCGGAACGGCTTGCTCAACCCGAGGTCCAGCGAGAACGTCGTCACGGTGTCGCTCCTCGGCACCGTGCCCATGTGGCGCAGCTGCTCGCGCATCGCGAACGCCAGGCCATGGAGGAGGTCCATGATGAACTCGGTCCGGGCCCGCATCGCGTCGTCGAGCGCCTGCCCCAACGTCGTCAGGCCGAAGTTCTTGGCGAGGTTCTGCCACACCTGCAGCTCGAGCCGCTGCCGGGCCTCGATGCAGATGCTCTGCTGGCCGATCTGTGTCGTCACGACGACGTCGTTGAGCACCGACGACATCGACGAACAGTCAGGCGGGAGGTTGTTGCCCTGGCTGAGCTGCTGCTGCAGCCCGTCGGCGACCCGATCCGACTCATTGGCGATCTGGCGCCGCAGATCACGGAGCTGCTCCTGGCCCTTCCTCTGACCCGAGTAGAGGTACGTGGTGGACCGGTTGACGGAGGGTTGCGCGACGCCGGAGAGGTCGAACACCCCCTGGCTCTGCCGCAGGCTGCCCTTCTGCTGGAACGTGACCTGCTGGGCCCTGCGAATGGTCGGATCGTGCTGGAGCGCGATCCCGATGGCGTCGAGGAGAGTGATCGCCGCTCCCGGGCTGACGCCGGGCGAGTATTCGGTCGTGGGCTGAGGCGGTGCAGCGCACGCGGCGACCTTCGCCTGGAGCGGCTGCAACGCCAGCGCGATGAGGAGCGCACCGAGTACCCAGCGACGCGAGTGTGGAGTGCGTGTTCTCATGTTCGCCCTCGGCTTTCCGCAGGCACGCGTCATGTGCCGCATCGCCGTTCAGTGCGCCGCCGGCCTGGAAGGCGCGGGCAGGCTGACGAGATCCGGCTCGCTGATGAACTTCCCGGCCTGTTGCTCTTTGATCAGGCTGCCCGTCTCGAAGCGGAGCTGGGCGAGGAACTGCGAGTACAGCTGCCTGGCGCTCACGAGCGCCAGGTTCGCGCTCGTGAGCTGCTGCTGCGTCAGGAGGGTGTCGATGAGCGTTGCGTTGCCGAGCCTCAGCTTCTCCATCTCCGCGTCCACGGTCTGGCGGTAGAAGCCGACGGAGTCGCTGTACCGGCGGAACTGCTCCACCGCCTCCTTGAGCGAGCCGGCGACCAGCACGACGTTCGCGCGGACGAGACGCTCGAGATCACGCGCGCTGATCTGGCTCTGCGCGTATAGCGCCGACTCCTGCTCCAGCAACCCCTTCTGGACGTTGTTGGCGAACGGCCACGTCACGTTGAGTCCGATCTGGCCGCTCGGTCCGGCCCACGATCCGAGGGAGTCGCGCAGCCCGTCGACGATGCCGTTGGACTCGCCGAGGCCCTGGTAGGAGAACTGCATCTGCAGGTCGATCTGCCGGCGCAGGTTGAGCACCGCGGCGCGCCAGAGGACGCGTCCGGACGACTGCGACTGCATCGCCGCCTTGAGGTCGTAGCGATGCTCGAGCGCGAGCTGCTCGAGGGCGTCGAGCTGGAGACCCTGGAGCGCGGCATCCGCCGGGGGTTCCGGGAACGTGCCGTCCGCGAGTGGAGCGTTCGTGTCGTCGTTGATCTGGAGGCCGATCGTCCGCGCCAGCGTGACCCGCGCCTCGTGGACCGAGCGCTTGGCGTCCTCAACCTGCGCGCGTGCGTTCGCCTCGGACGCCTGCGAGCGGGCGAGCTCGGCGCGAGCCAGTTCGTCGGCCTGGATCAGCGCCTGCGTCGTCTCGAGGAGCTTGCCCTGGAGGGTGAGGTTCTCCTCCAGCACCTTGAGACGCTCCTGCGCGGCGACGAGGTTCCAGTACGCCACGATCGTGTTGAACACGCTATTCGAAGCCGCGTGCGTGAGTGCCGACACGCTTGCCTCGTAGTCGATCTGCGCCGCTCGCTCGGATGCCCCGGTGGCCTCGGTGCCGGCGTTGCGCCCCAGGGGTATCGTCACCGAGAACCCGAGTTGCGACGTGTAGCTGTCGGTGATTCCCTTGCCGCCGAAGTCCGAGCTGTTGGGCTTCCCCCTGTACCCCGTGCCGGTACCGGCCAGGTCCAGGAACGGCGCCAGCGTGATGCCGTTGCGGTACTGCTTCGAGAGCTGCAGGTTCAGCGAGCCGTTGTAGTCCTGGTTCACCTTGGGCATCGCGCCGAGGTCGGCCAGCTGTCCGAGCAGGTCCTGCTGCTGGCTCAGGTCCTGCGCCTTGGTGGACTGGGCAGCCTGCTTGTTGGCCTCCAGCCACTGGACGATCGACTGTCCGAGTCCCTGTTGGACGGCGGGTGCGGCGGTGCTGTACATCTTGTAGAGGAGGTTGAAGTACGCCTGTGTGAACGGGTCGTCGAAGTGGACGCTGTTCGGGTCGCCCCCGCCCCCGAACACGGTCTCGGCCTGTGTGATCTGGCCGATGACCTGGTCCTGGAGGGCGGCATCGCTGCCCGCGGCGTTGGCACGGGTCTGCAGGTCCGTGCGGGTCTTCTGCTCGGAGTTCTTCTGCTGCGAGGTCAGCTCGGTCTGCGAGAGGCTCAGGCTGAACTGCCCCGTCAGGGCGGTGTCGAACTGACCCGTCGCCTGCTGAGCCACGCCGGCCTGGAGTTGCGTGGCGGCCTGCTGCAGCTTGATGTTCGGGTCGTGCTCGAGGGTGAGCCGCACCGCATCCATCAGCGAGATCTCTCCCTTCGCGTAGACCGGCGGCTGCGGTGCCGCCTCGGGAGCGGCCTTGGACGGAGCGACTGCGCCCCGCGTCACGGCTCCCCCCGCTGCGACGACCAGGGCGATCAGACACGTCAGACGGTTGGCACGCTGGTTCATAGAGTCACCTCTGTGGGTCGAATGCTGCCGGTTGACTGCTTCCCCTCTCCGCAACGGTGTCGGCGGTCGCGCCTGCGGGTTCGGCTCCGCCCCCCGAGGTGCCGGGGCGCGGCGCGGCCGAGGCCGCGTCGGAGGTCCTCTCCGGCACCGCGAGCCTCTTCTCCGACCCGCGCGTTTCGCCGACGAAACTCACCCACGGCTCCATCCATTTGCGCACGAAGTGGACCATCGTCGGGTGCTGGACGGGAGCCACGAACGTGCAGTCCTTGAACCGAGTTCCCTTCGCCCGGAGCAGCGACGCCGAGTAGACGGGCACGATGCGCCCGCGCCGCCCGAGGTCCTTCCGGATGTAGCTGCAGGTGAACCTCAGCGTCGTCTCCGAGATCGCGTGGTTGATCACCCACCCCACGACGCCGGCGGGGCCTCGCAGTCCGAGGCTCGTGATCGGCTCGAACCCGTACGAGTCGTGGTCCCACGGCTGCAGGTCGCTCGCGATCCAGCGGCGGCCCTCCTGCGAGGCGCGCAGCTCCCGGCGATCGTCCTCCGTCAGCTCCGCCCACGGGAAGATCGTGAACCCCGCGGGAAGCCGGTATCGGTTGATCCAGGGGAAGGTGTCGATCTGCTCGACGGTGAAGCGCACCGAGATAGTGCGGACGGCGGGCGCGTCCCATCCCCGCTTGGCCAGCACGCGCTCGAACGCCGGGATCGCAGGCTTGCCGGTCATGTAGACGGTTTGGAGGCGCACGAACCCGCGGCCCGCGACCTCCTGCTCCAGCGCTCCCAGAAGCGCACTACCGACGCCCACGTTCCTGAGGTGTGGAGCGACGTAGAGCGAGAGCAGCTCCGGCGATCCGCCCACCACGAGCGGCAGCTCGGCGAGGGCGAGGCCCACCGCCTGCCCTCGCACCGAAGCCGCAACGGCCAGCGGCTGGATCGGCGGGCGGTTCGCCTCCTCTTCGTGACGCCTCGCCACCTGCAGCGATAGCAGGTGCCGGTACGCCGGGAACGTCATCGCGGAGAACTCCCGCGGCACAGGGGCGCCCAGCAGCTCGAAGTCGACCATCAGAGCGTTCCGCCCGCAGGGACGTGGAACGAGAGCACCGGCGGGAGCTCCTGCGGGCGGGCGAGGCGCAACAGCCCGTACCCGACCCCCGCCGTGCCCCGGAAGAACCCCGGCTGGGCGTGTCGGCCGGGCGCGGACGGCTGCAGGCGGAAACCGCCGCTCTCCCGGGCGCGCGCAACCACCGCTCGCGCCCGGAGGCCCGCTGCACGGATCAACTCCGCACGGCCCAAGTCGTGCCCCACGCTCGACATGATTTCAGTTACACCGATGTTACCACAGCACATGTGATCCGACCCGAGGAGGCCGACCGCGGCCGTTGCCGCCAGCGCCGTCTCGAGATCGGGGCAGACCTCGCCGTCGCCTGCCGCCGCCCGCTCGGCCGACACCGCGAGAGCGATCCCCGGCGCACCGTGGCACCACGCGTTCATCACGACCCGCGCGACGCTGCCGTCCGGTTGCCTCACCAGCGCCGGCCAGTTGGCGTCGCCGGGCGCGTAGGCGGTGCGCAGGAACGCGCGCGCCCGGCGTACCGGCTCGAGGAACCGCCGATCGCCCGCCACCCGCTGGACACGGGTCAACGCGTAGGCGACCCCCGCCGCCCCGTGCGCGAACCCCGCCTGCATCAGGCCGTCGCGATCCGCCCACGCCGCACCTCCCGCGGGCGCGGCCGCCTGGGTCGCGGCGAGGTGCTCCGCGCATGCGACGGCTCGCTCGAGTGCAGACGGGTCGCCCGTCACGTCGTAGAGAGCGAGGAGGCCCAGCGCCGCTCCCGCAGCGCCCCCCTCGACGTCGATGCGGCTGTCGTTGCGAATCCTGTCGACGGTGATCGCGGCCCCGACCCGCGAGGCGAGCCCGGCGAACGAGGGGTCGTCGAGGAGGCGCGCGGCGCACGCCAGGGAGTACGCAACCCCCCCGAGACCGCTGCACGCGCCGATCCGCTCGTGCACGAGCCGGTTTCCCCCGCCGCTCCGCTCCATCGCCGCGGCGATCGTCCGCGCGCCCGCTCGCGCCAGATCGCCCCACGTCCGCTCACCGGTCACCCGCCCGAACGCCGCAAGAAACAGGATCACCCCGGCCGCGCCGTGGTAGAGGTCGTACGCGAGACCGCGGTCCTCGCGCCCATCAAGGCGGAGATGAGCCGGCATCACCCACATCGCGCTCCCGTCGTCCCCGGTCACGGCGCGTCCGCGGATCTCCTCGGCCAGGGTTCGCGCGGCGGCGACGAGCTCCTCCGGCGGCAACGGCTCGACCCGGGACGGCGAGAAGCCCGAGACGGGCGCGCCGGGTGCGGCGACGCGGTCGTGCCCCTCGAGCGCCGCCGGCGTCCCGACCAGGGTGGCCGCCATGACGTCGAGCTGCCACGTGAGGTCATCGGTGTCCAGGCGCCGTAGCCGCTCCCGAACGGTCTCGGCCCCGGACGCCGCCAGGAAGCCGCGGATCACCTCGCCGCTCACGGCGGCGATCTCGGTCCCGTCCACCGGGACGGAGAAGAGCGGAACGTCGAGCCCCTCGAGGGCCCCCCGCTCGTCCGCCGTCAGCGGCCACAGGAGCGGCCGCTCCGCCTCGAAGCGAAACACCCGGTTGAGCGAGTCGATGAGGAAGCTGCGGGTCAGGCCCTCACGCTGGTAGCGCGCCGTGGCCAACCGCACCTGAACCGTTGCGTACAGGTTGGTCGGGCGCAGCACCAAGCGCGTCGGATGGGCACGGAACGGGCGCAGCGGACCGTCCGGATCGAGCAGGACGTCGCGGTGCTCGAGCGCGAAGCGGTACGCCGCGGCGAACCCCGCCGCGAGCTCGGCGCCGAACCGCTCGGGCGGCTGGACCTCGCCGCCGAGACGGAGTGCGTTCCTGCCGTCCGGAGCGGAGGCGGTTTCGATCCCGCGGCGCATCGCGTCGGTGTTGGGAGCGAGCCAGCACGAGCGGTCGCCCAGGCTCCACCCCCCGCGGCCGCACAACCCGCCGATCTCCCGGACCACGCCGGCACGATCGCTCTCGCCGCGGGAGAGCAGGCCGGTCCCCACGAACGAGTCGCCGAGGGTCTCCTGCACGCGCTCGTCCGCCCCCCTGGCCGGCCCGCGGGCACCGGTCGCCACCAACCGGGGCTGGAGCAGCGTCTCGGCGTCGACGAGGTACGGCCCGCCCCTGCCCGCGACGACGTTCTCCATGTGGAGGTCGCGACCTCCCAGGAGGTGCGCCAGAAACAGCAGGCACCCGGCGCGCCGGTAGTACTCCCGGACCTCCGACGCGTCCGCCGCGGGAGCCTGCTCGACGAACTCCTCCCAGCCGTAGTCACTTCGGGCGAGTACGCGGACCGCCCCCGGGACCGACTCCAGTCCCGCGGCGCCGGCCCACTCGAGGAAGGAGCCGAACGCCGACTCGAGGCCGACGTCCCGAGGCTTGTAGATCAGACGCAGGCCGTCCCGGTAGGTCAACGCGAGGACGCGGCGCCCCCCGCGGTGCCGGTCCGAGAGGCCCGCCTCGACCCGAACCACCTCGCCCAGCGTGCCGCCGGGGTGGAACGTGCGGCGGACGTCGTCGGCGTCGCGGTCGAGCCGGTCGAGAAACTCGGTGGTGCCGGCGATCCAAGTGTCGATGAGCCGGACGATCTGGCGGGCGAGCACGCCGTACTCCTTGAAGAACCCGACGATCCCTCCGCTCAGCAGCGCGTCGACGAACGACGCGTAGATCGCGCGGCCGTTACCGCTCTCGCCGCGGTCGGACCCTGCGCCGCGGCTCGCGAGTCCGCCGCGGTACTCATCGAACCGGGCGTACGCCGCGTCCGCGGCCACCTCCGAGACCTGCCTTAGGAGGTGCCGTTCGAGAGGCTCGAGCGCTCCGTCCGCGAGCCGGCGGGTGGCGTCCCCTGCGCGCTCGACGACGCCGCTCCGGGCGAAGCGCACGAACGGGATCCACACCTCGGCGAACGCGGGCGGCGAGCCGCGCTGGAACCCCTCGACCTCCGGCGGCCGCCCGCCGCGTGTGAGCCCGCCGGCCAACGACGGCAGCCGATCGAGGATTCTGCGCAGCTGTTCGGCCCACGGAGCGCCGTACCGTGAGGCGGCGGGAGCCTCGGCATGGCCCGCCGCCGCGAGCGCAGTGCGGACGCCCGCCTCGCTCAGCCCGTCCCAGCTCAGCCGGCGCCGGAACGACTCGTGGTCCCCGTCCGAGAACGCCTTGCACCAGCGCTCGTACGCCGCCGCGCCCGACGGGTCGTCGCCCGTGACCGGCGGACGGAGCCGGTCCAGCACGGCCGCGGCGGCGAGCACCTCGTCGAGCGTTGCGGCCCGGCGGGCGATCACCCCCAACTCATCCGGTGATACGTGCCAACCCGTGCTCGTCCTCATCGGGCATCCCCGAGGGTACCGTCACGACGCCTCGCGCCGGGAAGCTCCAGCCGGTCCGACTCACGCCGGCCCGGCGCCGCCTCACCACCGGCACGTCGCGGCAGGAACAGAAGCGGTCGCCCCCGCACCTCCGCGGAGGCGACCGCTGCGTGCGTTTGAGCTGACGGTCGCTCCAGATCCCGGCTCAGCCGACGAGGCTGGCCTCGATCTGGATGTAGGTCATGAAACCGCCCTTGGCATCGTTGCAGGTCACAGTCGAGGGACCGCCTCCACCCTTGCCCTTGCCACCCGCCACCGTCTCCAGGTCCGCGTCAGACAGCTCCTCGCCCTCCTTCGGCACGTACGGCATCACCAGGTGCAAGGTGTCCGCCTTGTCCTGGATCAGCACCACCTTCAGGGCGTCAGGGAGCTCCTGGTTGAGCTGCAGCGCCAGGACCTTCTTGGGGTTCCGCATCAGCGCGGCACGGTACTCCGCGTCCTTCACGGCGAACCCCGCGATGAGATCGTTCATCTGTCCACGGGTCATCTCAGCCACTTCTATCCTCCTCTCTCGCGCGCCCTCCGGCGCGCTCCGGTCCCCGGGAGTGACCCCGTCGCACGTCCCGGCTCAGCCGACCAGGCTCGCCTGGATCTGGATGTACGTCATGAAGCCGCCGGCGGCGTCGTTGCAGGTCACGTTCGAAGGACCGCCTCCGCCCTTGCCCTTGCCGCCCGCCACCGTCTCCAGGTCGGCGTCCGACAGCTCCTCGCCCTCCTTCGCTACGTATGGCATCACCAGGTGCAAGGTGTCCGCCTTGTCCTGGATCACCACCACCTTCAGGGCGTCAGGGAGCTCCTGGTTGAGCTGCAGCGCCAAGACCTTCTTGGGGTTCCGCATGAGCGCGGCACGGTACTCCGCGTCCTTCACGGCGAACCCCGCGATGAGATCGTTCATCTGCCCCCGGGTCAACTCCGCCACTTCGTCCTCCTTTCCAGACTCCTCGGGCTCACGTCTCCGCTACTGCGAAATTGTCTTCGCACGCACCCACCGCAGAGAGCAAGGCCCGTGCCAGCGAACTGAGTCGCGAGAACCACGTTCCCGCAACGCTCGCTCTTTTCGGCGGGCGTGTTGACATGGAGCTGGAACTCCACACCTGGAGGTGGGGCTCCATTCAGCTGCGGTGAGCGAGGAGCTGATCCAGGATCGGTCGGGGATCAGCGCTCAGGCGCCCCGCGATGTCGGCGACGTCGAACTCCGCCATTACCCTCCGGTAACCCCGTGTGCCGATGACGAGATAGGGGCGCTGTGCGAGGCGGCCCCTGATCGCGGCGCAGATCGCCTCGGCCCTGCGACCGAGCTCACCGTACGCGGCCAGGAACCCTTCACCGTACGCCCGGATCGCCTCGGATGCCGCGGTCCGCACGTCGAAGAACTCGCCGCGCGCACGCGGGAGAGTCTTCTCGGTCAACACTCGCTTCTTGGTGAGCCGGCGGAGCGTCTCCGCCCCGAGGCCGTCGATCGCCTCCGGCGTCGTGGGGTCCGGGAGGCTCGCGACGTCGATTGCGAGGTTGAAGAAGCAGTGCTCGAGATCGACCATCGTGATCGCGGCGCCCCCGTCGGAGCCCCGGGAGACGAAGGCGTTGCGGGGCCGGAGGTCTGCGTTCGAGAAGATGTAGCCGAACGCGAACTGGCGCCCGAGTTCGTACGCGACGGCGGGGTCGAGCTCTCCCGCGTATTTGGTGCCGGGCGCCCGTGACACGAGGAGGAACGGCTCGTCCTCTCCCACGACGTGCGTCTCGCACGTCGGCAGTCCGGCGAGGCCCTGCACGCGGTACGCCAGATCCTCGACGTACGCGGACTCGGGCGCCAGGTACCGCTTGGCATACACCACCCTGGTTTGGGCCGCGCCCGAGCCCCGCGCCGCGGCTTCGCACTCGACCTCGTAGACGAGGTTGTAGCGGCCCTGCGCTCCCTCGGACACCGGCCGGAGCGCGGTCACGGTCCAGGCGCCGCCCTCCAGGGGCAACGCCTGACCGCGGCGGAGCATGGAGCGCTGCGGCTCCGCCCCGGCCAGCGTGAACCAGGCGACATCCGCGATCATCTCGGCAGCTCCTCCACGACCGGCGGGCGCGACCCACGCCGTCTTCATGCCGAGAGCGGCCGGCGCAGCGACGTCGTTGGGGAGGGAATCGCCCACAACGAGCACGGAACCGGTGTCGGCTCCCAGCCGGCGGCACAGCTCGCGGTAGAGCTCGGGGTCCGGTTTCATTCGCCCCTCGTCGCACGAGAACACCGCGGCGTCGAAGAGGGCGTCGAGGCCCAGCGCGCCGACGGGGGTCTTGTGCGCGCTCGAGACGTTGGAGATCAGCCCGAGCTTGAGGCCGCGCCGCTTCAGGAAGTGCAGCAGCGGCACCACGCCGTCGAGGAGGCGGACCGAGGCCAACTCGTCCTTGACCGCCCTCGCGCAGGGATCCACGAGCGCCTCCCAGCGGTCGCCGCCCAGCGCCCGGCACACGAACTCGGCGAGGCGCCTCGTGTCCGGGAACGCGGTGGTCAGGAGATGGCTGCGGACCAGCTCCACCCAGCGCCTGCCGGAGATGCCCAGGAGGCGAGGGACCTGGCGGTGCAGGAGGGGATCATCGAGCGCCAGGAGCGTGCCGTACAGGTCGAACGCGACGGCCTCGAGAGCTCGCTGCGGACGGGGCTCCGAGACCCCGGATCGTGTCATGGCTTCAGGCGCTGGTGGCGCAGGAAGTCCATGAACCTCTGGTAGTCGGACGGCGGGATTCCGAAATCGTCGAGGAGCTTGCGGTACGAGCCGTCGGTCCTCGCGAGGCCGAGACGGATCAGGGCCTTGACCTGGGAGCGGTTGAGCTCGCGCTCCATGAACGGCGTGTAGACGGACGTCCAGAAGTCCTCGCCGTTCGAGACCAGCCGGCGGTACAGGTCGACCTCGTTGCCGTCCCGCCGTTCGCTGCTCGTCTCCAGCTGCGAGACGAAGTCGCCCGGTTCGATGAGCTGGCCGTCGCACAGCGCGTACCCCATCGTGACGATGCTCGAGAGCTCCCGAACGTTCCCCGGCCAGTTGTAGTCGCGGAGGATCTTGAGGGACTCGGGCGAGAAGCGCTTGTCGACCCCGTACTGGGCCCGCAGCCGGGCGAGGAAGTAGTCCATCAGCAGGCGCCAGTCGTCGCCGCGCTCGCGCAACGCCGGGACCTTGATGTGGAAGTACCGCAGGCGGAAGAAGAGGTCGTTGCGGAAGTGCTCCGCCACGACCAACTTGTCGATCGCCCTGTTGGTCGCCGCCACGACCCGGACGTTGACGGTCCGGGTCTCTGCGGCGCCGAGCGGCTGGAACTCCCCGAACGCCAGCGCCCGCAGGAGCATCACCTGCGCGCTGATGTGCAGGTCGGCGATCTCGTCAAGGAAGATGACCCCGCCGTTCGCGACCTCGAAGCAACCCTTGCGGTCCGCGATCGCTCCCGTGAAGCTCCCCTTCTTGTGGCCGAACAGCTCGCTCACCGTGAGGTTGCCCTCCTGGTACTGCGGGCAGTTCACGGCGACGAACGGGCGACCCCGCCTGCCGCCGAGCAGGTACAGCGCCTGCGCGAGCGACTCCTTCCCGACGCCGCTCTCGCCCACGATCAGGACGGGCTCGTCGAATGCGGCGATCTTGACCACCTTCTCCTGTACGGCGAGGAACTCGGGGGCAAGGCCGACCATCGAGACCGCCCTCCGCTCGCCCCACTCCCCGATCGAGATCCCCTCCACCCGGCGGGCGATCTCCGTCATACGGCTGAGCCGCATCTCGGGGAGCAGCGCGCTCCCGCCGTCCCCGCAGCCGCTCCGCTGCTGGCCGTCGGGGCTCCGCCGCCTCACCCGGCGGCTCTGGCTCCACCCCGACGGCAACCTCGACGCCCGTGTAGGCGACCCGTGCTCTCGACGCAAAATGATGCCTCCACCCGTTCCGCGCATCCTCGTCTCGTCAACCGCCTGCGTGACGCTATGGTACCTCGCCCCGCTGATTTCCCACACTCCCGGTAGGGGGTCCTCGGTCGCTCGCGCACGTTCGCGCGGCAAGTTGACCCCGCCCGCGCTCTCCGCTAGCCTGACCCCACAGAGACAGCCCGCAGGGGGTGTTCCCCAGCGGTGGTCCACGGGAGGAAACGTGCCTCCGACAGCCGCCAACGGGAATGAGCCGATCGATTCCCCGCAGCACCTGGCCCGGTTCAAGGCGGGGGAGTACATCTTCCGCGAGACCGAGCCCGGGACCGAGATGTTCATCATCCAGGAGGGCAAGGTCGAGATCCTCAGGAAGACGCGCGGGAAGGAGCGCAGGGTGGCTCTCCTCGAGGAAGGCGATTTCTTCGGCGAGATGGCGATCCTCGAGGACCTTCCCCGCTCGGCGTCGGCCCGGGCGGTCGATGCGTGCGCCCTGCTCCGCATCGACAGCACGACATTCGATCAGATGGTCCGCCACCACCCGGAGATCCCCGTCCGGATGCTCCGCAAGCTCTCCAGCCGGCTGCGCGAGGCCGACCTCCACTTGGAGGCGGACGTGACACCGGGGAGCGGCGAGCGCTCCGGGATCTGGCAGGGCAAACCGGCGGCGGAGAAGCAGCCCCCTGCGCCCGCCAAGCCGCCGGCCAAGCCCGTTGCGGCAGCGAAGGCCAAGGCACCGGCGCGGGTCACGCCCCAGAACCCCCGCTTCGTCCACAAGGGGTCGGGGACCGAGTTCCCGCTCGCGCCCGGCGACAAGACCTACGTGGGACGGTTCGACGCCACGACGGGGTTCCAGCCGGAGATCGACCTGCGCGAGGTGGACACCGACCGGTCCACCAGCCGCCGTCACGCCCGCATCGAGCGGCGGGAGGACCTCTTCTTTCTGCGCGAGGAGATCGGGACGGCCAACGGCACGTACGTAGGAGGGCAGCGGGTCGCGACCGGTGTCGACGTGGAGCTGAACGACGGGGACGAGGTCAAGTTCGGCCGCGTGAGGATGGTGTTCCACACGAGCTGAGTCGGTGGGCACACCCCCGGGGACGCGACGCAGCCCAAGGTGACCCCGAGTCGCGCAGATCCCCCTCCCTCGTCAGCCTCTGAACGGTTCCGGGGCCGACTCAGTGCCCGTCGGGCGGGCCGTCCTTCTTCGCCAGCAGCTTGGCGGCTAGGTCCGCGACCTTGGCCACGGCCTCGTCGGCGGAGAGCCGCTTGACCGCGTCACCGCGGGTGGGCTCGACCGCGATCGACACCATCTGAATCACGCCCGCCACGTCGAACGCCTTTCGCACCTGCTCACTCATCGAGCACAGGATCAGCCCTCCCCCCATGCTCTCGAGTTTCTTGCTCAGCATGAAGAGGGCGCGGAGCCCCGCGGCGCTCATCTCGACCGTCTTTTTCAGGTCTATGACCACGCGCCGTTCCCCGGCGTCGACCAGCTTCACCACCTGCTGCTGGAACTCCTGGGACGACCCGGTGTCGAGCCTCCCGACCGGCTCGAGGATCAGTACCCCGCCCTGCTTCTCCTGACCGATCTCCATCGTGGTGCTCCCGACCCGGCGGCCCACGGCGAAACCGCCGCGGCACGCCGACCGCAATGTCGTGCCGAAGCTGCGCTCACACGCCGCGTCGTGCGAGCCGGACCTCTTCTGTCAGAACCGTATGGCGTAGCCTACCGAGAGCTGGGTCTGCTGCAGCGTGTCGCGGTAGCGGTAGGTGTACGTGCACGGCCCCCCCTGGTAACAGTCCTTGTGGTCGAACTGTTGCACGGCGGGCGGCACGTTGCCCGTGTCGGTCCGGAAGAACCGTCCCTCGAACCGCAGGCTGGTGCTCTCGTTGAGCTCGACCTTCACGCCGGCCCCGAGGGCCATCGAGAACCGGTCCACGGACTGAAGCGGGCTCCGGGGATCGAGCCGCGCGTCGCCCGCCGAGACCACTGCGTACCACCCGTTGGGCGCGGGGCTGAAATGCCACAGCAGCCCGAGGTGGTAGTACGTGACGCTGAAGTCGAGGATCGAGGTCGAGAGGATCGGGACGAACCCTCCCGGCTGCTCTCCGAAGAGGCCCTTGTTGTCCTTCATCTGCCCGTTCTGGCGGTCCGCCAAGAACTCGAGCTGGAGACGTCTCGAGAGGCCGATGCCGAATCGCACGCCGTACGAGCCATGGGTGCCCAGGTCGACGTTGACGTCGCGGTTCTGGAACGCACGGTCGTTGACGGTGATCCCGCCGCCCTGCCGCAGCCCGATCGTCGGCGTGAGCTCGAGGACACCCGTCTGGGCCATGACCAACGAGGGCAGGAGCAACGTCACCGCGATGAGGATCCGACGCATGAGTCCCTTCCCCCCTTTCCTTGGAACGATCTCGGCGGGGCAGCCGGTGGAGAAGAACGCGGGAACCTGCCCGTCCGTGAGACGAGAGCACCGCCGTGCCGCACCTCGCGCCGGCGAGGCGGTGAAGATGCGCTCGTTGCCGCCGTCCTTGCCGCCAACGGCCCGTTCCCCCTGCAGTTGATTGCCGCTTGCCGAATGGTACCACACCCCGTCACCCCGACCGGCGGGAACCGGGAGACGCGCCGACCAGCTCGTTGAGGATCGTCGGCCGTTTGCCGCTCGGGAGCGGGGGGATGCTCTCGACGCGCCGGATCTCGATCGTCGCGCCCGGCCCCAGCAGTTCCCGGAAGCGGTCGTGCAGCACGCCCTCCGTGCGGAACGTCGGCCCGACCTGGATCCGGACCAGGTACGCGGCGGGCCCGCGCTGCACGAACTGGTACTGGAGGATGCCGTCCACACCCCTCGTGCACCCCCCGATCGCGAGGGGGTTCACGAGGCCACCACCCGGGTCGCGAACCTGTTCCACCAGGCGACCCTCGACCCGCGCCAGCGTCGGACCTCCCAGACCGCACGGGCACGGGTCGGGACCGGCGACCGCGAGGTCGCCGGTGTCGTAGCGGATCAGCGGCATCGCGTACGAGAAGAGGTCGGTCACGACCACGCGGCCGGCCTCGCCCGGCGCGACCGGCGCGTCGCCGTCGCGCGCGAGAAGCTCGACGACGAGCCCGGCCACGTTGACGTGCAGAGCGGCGTGGCCGGGGCACTCCTGGGCGAGGATCCCGAGCTCGTTCGCCCCGTACCGGTCGAGCACGGTGCACCCGAACGCCGTGTGCACGACCTCGCGCGTCTCGCGGCGGAGTGCCTCGGAGCTCGACACCACCGCGCGGACACGGAACGCCGCCGGGTCGTCCCCACGGGTGCGGCAGTACTCGGCCAGCGGCCCGATCGACGACGGGTAACCGATGACGAACTCGATCCGCTCCTCCGTCAGCAGGCGGCGGGTCGCCTCGAGCCATGCGCCGTCGATGACGCTGGGGTCCACGAGGAACCCGTTCAGCCGGCGCAGGCGGGCGCTCCCGCTCGGGTGCACGGTGACCTGGGCGAACGGCGCTCCCACCCGGAACCCGACCCACGAGCTGAAGTACAGCAGCTCGGCGCGACGCCGGGCGTAGGTCTCGGGGGTCCACCGGAAACGCATCGGCGCGCCGTACGACCCGCTCGTGCTGACGGTGAGGAGGGCGTCCGGCTCGAGGGCGGAGGAGAGGAACGCCGCCGGGTTCTCCTGGATCACGCGCTTCGGGAGGACCGGGAACCCGGAGAGGTCGGCCTCGCCCTGCCACCGGCGGTAGTGCGACGTGGTCGAGCAGGCGTGGCGCAGGAGCTCCCGCAGCCGC
This sequence comes from Thermoanaerobaculaceae bacterium, assembly GCA_035542455.1. GTDB lineage: Bacteria > Acidobacteriota > Thermoanaerobaculia > Thermoanaerobaculales > Thermoanaerobaculaceae > RBG-13-68-16. The sequence continues at coordinate 68,242 of DATKLI010000125.1, forward strand.
GCGGCCGCGTTCTCGCGGGCGCGCCGGGGGTCGCGGAACGACCCCTTCACATCGGCGAGGTGGCGGGCGATCGGCGACCCGTTGCGGAGGTCGGACCCCCAGAAGCGGAGGCTGCACCCAATCCGGGCGCTGACCATGACCCGTCATGCCTCCGGCGGGGCGCGCTCACCCCTCGTGGAAGATGAACTTCTGGCTGCCGATCTGGACCGTGTCCCCCTCCGCCAGCAGGCGTTCGCCGACGCGCTTGCCGTTGACGTACGTGCCGTTTTCGGACTTCAGGTCGACGATCGAGTACCCCTTGGGACCCAGCACCACCTCGGCGTGCTTGCGCGAGACGGCCTCCTTCTGAACGCGGATCCGGTTGTCCGGCGCCCTGCCGATCGTGGTGACTTGAAGCTCCAACGGGTGCTCGACGGTCGACCCGTTCTCCAGCAAGGCGAGCAGGTGGGGCTTCCGGATCATGATCGTCGCCTCGCCCTGCGGCGCCGCGGGAACCGCGGCATGGGTCGCCTTCGGCCCGGGCGGCTCCGCGGGGAACGACTCGGTGGCGGCCGGCCCCAGAGACGGCTTCGCCGCGGCGGCCGCCGGCGGTGCGGGCTTCGCAGGCGGCGGCGGCAGCGCGAGGTCCTGCTCGGAGGGGAACGCCTGAATGAAGCTCTGCTTGAGCTGATCCGCCTCCGCCAGGTCGGACTGCCGCTCCGAGACGCGCTGCTCCGCCTCCTTGAGACGTTCGTCGAACTCCTTGCCCTGGAACTCGCCGATCTCGTGCCGGAACTCGAGCTCCTCCTTGTCGAGCTTGGCGACCTCGAGCGCCTTCTCGAAGCGCTCGATCGACGCCTTCAGCTTGGCGTACTCGCTGCGGGCTCGGTCCTTGAGCGGCCGCGCCTTGTCCTCGAGGGCGGAGTTCCTCGCCTGGTAGTCCTTGCTGACGCGGGCGAACACCGCATCGGAGACCTGGCTCTTCTTGGCCTCCATCTTGCCGAGCCAGTCCTTGAGGACCTCTTGGTCCTGCTTGATCTTGCGCAGCTCCTCGATGGCCGAGGTGTCAACCTGCTGCAACTCCTCGATCATGCTCGCCTCCCGTTCACCGTGGCCCGCCTCGACTCCGACGGCCCCGTCCGGACTCTACGGCCGAACCGGAGGGGAACCGCAGAAGTGACTTCGGCCGAAGGTGCGCACGTGCAATGTAGCAGGCAACGGCGGCGACCGTCGAGGCCCTCTCCCTCGGCGGGGCGGCGGCTTCGGGTATCCTACCGGCTGAACGGACATCTCGATGAGCGGTGGAACACACTCCCGGTCACGGACGTTGTTTCCCGTGCAGCGACGGGGGAGGAGATCTCGGGGAACGGCGTGGCGGAGCGCAACCCACCGCTAGCGGCGGACCTCGAACTGCGACGGAGCGTGCTGGCGAGAGCTGGCGCCCGTGGCGGAGAGTTCGGGGAGCTGCTTGCCTACAACCGGTCGGGGGGCGAGCGGAACGGGCCCGGCGCGCTACCCGCCTTTCCGCTCGCCGACGAGCCGCATCTCGAGGCGTGGCGCGCGTACGCTGCCGATGCGGCGACGCGCGGTGCGTGGGCGGCGCTGCGGGACCGGCTCCCCCAGCTGCGCTTCCCCATCGAAGCCGGGATGAGCGAGCGCAGCGACTACCGGGACGCGACGCGGCGAGGGGTGCCCGCCGGAGAGGGCACGGGCCCCGGACTGAAGCTGGCCGACCCCGAACGGCTTGAGCTCCTCCTCCACGAGGCGATCGCGGGCACGGTCCCGCTCATCGTCGCCGCCGCCCGCGCCGACTTCGTCTCGCTCGTGCAGGCGCTGTGCCACCGCAACGAACCGAAGACGGTCCCGGACTCGATGGGCGCCTGCATCGTTGCCGGGTACAACAACTGGGATCGGATCCACTCCCACCGCCGCCGCTGGGAGGCGGATCACCAGGGCGCGGCCACGGAGTCGTGGCTGTCGGAGTTCCAGCGGCTCCAGGCGAACAAGCCGCTCTACCAGGACCGCTTCATCGTCCTCAGCCGCGGCCCGTACAGCAACGTCCGCGGTTCCGAGGCCGGGTTCGACGAGGCCGAGTGGCTCAGGCACTCGCTCAGGATCCGCCGCGAGCACGAGTGCACGCACTACTTCACGCTGAGGGTGTTCGGCGCCCTCCAGAACAACCTCCTCGAGGAGCTGATCGCCGACTTCGTCGGGGTCGTCTCGGCGTTCGGCGAGTTCAGGAGCGACCTCGCGCTGCTGTTCCTCGGGCTCGAGGGGTTCCCGGCCGTTCGGCCGGGGGGGCGGATCTGCAACTACCGCGGCACCCCGCCGCTCTCCGACGGGGCGTTCGCCGTGCTCGCCCGCCTTGCCTCCGACGGCGTCCGCAACCTCGGCCGGGTGGCGGCCACCCGCCCCGACGTGCTGCGCGGCCGTGGAGACCTCGCGCGCCTCGTGTGCGCCCTCACCTTGCTCACGATGGAGGAGCTCGCGGCGGACGGGGCGGCCGAGCGCATCGTCGCCCGGCTCGCCGAGTACCCGCGCGCGACCGCGGACGACGGAGGAGACCCGGGCCGCCGGCCGTCGGGCGGCGCCCGACGCGACGACGCCGACACGGGGAACTCCGGCCCGTGAGGCCCGACCCTCGAGAGCGTGAGTGGTTGATCGGCCCCGCACCCCACCTAGGGGACACGTACTTCACCTGCGCCCTCGCCGGCGCGTTCCTGTGCCGGCACGGCGGGAGCGAGGTGGGAGTCGTGGTGCCGCGGAAGCTGTGGACCGTCCTCGAGCTGTTCCCGGACGCCCGCGTGTCGCCGCGAGACCCGGCCGAGGTGACCGCTCCTTTTCGCGAGACGCGCGGCTTCCGCCCGGGGGAACCGTTCCACCTGCGACCGCTGCGGCACGCGCGTGAGTTCGAGGCCTCGTACCGGGGGCAGACGATCCCGTTCACGCGGACGTACCACGACCTGCTCGAAGTTCCGTTCCCCGCCTTCGCCCGGCCGTGCGTCCCCACCCAGACGCGCGAGGCCGCGGCGCGGCGGTTGGCGACGTTCGGCCTCCCGACGGGAGAGACCGTGATCCTCGTCCCCGTCAGCAACTCGGGCCCCGCGTTCTCGAGCTCCTTCTGGGCCGACCTCGCGCAGGCGTTCGCGGCACGCGGCGCCGCGGTCGCCACCAACGTCGCCCCCGGCGACGGTGGCCGTACGATCCCCGGCACGGTGCCGCTGCCGTGCCCGCCGGACGAGTTGATCCCCGTCGCGGAGCTTGCCGGTACGGTGGTGGCCGCGCGCTGCGGCGTGTGCGACGTCCTCTCCTCGGCGCGAGCCGACCTGCGGATCCTCTACCACCGACCCCAGTACGAGTGGTCGCCTCTCGCCGGCGTGAAGCTCGAGTGCGACCTCGGGCCGTGCGGGCTGGACGACACGGCCACCTACTACCGGATGGGCGTCTCGGAGCCGCGCGCCGAGTTCATCGCCCGCGTCGCGGCGGGTCAACGATGAGCAGGAAGACCAAGTTCCTCGTCATCGGCGCCGGCATCACGGGGTGCGCGCTCGCGCGTCTCCTGCAGCAGCGCGGTGAGCACGACGTGATCCTCCTCGAGGCCGAGGCGGAGCCGGGAGGGCTGTGCCGCTCGAAGCAGATCCGCGGGCACGTTCTGGACATCGGGGGCGGACGGTTCCTGTGCACGCGCTACCCGGAGGTGTACGAGTTCATCTTCTCGCACATCCCGCGGGAGGAGTTCACGCACTTCGAGCGCGTCTCGAAGATCGCGCTCGAGGGCGAGGTGATCGACTACCCGATCGAGTTCAACTTGTGGCAGCTCTCCCCGGAGAAGGGGCGCGCGTACCTCGAGTCGTGCCTGAAGGCCGGCGAGGTGGACGGCCGGCCCCAGCCCTCGAACTTCGAGGAGTGGATCCGCTGGAAGCTCGGCGACAGGATCGCCGACGGGTACATGCTCCCGTACAACCGCAAGATCTGGGGGGTGGAGCCTGAGGAGATGGACATCGACTGGGTCTCCAAGCTCCCGCGGATGGACACCGCCGCGATCCTCGCCTCGTGGAGGGAGCGCGGCTTCGACCGCGGCCGCATGCCCAGCCACCAGACGTTCTACTACCCCCGCGAGGGGGGGTTCCAGCGCATCTTCGACGCCATCGCGGCGCCCGTCCGGGAGAAGATCTGGCTCGGCCGGCCGGTCACCCGCCTGGAGCACGTCGGCGACGGGTGGCGGGTCAACGACGAGATCGACGCCGAGGTGGTGATCAACACGGCGCCGTGGACGAAGATCCACGCGGCCGCCGGCGACGATCCCTCTCTCCGCGATGCGCTCGCGCGGCTCCGGATCAGCTCGATCGTGGTCTCGCTCCACGAGGAGGCGTACTCGCACGACTGGCACTGGTGCTACCGTCCCGACGAGTCGACCCGGTTCCATCGCGAGTTCTACATTGCCAACTTCGCGCCGCACAGCGCGCCGGGCGGCGTGTACCGGGAGACCAACGCGAAGCGGTGGCTCCCGGGCCAGGGGGAGATCTTCTCGCACCTCAACGAGGCGGCGTACCCCATCCCCGTCCGCGGCCACGCCGCCGCCATCCGCGCGGTGCGCGAGTACTACGCCGCACGGAAGATGTACGGCGTCGGGCGGTGGGGTCAGCACGCGTACCACAACTCCGACGTCTGCATCCGCGAGGCGATGCACCTCGTGGACGCGCTGCTCTCCTGAGCGTCCTCCCACCGGGTCAGCCGTCCGGGGGACGCGGCCGAGCCGACCGGAACGGGGTCCTTGACTGGTCCAGAGAAGTGGTATCATTTTCTTTAACCGGCATGAACAAGACGCCTTCTACCCTCGCTCGGATGTCGCCCCCGTCGGCGGAGGTGCGCCTCCGGGCCGGGGCTCCGCCGTGGGCCAGTCGGAGCCGGAGGCGCGTGCCGTGAGCCGTCCCGAGCCGAGGAACGTCCACCTGTTCCAGCCAGGTGTGAGCCACGGCAAGGGGAACTTCCTCGGCTACTACCTTCCGTACAGCATCGGTTGCGTCTGGTCGTACGCCTGGAGCCGGCCGCACATCCGCGAGTCGTTCCGCCTCGCCGACCTCGTGTTCCGCCGCGAGCGGCCGGCGGACGTCCTGGCGCGCATGGAGCGGCCCGCGATCGCGTGCTTCTCCGCGTACCTCTGGAACTGGCGCTGGAACCTGCACGTCGCGCGGGCCGTGAAGTCCCGCTTCCCCGAGTGCCTCGTCGTGTTCGGGGGACCCCAGGTACCGGAGCGCCGCGACCACACCCTGTTCGAGCAGCACCCGTTCATCGACATCGCCGTGCACTCGGAGGGCGAGGCGACGTTCCTCGAGATCCTCGAGCGGATCGCGCGCGGCGAGTCGCTCGAGGGGATCGCGGGGACCAGCATCCCCGCGCCCGACCGGCGGACGATCGCGTATCCGTGGCGCCCGCGGCTCGACGTCGAGAGCGAGGAGATGGCGAGTCCGTTCCTCGACGGGACGTTCGACGCGCTCGTCGCCGCGCACCCCGCCGTGCACTGGCACGCGGTGATGGAGACCAACCGCGGGTGCCCGTTCCAGTGCACGTTCTGCGACTGGGGATCGCTGACGTACACCAAGATCAAGAAGTTCCGCCTCGAGAAGGTGTTCGCCGAGATCGAGTGGCTCGGCCGGAAGGGGATCGACTTCCTCTACCTGGCCGACGCCAACTTCGGGGTCTTCCCCGACCGCGACGAGCTCATCGTGGAGAAGTTCGTGAACACGCGGCGGGCCACGGGGCGTCCCAGCGCCGTCGCGGCCACGTGGCACAAGAACTCCAACGAGCGCACGCTCCAGCTCGCCCGCCAGCTCGAAGCCGGGGGGCTCTCGCGCGGGATCACGCTGTCCGTGCAGAGCATGAACCCGGCGACGCTCAAGGCGACGCACCGGGAGAACATGAAGTTCAGCCACCTCGGGCACCTCTTCGGACTCGCCGAGGCCGCCGGGCTGCCGGCGGTCACGGAGATGATCCTCGGGCTTCCCGAGGAGACGTACGACACGTGGGCCGACGGGATCTGCCAGGTGCTCGAGCTCGGCAACCACAGCGCGCTCACGTTCTACCCGGCGGAGCTCCTGGAAAACGCGGAGATGAGCGCGCCGGAGTCGCGACGGACGTACGGGATCCGGAGCGCGATGCTGAACAACTGGGCGTGGGAACCGGACAACCTCGACATCGACGGCGTCGAGGAGGTCAGTGAGATCGTCACGGGGACCAACACGCTGCCGGAGGAGACGTACCTCGACGCGCTCATGTTCGCCTGGATGGTGCTGAACCTCCACGTCGAGGGGTGGACCCAGCTCCTCGCGCGGTTCGTCCGCCGGCACGGCGGGATCCCCTACCGTCGGTTCTACGACGGGCTCAGGCGGTGGATCGTCGACCACCCCGAGTCGCTGGTGGGCGCGGAGTACGCGCGGATGCGACGCTCGTGGACGGAGTACTTCGCGACCGGCCGGCCGTCCGCCGATTACCGCTTCGGGAACATCCAGGTGCAGGGGTACATGCAGATCCACGCGACGCAGTACGAGCTGCGGTCGCGCCACGCTCAAACCTCGGCCGACATCAGCGCGTTCTTCGCGACGTTCCCGCACGGCCTCCCGGCCGCCGTCGCCGACGACCTCGCCGAGTTCCAGGAGAGGTTCGTCACCAGATTCGACCGCCCGTTCACGTACCCGCACGCCGCCGGTCACAACCTCTGGGAGTTCGTGCGCGGGGAGGAAGAGCTCCGAGAGGAAGCCGCGGAGTACGAGATGAGCGTCACCGAGCCGTACGACCGCGGGGACCTCGAGGAGTTCCTCAACAAGATCTACTTCCGCCGGCGCGCGGGTTTCGGGAAGATGCGCGTGCGCAGGGTGCGCGCCGCCGCGAGCGAGCCCTCGCCGAGCGCCCGGCGCACCCGCGTCTCGGCGTAGCGGCCCCGCGCGGCGGGGAGCGGCGGCGACCCGCGTTTCAGCGTGGCGACGCGCCCGGACCGACGCCGCTCGACGGGCAGCACACGACCTCGACCCGTCGGTCCTCGACGATCACCCCGGCGAGCGCCTCGCGCAACTCGGCGGCCGTGCATCCGGCGAACACGCCGGGTAGCGCCTTCAGATCGGCGAGCCGCGTGCCGTGGTAGTCGAGGTCGGCGAGCGTCCGGGACCAGTACTTCGGATCCTGCTGAACGCGCGACACCACCTCGGCGAACTGCTTTCGCACGGTCCGCATCTCCCCGTCCGTGGGGCCGTCCGCCGCGAGACCCTCGGCCACCTGGCGGAGGATCCCTGCCGCCTCGTCCGCCCGGGCCGGTGCGGAGTAGGTGCTGGCCGAGAGGAACGAGGCCGCGGGGTAGGCTCTCGAGGGGTTGAACGACACCTCGGGGCTGTAGCTCATCCCTCGCGCCTCCCGCAGCTCGGATCGGACGCGGTCCAGGAGCACCTGCTCGGCCAGTTGGAGCGCGTGGCGCTCGCGCACGGCGTGCCACGGCACGGCGCGCCACCCCACGAGGACCGCCGCGGTCGAGGGTGGGGCTTCGACCACTGCGGTTTCCCTCACCGGACCGCTGACGAGCGGCAGCGTGCGCAGCGCGTCCAGCGAGCGGTCGCGGCGCTCCCGCCCGGGGAGCGAGCCGAGGTAGCGCAGGGCGAGGTCGGTCATCCGCTCGCCCGCGAGGTCCCCCACGAATGCGGCCTCCACCGGCGCCCGACACAGCACCTCGTCGAGCCAGCGTTGCGCCGCGTCGAGGGCGAGCGCCTCCACGTTCGCGGGCTCGAGGATCCCGAAGCGGGGGTCTCCGCCGGTGAGCAGCCGGAGCGAGCGTTCCGCGAGCTGGACCTCGAGGCTCCGCGTCCTCGCCCGCGCCGAGTCGCGCGCGCGGTCGCGCCACCGGTTGAACGCCGCCGGCTCGACCCTCGGCCGCGTGAGCAGCAGGTGGAGCAGCTGCAGGCCGTCCTCGAGATCGGCCGGATCGGCGGCGAGGCGGAGCTCGACGGCGTCCTCCTCGACCCTCACCTCGAACGCGACGGCCTTCCCGCTCAGGCAGTCGCGGATCGCGACCGAGGAGTGGTCAGCCGTCGCCGGCTCCGCCCACGCCAGCGCGGCCGCCGACGTCACGCCGAGGTTTGCCGGTTCCTCCCGGATCCGCCCTCCCGCCACCGTGACGGTGACGAAGACGCGGCACCTCCGGTACCCCATCTCGCGCACGTGGAGGCGGACGCCGTTCGAGAGCGTCGCCGAGGTCACGCCGAGCTCCCGATCCTCCTCGGCCACCTCCACACCCCCCGGAACAGGGCGTCGCGCCATGAGGCGGCGGGGGTGCGGCCGCGCAGGGGGCGCCTCCACCGGGCGGGACTCGACCCGGCGAGCGACTGCCGCCAGCCCGCCGTCGCCGCCGGCCGCGGCGCTCGTGATGTCCGGCAGGATCGCGACGACCAGCCGCCCAGGCACGACGAACTCCGACGCGAGGGCGTCCCGCACCTCGTCGCCCGTGACCCCGGGCGCAGACGCCTCGGCTAGGTCGAGCACCTCGCGCCTGCCGACCGGGGTCCGACCATCGCCGAGCGCCTCTTCGAGCTCGGCGAGCAGCGAGTCAGCGCTGCGGTTTCCCTCCGAGACCACGCCCTGGCGCGCGCCCGTAAGGAGCGCCGAGCGTGCCCGGTCCAGCTCCTCCTCCGGCGGGGGGTGCGCTCCCGCCCGCCTGATCTCGACCAGCAACGCCTCCAGCACGGCCTCGAACTCGGCGGGCGGTCCGCTCGCCGTCGCCCGCGCGAGCGTGCAGCTCCCGGCCAGCGACGCCAGGCTCAGCTCCGCGTCGCGGAACGGCGCGCGGCCTTCCCGAACCAGCGTGTTGATCCGGCGGTTGACCGCCCAGAGGCCGATGCGCTCGACGAGTCTGGCGCGAAAGTCGCCGGCGGTGCGGAGCGGAAGACGGGGAAGAACCGACACCACCCGCACCTCGGCCTCGGCCGCGTCCGGCTCCTCGACGATCGCCGTGCGCGTGCCGCGCAGGGGGTGCACGCCGAGGTCGGCCCGCCGGGGAGGTGCGGCCGCCGGCGTCCACGCACCGAAGTGGAGGCCGACCAACTCCTCCACCCGACCCACGTCCACGTCGCCGACCACGAGGAGCACCGTGTTGTCCGGCCGATGCCACCTCGCGTAGTGCGCACGCAGCTGCTCGGCCGAGAGCGCCGCGACGGTCTCCTCGGTGCCCAGCGGCCGGCGGCTCGCGAGTCGGGAGCCCGGCAGGAGGAGCCCGAGGATCCTCTCCCGCAGACGGGCCTCCGACCGGGGGTAGGCGCGCAACTCCTCCAGGACGACCTTCTTCTCGCGCTCGACCTCGTCCGCCTGCAGCGAGAGCCGGTAGGCGAAGTCCGCGAGGCAGAGGAGAAACGAGTGGAGCGCTCGGTCGTCGGCGTCGGGGATCGAGAGCCGGAAGCTGGTGTGGTCGAGGCCGGTGGAGGCGTTCTGGTGGCGGCCGACCCGCGTCCCCAGTCGGCCGAACAGGTCCGGCAGCGTGCCGGGCGGGAAGTTGGCCGAGCCGCGGAACGCCATGTGCTCGAGAAGGTGGGAGATGCCGCGCTCGTTGGCCTCCTCGTCGAGCGAGCCGGATCCCACGCGGAGGCAGAGCGCGACTGCGCCGGCCGGGCGGGGGTGGCGCCGGATCCAGCACGTGAAACCGTTCGCGAGCGTCACGAACCTGACGGCCGGGTCGGCCGGCAGCACGGCGCTCGCGTCGATCGCGCGCGCTGCGGGGCTGCGGCGGGCACGCGTGGGTGCACGCCGCCTTCCGGCGGGGTTCGTCCGGGCGTCTCGCACTTTCACCGGAGGCTACCACGGGTGCGGGATGGCGACGGGGCAAATCCGTGTTCCGGCGGTTGCCCGGACCGGAGCGGGGAGTCGGCATGTGCCCCGCGACACTCGCCGGGCGTGACGCGAGACGCCCGTCGGCGCCCGCGGAGTCGTGGTAGCATTCAACTCTGTCTGTCGCACCGAGCCGCGGTCGCAGTTGGCTGAAGGTCAAATGGATAACGTCGGTTCTCTAGAGGGCAAGTACGAGGTCCTGGAGAAGCTCCACGAGGGCGGCATGGGCGCGATCTACAAGGTGCGCCACCGCCTCCTCGACGAGATCCGTGTCATCAAGGTGATGCGGCCGCAGCACGAGACCAACGAGAGCCTGCGCGCCCGGTTCCTGCGCGAGGCCCAGATGGCGGTCAAGCTCCGCCACCCCCACATTGCGCAGATGTACGACTTCGCCTTCGACGAGTCGGGGCGCGGCTTCATCGTCATGGAGTACGTCGAGGGAATCTCGCTGCAGCAGATGCTGGAGCGCGTGGGCGCCCCGTCGCTGGGGCTCTCCCTCGACCTGGCGCGCCAGGCTCTGACCGCGCTCGCCTTCCTGCACCGGAAGGGGATCATCCACCGCGACATCTCGCCCGACAACATCATGGTGACCAGGGACGATCTCGGCCGGCCGGTGGTGAAGCTCATCGACCTCGGGGTGGCCAAGGTCGTCACGAGCACGACGGGGCTCACGGTGAGCGGGACGTTCCTCGGAAAGCTCCTCTACGCATCGCCCGAGCAGTTCGGCTCGCCGGGTTCCAAGGTCGACCAGCGCAGCGACATCTACTCGCTCGGCGTGGTGCTGTACGAGATCTTCACGGGGAAGCACCCGTTCCCCGGCACCAGTCCCCAGGAGTTGATCGCAGGGCACCTCGTCAAGCCGCCTCTCGACTTCTCCGAGGGCGACCCGTCCGGCAGGGTCCCCCAGGACCTGCGCGAGATCGTGCTCAAGGCGATCTCCAAGAAGCCCGAAGACCGGTACCCCTCCGCGGACGCCCTCGATCAGGCGCTCGCGGCGGTCCAGGCGCGCTTCCCGCTCGAGCCGGAGGAGTTTGCGCGGGCCCTGGAGGCACCGGACGTGCTGCCGACGGTGCGGATTCGAA
>DATKLI010000126.1:0-24942 GCA_035542455.1 Thermoanaerobaculaceae bacterium
GCGCGGCGCCCGGCCCCCCGCCCCACGTCCAGTACAGCCCGAGGTACGCCACGCCGTGGCGCTCCCCGGCGACGGTGTGGCCGGCGCTGAACAGCAGGCTGAACCCCGGACCGAGGTCGAGCATCCCGCCGGCGTTGAGGATCGCGCCGCCCCGCCCGCCCTCGGCGTCGGCGCCGTGGGCGTACGCCTCGGCGCCGAGGGTGAGCCCGCCCCCCACGTCCCGCTGGAGCAGCCACCCCGCGAACGGGTAGCTCGCGGCGCCCGGGGCGCGGTTGATCGCGTAGCCGGCGCCGCCGTACGTCGTCCAGGGGCCCCAGCTCTTCTGCACCCAGACGGGAAGCCGGAACCACACCCGCCCGTTGCCGAGCCCGCGCGCCGAGTCGCCGGTCGGGAGCTCCGCCATCGGGAACACCCCCACCTGCGGGCGGCCGTCGGTCTCCTCGACGAAGCGGTACTTGACGCCGACCTCCACGTCGCCGAGCCCGCTGGCGGAGCCGCCGCCGGCCGGCGTCGCGCTGGTGAGTGGGGCCACGAGGTGGAGCTGGAGACCGCGCGCCGCGCCGAAGTTCAGCTCGAACGCGGGCCCGTCCACGCTTCGCAGATCGCGGGCAGAGTCCAGCGTCCCGAACGCGTACGCCTCCCAGTGGCCGAGATCCACCGGCTCGGGGTCGTCGGTGAGAAACGGGGGGCCGGCACCGGCCGGCACCGCACCGACGACCGCCGCGAGCGCGGCGAGCAGCACCGCGAGAGCTCTCAATCGATCGGCCAGGAACCCCACCCGCGCTCCTCCGCGCTCCCGGCCCGCGAACCTGCCGAGCCAGCGCCTGCCACAACGCCGCCGGACGCCCGCGCATGCCCGGGCGGAAGATCGCGAGGGCGGGCCCGCGCCCGCCCTCCCCTGCCCCCTGTGCCTTCCGGCCTGCTACCTCTCGCCCATGAACGGGTAGGCGAAGTGCTTGGGCGGGACGAACGTCTCCTTGATCGCCCGCGGGCTCGTCCAGCGGATGAGGTTCCAGAGCGAGCCGGCCTTGTCGTTCGTGCCCGAGGCGCGAGCGCCGCCGAACGGCTGCTGGCCGACCACGGCGCCGGTCGGCTTGTCGTTGATGTAGAAGTTCCCGGCCGCGTCGCGCAGGTACTCCTGGATCGTGCGCACGGCCTGGCGGTCGGTCGCGAACACGGCGCCGGTGAGCGCGTACGGCGAGCCGGTGTCGCAGAGCTCGAGCGCCCGGGCGAGGTCGGCGTCCGGGTACACGAAGATCGTGAGCACCGGGCCGAAGATCTCCTCCTGGAGGAGCTTGAACCTCGGGTTCGTGGTCACCACCACGGTGGGTTGGATGAAGTACCCGACCGAGTCGTCACACCCGCCGCCGGCGATGATCTCGGCCTCGGACGACTTCCTCGCGAACTCGATGTACCCCTTGATTGAGTCGAACGCCGCCTTGTCGATCACGGCGCTCATGAAGTTGGTGAAGTCCTCGGGGTCGCCCATCGTGATCTCGGCGACCTGGGCCAGGAGGCGCTCCTTGACCTGCTTCCAGATCGACTGGGGGATGTAGGCCCGCGACGCGGCCGAGCACTTCTGGCCCTGGTACTCGAACGCGCCCCGGACGAGCGCGGTGACGAGGGCGTCCACGTCAGCCGAGGCGTGCGCGAACACGAAGTCCTTCCCGCCGGTCTCGCCGACGATCCTCGGGTACGACCGGTAGCCGGCGATGTTCCCGCCCACCGTCTTCCACATCTGCTGGAAGACGGCGGTCGAGCCCGTGAAGTGGATCCCCGCCAGCTCGGGCGACGCCAGCACGGGGTCGCCCACTTCCCCGCCCGACCCGACAACGAGATTGATCACCCCGGGCGGCAGGCCGGCCGCAGTGAGCACCTTCATGATGTGATACGCGGAGTACACCGCGGTCGAGGCGGGCTTCCACAGCACCGTGTTCCCCATCAGTGCGGGCGACGCCGGGAGGTTGCCGGCGATCGAGGTGAAGTTGAACGGCGTGACCGCGAACACGAACCCCTCGAGCGGCCGGTACTCCACGCGGTTCCAGACCCCCGGCGAGGAGAGCGGCTGGTCGCCGTAGATCGCCTGCGCGTAGAACGGGTTGAACCGCCAGAAGTCGATCAGCTCGCACGCCGAGTCGATCTCGGCCTGGAACACCGTCTTGGACTGGCCGAGCATCGTGGCCGCGTTGGCCTCGTCGCGGAACGGTCCGGCGAGGAGGTCGGCCGCGCGCAGCAGCACCGAGGCGCGGTCAACGAACGGCATGCGCGACCACGAGGCGTGCGCCTCGCGCGCGGCGGCGACCGCGCGCTCGACCTCGGCCTTCCCCGCCTTGTGGTACTTCGCCAGGACGTGGCCGTGCCGGTGCGGGATCACGCACGTCCCGAGCCGGCCTGTCCGCACCTCCTGCCCCCCGATGACGAGCGGGATCTCGATCTCGCGCCCGCGCATCTCGGCCAGCTTCGCCTTGATCGACTTCTTCTCGGCGGACCCGGGGCCGTACGCCCGGACCGGTTCGTTCGAAGGCCGCGGTACCTGGAAAACGCCGTTCATCGCCGCCTCCCGTGGGGTGGATCGACCTTTGTGAAGTGCCGGCGCAAGCGCCGACCGGCGCGAGGATACGAGGCTCTTCCGGGGCGGTCAACCGTGCCGGAGGCGGCCTGCAGGGGCGCGCCTCGACATACCGGTCCCGAGCGACGGCCCCGGCAAGGAAAGAGCCAGGCGAATCTGTCCCCCGACGCACGCCTCTTGGCCCACGATCTGGACGCTCCCTCGGTGGCTACCGTAGTATCGAGCGGACCGTGCGGTCGAGAAAGGCGAGGATCAGCGATGCCGAAGATTTCCCCACTGAGTGTCTGGCTCGCCCGGTTGGTGAGGTCCCGCAAGCTGGCCGACGCACCGGACTACGGCTCCTGGTGGAACCTGGCTGCCTCGGACCGGGCGGGCGCCTACGCGACGACATACGTAGCCGACAACGAAGCGGATTATCGCTCGCGCGGGTGGAACGGGGACGCCAACTCGTTCGGAGCCCGGCAATTCATCGAGATGGCCCGCCTCGACGAGCATTCCCGCGTCCTCGAGATCGGGTGTGGCGCCGCGCGGGTCGGCCGCGAGATGGCGCCGCACGTCGCCGAGTGGCACGGCGCGGACATCTCCGAGAACATGCTGGCACACGCGCGCCAGCGGACCGTCGGGCAGAAGAACATCCACTACCATCTGCTGACCTCCGTGAGCCTCGGCGAGTTTGCGGACGCGAGCTTCGACTTCGTCTATGCCACGACCGTGTTCATGCATCTCGACAAGGAGGACCTGTTTCAGTACCTCCTCGAGTCCCGCCGGGTCCTCAGACCCAAAGGGTACGCATTCTTCGACACCTGGAACCTGCTCCATCCCGACACCTATCGCCAGTGGCGCGGCATCCAGCGCGACAACACCGGAATGGGGAAGTCGAGGGGTAGGATCCAGTTCTGCACGGCCGCGGAGCTGCGGTGCTACCTCGATGACGCCGGCTTCGAGATCGTCCGGCTCGACGAGGACAAACTCCTCCGGGTGTTCTGCCGGAAGCGGGCGTCCAACGTGCACGAGCACGACGACGGCCTCGCTCCCTTCGGCTACGTGGACGAGCCTCGAAACGAGCTGCTGCTCGAGCGCTCCCTGTCGGTGCGGGGATGGGTGCTGGACGACGTGAGGTCGGTGGAAGTGCGCGCGGATGGCGAACTTTCTCTGGGACACGCGACGCTCGGCGACCCCCGTCCCGACGTCGCGGCGGTGTTCCCCCGCTATCCCGCAGCTGCAGCCTGCGGGTACCACCTGGACGCGCCGTGCGACCGCCTCTCGCCGGGGCATCACACGTTGCAGGTGCTCGCGACGGACGGGTCCGGCCACCAGACTGACCTTGCCGGCAACTACCTCGGCTTCTCGATCCAGGGGTAGCCCGCACGTGGCCCTGCCGCCGCCCGCACCGTTCGGGACGGCCCGTGCACCTGCGGCGGCGTTCACACCGTTGATGGTTGGCAGAGGCTAGTTCCGGGGACGGACGAGCGCGTATCATCCCGTTGTGAACAGATCGTCCGCGAAGAGTGACCTCGTCTCCGTTGTCGTCCGGACGAAGGATCGTCCAAGGCTGCTCGCCCAGGCGCTGGACAGCCTGGCCAAACAGACGCATCAGCCGCTCGAGGCCGTCGTCGTCAACGACGGCGGCGCCGGCGTCGAGGACGTGGTCGGGGCGTTCGCGGGACGCGTCACGTACAGGTTGGTCGATTTGCATCCCGGACGGGGGCGTTCGGCCGCGGCCAACGCGGGGATCGCAGCCGCGGTCGGCGCGTGGATCGCGTTCCTCGACGACGACGACCTGCTCGTGCCGGACGGCGTGGCCACGCTCGTGGCGGCGGCCGAGGGGCGCGAGTGCGTGCCATACGGGCGGGTCGACGCCTACTTCCACCCTGCCGATGCGGCTCCCCGCCTCTTCCGGGTTTTCAACCACCCGTTCGACGCGAGCCTTCTCCTGTTCGAGAACTACATCCCGTTCAACGCGTGCCTCATCCCGGCGGCGCTGCTGCGCGCGCTCGGCGGTCTCGACGAGCGGCTCGAGTGCTTCGAGGACTGGGACCTCTTCCTGCGCCTGTCGGACCGGGTGCCGTTCCGCCACGTAGATGACCAGGTCGCCGAGTACCGGATCTTCGATCAGGCGTTCATCACCGGGCGCGGGGGTCAGGAGCACCAGCACAGGGGCCGTGTTGCGGTGTTCACGAAGCACGCGCACCGGTACACACCCGAGGCGCTCAGCCGGATGCAGTACGCGGTGAAGGTCGACGCCGCAGCGGCCGAGCACGCCGCGGCGGCGCTCGAGAGCTCGGTGCGCGAGCGCGACGCGCGGCTCACCGCCGGCTCCGCCGAGCTCGCGGACGTGACGCGCAGGCTGGACGAGGCCGAGCGCACGCTCAAGGCGATCGAGTCGTCACGCGGCTGGCGGCTCGTCCAGGGTGTACGGAGACTGCTGAGCCGCCGATGACGGACGCGACGCACGCTCCCCTCGTGACGGTCGTCGTCGTGAACTTCAACGGTCGCCACCACCTCGAGCGCTGCCTCCCGGCGCTGTTCGCGACGGCCGGGGTGGAGTTCGAGGTCGTGGTCGCGGACAACGGCTCCACCGACGGCAGCGCGGAGCTGATCGCCCGACGCTGGCCGGAGGCCAAGGTCCTGGCGATCGGGCGGAACGTCGGGTTCGGTGCCGCCAACAACCGCGCCGCCGCGGCCGCGCGCGGCGAGTTCGTCGCGTTCCTGAACAACGACACCGAGGTCGAGCCGGGGTGGCTCACGGCGCTCCTGGAGCCGCTGCAAGCCGACCCCGAGATCGGAGCCTCGTGCTCGACGCTGCGGCTGCTGGGCTTCCGCGACCTTCTCAATGGCCGCGGCGGGGGGATGACCTCCGCTGGATACGGCTACGACATCGACTTCATGGTGCCGGTCGAGCGCCCGCCGGCCACCGGTCCCGCGGAGCCTTGGCACGACGTCCTGTTTCCGACCGCCGCTGCGGCGCTGGTCCGCCGCCGCGAGTTCCTCGACATCGGCGGGTTCGACCCGGCGATCTTCATGTACCACGAGGACGTCGACCTCGGCCTGCGGATCTGGCTTGCGGGCCGCCGCGTCGTCTGCTGCGTGCGCTCCATCGTGTACCACGCCTGGGGAGGCACCTCGCACCGGGAGAAAGGCCTGCGCTGGCGCGAGCGGCTCGGGATGCGGCACAACGTCCGCACACTGCTGAAGTGCTACCGCGGCGTCAACCTCCTGCGCTCGGCGCGGCGCATCGGGCGGATCTGGCTCGTGCACCGCGCGTTCGGTCAGGCGATCTCGACCTGTTGGTGGAACCTCGTGAAGCTCCCGTCGACGCTGCGGGAGCGCCGCCGCATCCAGAGGGGCAAGGTCCGAACCGAGGGGGACCTGTTCCGGATGGGGCTGATCACCGGGGCAGCGTGGCCGCCGCCGCCACCCGAGCCGCCGTCGCCGGAGGTCCGGGCGGGGACGGCGGATTGGCTCCAGGCGCCCACGCTGCTCCCGGGCGAGCACTCCGCTCTCGGCCGTCTGGGCCCCGGCTGGTTCGCCGCCGAGAAGCTCGACGGCCGGAGGGTCCGCTGGACCTGCGGCGTGGCGCACTGCGTCCTCCGTGTGGCGCCCGGCGAGGTTGGCCGCCTCGAGGTCGAGGCGACCCTGGGACCGGAGGCCCGCCTCGAGACCGTGCGAGTGCGGTGCAACGACGCGGCTGCCGCCGCGACTGTCGGTCCCGGCTGGACGGCGGTCACGCTGGCCGTCCGCGCCGACGACCGCGGGCTGCTGCGCGTCGCCGTCGATTCACCGCCGTGGACGCCCCACGACGTCCGCGGAAACTGGGACTTCCGGTTGCTCGGGTGCGCGGTGCGCGCGGTGCGTTTCCGGCCGGAGCGGGAGGCGCAGGCAGTGCCGCCCCCGCGCGTATCGGTGATCGTGCCGACGTTCAACCGCTGGCCGATCCTCGAGCGCAATCTGGAGGCGCTCGCGGCGCAGACGTACGAGAGGTTCGAGGTGATCGTCGTGGACGACGGCTCCACCGACGAGACGTGGGATCGCCTGCAGGCCTGGCGCCGCGAGCACGCGGACCGGCTCGAGCTGAAGATCCTGCACCAGGAGAACCTCAAGCCGGGACGGGCGCGTAACCTCGCCCTGCGGCACGCGGACGGCGATCTCGTGCTGTTCCTCGGCGACGACATCATCGCCGAGCCCGATCTCGTCGCCGAACACGCAGCGGCGCACGTCCGTCAGGGCGAGCCCGCCGCGATCCTGGGGTTCACGGACTGGGATCGCTCGGCCGTGCGGGTCACGCCGTTCCTCGAGTTGATCAACCGCGACGGGCAGCAGTTCTCGTATGGCCACTTCCGGGACGGCGAGGACCTTTTCTTCACGTGCTTCTACACCTCGAACATCTCTCTCCCGAGGGACGTCCTCGGGGACGAGCCGTTCCACCCGGCGTTCACGTTCGTGGACTGGGAGGACACGGAGCTCGGGTACCGTCTTTCGCGGCGCGGCCTCCGCCTGATCCTCCACTGCGGAGCCCGCGCGTGCCACGTCCACCCGATGACGATGTCGGGGTTCTTCCGGCGGCAGCAGCACGTCGGGAGGACGGTCGGGGTGCTGCTCGATCTCCACCCGGAGCTCGCCCGGAGCGAGGCGATGCCGCCGCTGCGCCCGAGGAGGTGGTACCCGGTCGCGAGTCCGATCGTGGCGGCGGCGCTCCCGCTGGTCTCGTGGCTCGACACCCTCAAGGTGCGGTTCCCCGTCCGTATGTACCGCGCGATGCTGCTGACGGCGTTCTTCGACGGTCGCGCCGTGGCAGCCCGCCTCGGGTCGACGCCGTGACGGCGCCCCGGATCCGCCGCGCCCTCGGATGGCTCCCCCACCCTGCGCGCTTCCTGCGGAAGACGCGCCGATGGCGTGCGCAGCGGCGCGCCCTCCCCGCCTACCGCGACGCGCTCGCGCGCGGCGAGCTCCTCGCGGAGGCAGGTCCGCTTCCGCCGCGGGGGCTGATCTCGGTCGCGATGCCTGTGTTCCGGGTGCGCGAGGCGCACCTGCGTGCGGCGATCGCCTCGGTGCGCGCCCAGACGTGGACCGACTGGGAGCTCGTCGTGGTCGACGACGCCTCGCCGGACGCGCACGTCGCGAGGGTCTTCGCGGAGGCTGCCGCAGACCCCCGGGTCCGCGTCGTCCGGCGCGCGACCACGGGCGGGATCTCGCGCGCGAGCGACGACGCGGTCGCGCACGCCCGGGCCGACTTCGTGGCGTTCCTCGATCACGACGACGAGCTCCACCCGCGCGCGCTCGAGATGGCGGCGCGGGCGCTCGCGTCCCACCCCGACACCGACTGGCTGTTCTCCGACGAGGACAAGCTTGACGAGGACGGGCGTCACTCGCAGCCGATGCTCAAGCCCGGCTGGTCGCGGCACCTTCTCCTGGGGTTCAACCTTGTGAGCCACCTGAGGGTTGTCCGCCGGGCGACGATCGGCCACGTCGGCGGCCACAGGCCGGAGTACGACGGCGCGCAGGACTACGACCTCGCGCTCCGGGTCCTCGCCGCCGGAGGGAGCTTCCGGCACCTTCCGGGTCCGCTGTACCACTGGCGGGAAGTGCGCGGCTCGATGGCGCGGTTCGGCTCGGCCAAGCCGCAGGCGAACGCGCGAGCGCTGGCGGCGCTCCGCGAGCACGCTCGCGGCTTCCCGCGCGGGGGCGCCGTCTCGGCGGGCGTGCTCGTCCAGCCGGCGAACGTGTTCCGTGTGAGGCGAGCGGCCGACGACGGCCTCTCGATCGCCGTTGCAGCCCGCGAGGCCGCGACATTCGGCCGCACGGAGCCGGGCCGGCGGCGGGCGCGCCACCTCCCTCTCGAGGACCGGTCGCCCGGGGCGCTGGTCGCGGCTGCGCGCACCTGCGACGACGACGTGGTGCTCACGCCGCCGGAGGCCGGATTGGCGGCCCGTGACGTCGAGGAGCTCCTCGCGCTGCTGCAGGTGCCCGGGACCGCGGCGGCGGCAGGCTGCCTCGCTACCGGGAATACCGTCGTCAGCAGCGGATGGGTCGTGAACGAGGAGGGCCTCGCCGTCGATCCGTGGCGTGGGCTCGCGCTCCCCGACCCGGGGTATCTCAACCTCGCGCTCCTCCCTGGGCGCCGCACCCTCCCGCCGCCGTGCGGGTGGGCCGCATGGCGAGCTGATCTCCTCGAGGCGTGGGACTCGGCTCCGGACGCGGAGGACCGCTGGCGGCTCGCGGTCGGGTGGGCACGGCTCGGGCGCGAGGTGGTGGCGACCCCGGACGCCACGGTTGAATGGGAAGGCAGCCCCGTCGAGCCCCCCCTGACTCCGGTCCCGGGCGACCTGCCTCGCACGCCGATGGACAGGCTCGCGCGATTCGGCCTGCTCCCGTAGAATCGCGGCGAGGGAGAGACGCCATGCCTGACGGTGAGAGCAAGATCAAGATCGTGGTGAGCGACCAGCTCGCTCTCGGGACGTACGCCAACTTCGCTTCGATCGTCCACAACTTCGCCGAGTTCATCATCGACTACGGGCGCATCGTCCCGGGGCGCGAGGAGGTCCAGGTGGTCTCCCGCATCGTGATGACGCCGGTCCACGCGAAGCAGCTGCTGCGCGCCCTCACCGAGAACGTCTCGATCTACGAGCGCAGCTTCGGCGAGATCACCGAGGGGCCGCAGGGCGGCGCCGCTGCACGCACGATGTAGCCTTCAGACCAGTTAAGAGTTGAGAATTAGGAGTGAAGAGTTGACGACTAGGGCATCGCCCAACGCGCGGACCGTGCGCAGATGGGAGTGGATGGGGCGCAAGCGCTGCAGGACGTCGCTCCGTTCCTAACTCTTAACTCTCAACTCTTAACTCTCAGCTCTTAACTCTCAACTCTTAACTCTCAACTCTTAACTCTCAACTAGGCCGTGGAGACGATCCACCCGCCACCGAGGACGCGGTCGTTCTGATAGCAGACCGCCGCCTGACCGGGAGCGGGAGCGAGCACCGGCTCCTCGAACTCGACGTCGCCGTGCCCCCTGCCGTCGAGCGTGACGGTCGCCCGCTGCGCCTTGTGGCGGGAGCGGATCTGGACCTCGGCGTCGAGCGGCCTGGCCGGCGGATCCGCCGACCAGCTCACGTCCCGCAGGTGGAGCCGGCGTCGGCAGGCGTCGTCGCGCCCGCCGACCACGACCCGGTTCTCCGACGCGCGCAGCTCGATCACGTAGAGCCGACGCGTGTCGGGCACCCGGATCCCCCGCCGCTGCCCGACCGTGAAGCGGTGGAAACCCCCGTGCCGGCCGAGCACCTTCCCATGGGCGTCCACGACCTCACCCTCACCCGGAAGCCTCTCGGGCGCGAGCCTCTCGAGCACGTCGACGTACGACCCACCCTCCGGGACGAAGCACACCTCCTGGCTGTCCCGGCGGTCGGCGTTCGGGAGCCCGGCCGACCGGGCGACGGCGCGGACCTCGTCCTTGCGCATCGCCCCGAGGGGGAACAGCACCTTGTCGAGCTGCTCCGTACCGAGCCCGAACAGGAAGTACGACTGGTCCCGGGCGCCGTCGAGCCCGCGCCGGAGCACCGGGCGATCGCCGTCGCGGCCGACGCGCGCGTAGTGCCCGGTCGCGAGCGCCTCGGCGCCCAGCTGCGGGGCGAGCGCGAGCAGCTCCCCGAACTTGACGTTCGAGTTGCAGTGCGCGCACGGGAGCGGAGTCTCCCCCGCCAGGTACGACTCGACGAACGGCGCCAGCACCGAGCGCGCGAACGACCTTTCCCTCTCGATCACGTAGTGCGGGATCCCGAGTCGGGCGGCCACCTCGCGGGCCATCCCGACGTCGGCGGTGGAGCAGCACCGGGACGCGCCGAGGCCGCGCTCCGAGAGGTCGGCGAGCTGGAGCGTCACGCCGACGACGTCGTGTCCCTCGCGGGCGAGCAGCAGCGCCGCGACGGCGGAGTCCACTCCGCCGGACATCGCCACCAGCACTCTCATCGCGGGGTTCCCCGGAGCGCTACTGCTCCCCGCCGCCCTCGTGGACGTCGGTGACGATGAACATGAGAGTGGTCGTGCCGAGCGAGAACTCCTGGTTGCTGAAGATCGTCGCGCGCTGGACGCGGACGCCGTTGACGTACGTCCCGTTGGTGGACCCGAGGTCGCTCACGGTGGCCTCGTCGATGTGGATCTCCAGCATCGCGTGGCGCCGCGAGACCTCGCTGTCCTGGAGCTGCACGTCGCTCTCGGTCCCGCGCCCGAGGACGATCCGCGGCTTCTGGACCGTGTGGATCTGGCCGGCGTTCGCGCCCATGATCACGGCCAGGGAGTAGCGCTTCGCGGGCGGCAGGGGCGGCAGCTTCGGGAGGGTGGAGAGGTCGGGAACCGAGGCGCGCGCGCTCGCATCGAGCTCCCGCGAGGCCGGGTCCTTGCCGCTCGGCACCGCGACCGCGGTGCGCCGGATCTCGTTCTCTTCGATCTCGGGTTTGCTGACCTCGAACACGGTCTCGCACTTGGTGCACTTCAACCGCTTCGTCGTGTTCTCGCCGAACCGGGATTCCTCGAACTGGTACTTCGTCTTGCAACTCGGGCAACTCACGATCACCGTGCACCCCCCTGGCCGCGCCGCCAGACGAGCTCGAGCGCTCCGGCGAGGCCGAGAACCTCGTGTTCCCGTGTCTCGAGGCCCAAGGACACCCTCAGTGTACGCTCGGATGCCTCCTCCCCGAAACCCATCGCCTCGACCGCCGGGCTCCGGAGCTCGACGCCCGATCCGCACGCGGGGCCGGACGACACGGCGAACCCCTCGAGGTCGAGCGCCGCGACGGCTACCGGTCCGAGGAGCCCGGGCGGGAGACCCACGCACGACGTGTTCGGGAGGCGGGGCGCCCCCGCGCCGTACACCGGACACCCGGGCAGCCGCTCGAGCAGCGCCGTCTCGAACGCGTCCCGGACCGCGGAGACGCCGGGCCAGCGGGCGAGCTCCACCGCGGCGAGCCGGCACGCCGCGCCGAGGCCGGCCGCGCCCGGGAGGTTCTCGGTCCCGCCGCGGCGGTGCGCCTCCTGCGTGCCGGGGATCAGAGGGACGAGGGTCACGCCTGCCCGCACCGCCAGCGCGCCGATCCCGGAGGGCGCGCCGATCTTGTGGCCGGAAACGGCCAGCGTGTCGACGCCCCACCGGCGCGGCGGCAGCGCCACCTTCCCCACCGCCTGGACGGCGTCGCAGTGCACCAGGCCGCCGGCGGCGTGGACGAGCGAGCAGACCGCGCCCAGGTCCTGCAGCACGCCCGTCTCGGAGTTGGCCAGCTGGACCGCCGCGACCGCGCCGGCGTGGCGGGACACCGCCGAGGTGAGCGCGTCGAGTTCGAGCAAGCCGTTGCCGCCGACGGGGATCCGCTCGACGACGACGCCGAGCCGGGACATCTCGGCCGCCATCGCGGCGACCGCCGGGTGCTCCGAGGCTGACACCAGCAGCGCCCGGCGCCCGAGGCCGCCGCCGGCGAGCAGGCCCCAGATCCCGGCCGCGTTCGACTCCGTCCCGCCGGAGGTGAAGACGACCTCGTCGGCCGCCCCTCCGACGAGAGCCGCGACCTCGCCCCGCGCCCGCTCGAGCGCGGCGCGCGCGCGCCGGCCCTCCGCGTGGACGCTCGCCGGGTTGCCGTGGCCGGCTCGGAGGACCTCAGCGGCCGCCGCCGCAGCCTCGGGGCGCACGGGTGCCGTCGCGTTCCAGTCGAGGTACCAGCGGCGTGCCATCGGGTGATTCTAATGCCCGGGGGGCGTGGTACGATTCGCCGGTGAGCGCAAATGCAAGGAGCAAGGGCGGCCAGGGTACAACTCCGGGCGCTGCAAGCGATTCCGCGGCGC
This sequence comes from Thermoanaerobaculaceae bacterium, assembly GCA_035542455.1. Taxonomy (GTDB): domain Bacteria; phylum Acidobacteriota; class Thermoanaerobaculia; order Thermoanaerobaculales; family Thermoanaerobaculaceae; genus RBG-13-68-16. Next base: position 12,389 of record DATKLI010000126.1, read on the forward strand.
CCCAGGTGCTCCGAATCCCCGCCAACGAGGCCGCCGAGCGCGCGGTCCTCGGCGCGGTCCTGGCCGACGCGAACTGCTTCTACCGCGTCATCGACTCGATCCGCCCCGACGACTTCTACTCCGACGCGAACCGGGTGGTGTTCGAGGCGTTCACCCTCCTCGCCGCCGACAACCGGGACATCGACCTCCTCACCACCACCGACCAACTCGAGCGCAGCGGCACCCTGAGCGCCGCGGGCGGCGTGGCCTACGTCGCGGGGCTCGCCGAGGGCCTCCCGGACCCGGCCAACGTCGAGCACTACGCCGCCATCCTGCGCGAGCGGTCGGTGAAGCGGCAGCTGCTGCGCATTTCGCAGGAGCTGATGGCGTCGAGCGCCCGCGAGGAGGGCGAGGCGATGGACGCGCTCGACGCTGCGGAGACGCAGATCCTCGCCATCGCCGAGCGCGCGATGCACGGCGGCCTGCGTCCCGTGGGGAAGCTGGTGCACGAGGAGGTCGCCCACATCGAGCGCGTCTCGAAGTCGAGCGCGCCGTACACGGGGATCGAGACGGGCTACTACCGGCTCGACGAGCTCACCTCGGGCCTCCAGAAGCAGGACGTGATCATCCTCGCCGCGCGGCCCGGCGTCGGCAAGACGGCGCTCGCCCTCAACATCGCCACCTACTGCGCGGTGCGCCACGGGTTGAAGGTCGCGGTGTTCTCGCTCGAGATGTCGGCCGTTGCGCTCGTGCGGCGGCTCCTGGCCGCGGAGGCGCGCATCAACGTGAAAAGGTTGACGCGCGGGCTGCTCAGCAAGACCGTGGACGCGCGCGAGGAGGCGTCCGACTGGCAGCGGCTCGCCGAGGCCGCGGACCGCCTCGCCGAGGCGCCGCTCTGGATCGACGACACGGCCGGGATCTCGGTCCTCGAGCTGCGGGGGAAGTGCCGGCGGATGATGATGGAGCACGGCCTGGACCTCGTGGTCGTGGACTACCTCCAGCTCATGTCGTCGGGCGTCAAGGCCGAGAACCGGACGCAGGAGGTCTCCGCCATCTCGCGCGGGCTCAAGGCGGTGGCCAAGCAGCTCAACGTGCCGCTGCTCGTCCTCTCGCAGCTCTCGGACCTGCGCGAGTCCGGCTCGATCGAGCAGGACGCCGACGTCGTGATGTTCATCAACCGGAAGAACCGCGCGCTGCAGATCGCCGAGGGCGCCGAGGAGGAGGAGGATTGGCGCCTCGCCGAGATCATCATCGCGAAGCAGCGCAACGGCCCGACCGACATGTTCAAGCTCGTGTTCCTGGACGAGTTCACGCGGTTCGAGAACCCGGAGTTCTCCACGTATGAGCGGTGAGGCGGCGGGCAACTCCTTCGTCGTCGGGTTCTTCGAACGGGTGGGACGCTACGGCCTCGCCGTCTTCGAGGAGATCGGCAGGTTCTTCTACATCCTCCACACCACGATCTACTGGACGTTCAGGAGGCCGTTCGACGCCCGCGAGTGGGTGCGCCAGATGGTGCGCGTCGGCGTCGAGTCGATCCCCGTTGTCGGGCTGACCTCGATGTTCACCGGGATGGTGCTCGCGCTCCAGACGTACCGGGGGTTCGAGCGGTTCCACGCCGAGGGGTTCGTCGCCTCGGTCGTGTCGCTGTCGCTCACGCGCGAGCTCGCCCCCGTGCTGGCGGCCTTGATGATCGCGGGCCGCATCGGCTCCTCGCTCGCCGCAGAGCTGGGCACGATGCGCGTCACGGAGCAGATCGACGCCCTGTACGCGATGGCCACCGAGCCGATCCACTACCTCGTGGTCCCGCGGGTCGGCGCGACGACGGTGATGCTCCCTCCCCTCGTGGCGATCGCCAACGGGGTCGGGATCTTCGGCGGCTATGCGATCGCGGTCGGTCTCATGGGCGCCAACCCCGTCCTCTATTGGGACAAGACGTTCCAGTACCTGGACCTCAACGACGTGTTCTCCGGGCTGATCAAGGCCGCGGTGTTCGGCCTCATCCTGGCCGTGACCGGATGCGCCAAGGGGTTCTTCACCACCGGCGGCGCCGAGGGGGTCGGCCGCTCGACGACGAGCGCGGTGGTGATGGGGTCGGTCGTCATCCTGGTGTCGGATTTCTTCCTCACCAAGATCCTGTTCTGAGGGAACGTGGAGAGGGAAACCGACGCCGGCGCTCGGGGAGGTGGCCGCACGGACGCCCGCGAGGGGCTGGGCCCGAAGATCGCCGTGCTCGACCTCTGGAAGGCGTTCAGCGGGCGCGGGGTGCTGCGCGGGATCAACCTCCAGGTCAGCCCCGGAGAGTCGCTCGTGATCGTCGGGCAGTCCGGCGCCGGGAAGAGCGTCCTGCTCAAGCACCTGATAGGCCTGGTGGCCCCCGACCGGGGTCACGTCATCATTGACGGCGAGGACCTGACCAACAGCGACCCCGCCCGCTGCCTCGAGATCCGCCGGAAGTTCGGGATGTCGTTCCAGGAAGGCGCGCTCTTCGACTCGATGAACGTGTTCGGCAACATCGCCTTCCCCCTCCGACGCCACACCGCGATGAGCGAGGACGAGATCGCCGCGCGGGTCCGCGAGTGCCTCGCGCTCGTTCATCTCGAGGGCGTCGAGACGAAGGCAACGAGCGAGCTCTCCGGCGGGATGCGCCGCCGGGTCGGCTTCGCGCGCGCGATCGCGCACCAGCCCGAGATCCTGCTCTTCGACGAGCCCAACACGGGGCTCGACCCGATCACCTCGGCCGTGATCGACAGCGTGATCGCCGAGATGCGAGAGAGCCTCGACGTGACGATGGTGACGATCACCCACGACATGAAGTCGGCGTTCCGGATCGCGGACCGCATCGCGATGCTGAGGAACGGGGAGATCATCGCCGAGGCCGCTCCGGAGGCGTTCCGCTCCCTCCCCGACCCGTACATCCAGAAGTTCCTCGCCGGGGAGCCGCTTGAAGAGGAGGTTGCATGAGCCACACCGCCCGCGTGGGAGTCTTCATGCTCGCCGCCCTGATCGTGCTGGGCGTGTTCATCGTGAAGATCGAGGAGATCCCCATCGGCACCCACGGCAGCCGCGTGCGCTTCCAGGCGACGTTCCCGTCCGTCGCCGGGCTCGACGAGAAGAGCCCGGTCCGCATCGCGGGCGTCCGCGTCGGGATCGTGGAGGCGATCAGCCTTCAGGGCGACCGTGCCGTCGCGACGCTCGCCCTCGATCCGGGAGTTGTGCTCCACGAGGGCGCACGCGCCGAGGTGACGAGCCTCGGCATGCTGGGCGACAAGTACGTCGAGCTGTTCCCGGGGTCGCCCGACAAGCCGCCGCTGCCGCACGGCTCGACGCTGGCGGGGACGAGCCCGATCGGGTTCGACGAGGCGCTCAAGAGCTTCAACAGCGCGTTCGCGAACATCGACGCCGTCGCCGGCTCGATGCGCGCCACCCTCGCGGGCCCGGAGGGGCAGAAGCGCCTCGACGAGATCGTCGAGAACATCCGGCAGGTGACCGCGGAGTTCCGGAAGGTGGTCGAGGCCAACCGGTCCAACGTGGACGCCACGCTTTCCAACGTCCGCGACTTCTCTCAGACGCTGAAGACCGAGCTGCCGCGGCTCGCGGACAAGCTCGTGGCGATCGCCGACCACCTCGACGAGCTGATCCAGGAGAACCGCGGGAACGTCGACGCCTCCGTCGCCAACGTGAAGGAGCTCACCGCCCAACTCCGGACGACGGTGGACAACATCAACAAGATCACCGGCAAGATCGCCTCCGGGGAGGGGTCGATCGGGAAGCTCGTGAGCAACCCGGAGACGACCGACAATCTCAACGCGGCGCTCAAATCCGGCAAGAGCGCCGCCGAGAGCATCAAGAACACCTTCGGCCGCGCGGAGGGGTGGCACCTCGACGTGAACGTGCGCGCAGAGGCGCTCCCCGGCATCCAGAAGCCGGCGAGTGGCGTGAACGCCGACAACTCGCGCAGCGCGTTCGGCATCGACCTGCAGACGACGCCGAGGCGCTTCTACCGCCTCGAGTACGTCAGCTCGCCTGTGGGCCGGACAACGACCACGACCGACACCACGACGGTCACTCTCCCGGGCGGGCAGAGCCAGACCACGACGACCACGACGGTCAGGACAAAGAACGTCGACACGTTCAACGCGCAGATCGGCTACCACCTCGGCGAAGGGTTCACGCTCAGGGCGGGGCTGTTTGAGTCGACCGGCGGCGTAGGCGTCGACCGGTTCTTGCTCAAGGACAAGCTGCGGCTGACGTTCGAGGCGTACGAGTTCAACCGCGACGTCAAGCCTCCCCACCTCCGTCTGGAGACTCGCTACTTCCTGACGCGAAACCTCTTCGCCTACGCGGGATGGGACGACCCGGTCTGGAAGGAGCGCTCCTCCGTGCTCTTCGGCGGCGGCATCACCTGGCGCGACGAGGACTTCAAGTACCTGCTCGGGACGGCAGCCTCCGCCGCAGGTCGCTAGCCGTGGCGCGCGACAACCCGGTCTTCGAGTGCACGGCGTGCGGGCAGCGCTCTCAGAAGTGGGTGGGGCGGTGTCCCTCTTGCGGCGGGTGGAACACGTTCGAGCAGGTTCCGGGCGAGCTGAGGAGCCAAGCGCATGCCGGCCGCGATGCAGCGCAGCCGATCGCGCTCTCGGCCGCCGACCTCAGGGACGCCCCGCGAATCGCGACGGGGATCGAGGGGTTCGACCGCGTCCTGGGCGGCGGGCTCGTGCCGGGGAGCGTCGTTCTGCTGGCCGGCGAGCCCGGCGTCGGGAAGTCCACGTTGCTGCTCCAGGCCGCCGCGCGCCGCTCCGACCTCGGGCAGGTGCTGTACGTGAGCGCCGAGGAGTCCGCCCGCCAGGTCGCGATGCGTGCCCACCGCCTGGGTTGCGTCCAGGACACCGTCCTCCTCCTCCCGGAGCCGTCGGTGGAGGCGGTGGTCGCTGCGGCGCGCCGCCTGCGCCCGGCGCTGGTGATCGTCGACTCGGTCCAGACGATGTACTCGGAGCGGGTCCCCGCCGTCGCCGGCACCGTGACCCAGGTCCGGGAGGTCGCCGGGCAGCTCCTCGAACTCGCGAAGCGCAACGGCCCTCCCGTCATCCTCGTGGGCCACGTCACCAAGGAGGGCCTGGTGGCGGGCCCGAAGGCGCTCGAGCACCTCGTGGACGCCGTGCTCGAGTTCTCCGGCGGGAGCGCTCACCCGCACCGCCTCCTCCGCTCCACCAAGAACCGGTTCGGGCCGGCGCTCGAGCTGGCGCTGTTCGCGATGAGCGACTCCGGCCTCGACGAGATCCTCAGCCCTTCGAGTGCGCTCCTCGCGGACCGGAGGGCCGGCGCGCCCGGGTCCGCCGTCGCCGTTGTCATGGAGGGGGCCACCCCGCTGCTGGTCGAGGTGCAGGCGCTCGTGTCGCGCTCGCCGCTCGCGAACCCAAGGCGCGTCGCCCAGGGAGTGGACCCGGGCCGCCTGTCGCTCCTCCTCGCGGTCATGGAGAAGCGCGCCGGGGCCCGCTTCGGCGACCGCGACGTGTTCGTCAACCTGGTGGGCGGCGTCAGCGTCGAGGAGCCGGCGCTGGACGCGGCGGTCGCCACCGCGGTGACCTCGTCCGCCTCGGACCGACCGGTCCCTCCCGACCTGGCGTTCTTCGGCGAGGTCGGCCTCCTGGGCGAGATCCGCGCCGTCAGCCGCCCGGCCGAACGCCTCCGGGAGGCGCGCGCGCACGGGTTCGCGCGCTGCGCCGTGCCGGCGTCCGTGCACCCCGGGGGCGAGGCCGAGGCCGGCATCGTGCGCTTGGCGGACGTCCGCGACCTCGAGCGGCTCCTCCAGCGCGTAGAATCGTAAAGGGAGGTGCCCGGGCGATGGGCGCCGAGCGCGACGAGACGGTCGTGCGGTTGTTGAGCGACGTCGAGGCGCTCCGAAGGTCGTTGCGCCTGTACCCCGCCTCTCACCCTTCACTGCAGCCCGCCCGCGAGCGCCTGCGGGAGCGCGTGCTCGCGCTCGGCCCGGCCGGCCAGGTTGTGACCGCGTCGTTCGGTCCCGGCCGCCTTTTCTGGAACGGCCGGGAGATCGCACTGCCCCCGATCACGCCGGCCGCCCGACTGATCCCCCTCCTGTTCCACCTCGGGCTCGCGGCCGTGCGCCTCACGCTGCCGGAGGCGGCCGACGGGGTCGTCGAGCTGGCGACGAGGCTGGCGGCCCTCAGCGACCCGCCGGGCGAGGCCGACCGCGCCGCTCTGCTCGACCAGGCCACTGCCCTCGCCGGCATCGAGCTGGTGCCGATCGACCTTTCGGGCGTCCAGCTCCTCGACTCCGATCATCCGGCCGCGAAGCGGGGGGCGCGCCCGGTCTGGGCCGAACTCGCGCAACGGCTTTCCCGCGACGGGGTGTTCCCGCTCGACGGCATGGTTCACGACGGCGAGCTCCAGCCGGGCGTCATCCTAGATCTCCTCGCGGTATCGGGCGACCCGGACTCGCTCTTCGACCATCTGTTCCGCCAGCTGGCCGAGATCGTCAAGGCCACCCCCGAGGCGCGCCGGCCCGTCGCGGTCGCAGAGGTGCGCGAGTACTTCGCCGAGGTGATCCGTCTGCTCGATCCGGAACGCAGGACGCTGGCGGTCGTCGCGGCGCTGCGCCACCTCCCGGTCGTGTCGCTGGACGACCCTTGGGTGGCCGGCGATGTGCTCCTCGACGCTGTGGAGCGCATGCTCATCGAAGGGCTCCCAATACCCGACGACGTCCAGAAGGTCCTCCACGTCCTCGCGTCTCCTCAGACAGGCGAGCGCCGGGAGGTCCCGGACGGGGTCGTGGGCCGCGCGCGGCAGCTTCTGGCGAGAATCCCGCTCGAGCGGGACGTCGCCCTATCTCAGGAGGTGAGGCCGGCCGCGCCGGCTGCCGACCTGAGCACCACCGAGTGGGCCCTGGAGCTGCGCGACTCTCTCGGCGAGGAGCAGGTGCGTCGCCAGGTCGTGCGGCTCCTCCAGGAGGCGATCACGCTCTGGCCCGGGGAGGAGGTCGCGGAGCGGTCCGCAGTGAGGCTCGCCGAGGAGTTCGTCGCCGCGCTGGAGATCGAGGACCTCGAGACGGCGACGCGCCTCGCCCCCCTCGTGGCCGCGACACGCAGCGAGGAGGCGCGACGTCTCGCCACCGATGGCGGCGTTGCGGCCACCGTCCGCTGTTTGCGAGTGGCCGAGAAGCACCTGCACGCCGACCTCGTCGCGATTCTCGTGTCCCTGGGGGAGCGGGCCCTTCCCGCCGTCCTGAGTGCCCTCGGGGAGGAGGAGAGCCTCGGCGTGCGTAGGCGGCTGCTCGAGGTCGTGACGCGCCAGGGCCCGAAGGCGATGCCGTACCTTCGCGAGCTGCTGGACGACCCGCGTTGGTTCGTGGTCCGGAACGCGGCGTTCCTCATGCGCCGGATCGACCCGGAGGCGGCGCGACCGCTCCTGAAGCCGCGGATCGAGGCCTGTCACCCCAAGGTCCTCGTGGAGATCCTCAAGGCGCTGGTCGCCCAGCAGGACCCGGAGTGGCTTCCGGCGCTCGCGAGGGAGCTCGACTCCGGGGACGATGGGCGGCGTGAGGCGGCACTCGAGGTGGCGTCACGTATCCGGCACTCGGACGTGACGCGACTTCTGCTGGACCACCTCGACAGCCGGGTCGGCAAACGGTTGAAGGAGCCGTTCAGCATCGAGGTGATCCGTGCCCTCGGGACACTGCGGGACCCCGACGCGCTCGAGCTCCTGCAGCGGGTCGTGGCCCTCAGGCAGTGGCGGTACCCGTTCTCCCTCCGTCTTGCACGGAGGGAGGCGGCGGCCGCGATTGCGCGTCTCGAAGGGCCGGCCGCCCACCGCGCGGCGATCGCGCTCGCCGCCTCGCGGGACCGGAGCGTGGCGGACGCGGCCCGTGCTGCGATGCACGCCCGGCCGGACGTGCGCGAGGAGGACGAGTGACCGTCCGCACCGAGTGGGAGAGCGTGGTCGATCAGACCATCGGCGAGATGGCCTCGAGCGCCACGACGTTCGGCCTGTACGGGGCGACGCACCCCCGGGCCGTTGGGTGCGTCCGCCGGCTGATCTCGCAGCTGGCACCGCTCCTGGAGGCGGAGTCCGAGGCAGCGTTCGTCCTGATCGGAGAGGAGCTGTTCGTCCAGGGCCGGCCGTTCACCCGGGTGTCTCGACACTCGCCGTCACTGATCCGACGCTTCCGCCGCCGTGGAATCGAGCACGCGACGTTCCTCTCGGGGATCACCGAGGACGAGATCCGGGGGTTCATGGAGGATCTCGCCCGCACCGACGAGTCGCCGGTCAGCTCCCGACCCCACGTCCAGGTCGGCCGGGTGGATCTCGCGGACCGGGAGCTCGGCGGCGCGGACGACGCCGCCGGGGGGAAGAAGAACAAGCTCGCGTCCGTACGCGATCGGGTCACGCTGATCCAGGAGTGCTTCGCGGACTTCGCCCAGGGGCGCGACCTCGCCGTCGGGGACCTCGTGCGCGTGGCGCGGGCGCTCTGGGGCGGGCTCGCCGAGGAGACGGACCCGTTCCGCCTGCTCGCTCCGTGGGAGGGGGAGCAACGGTGGCCGGCGGTCCACGCTCACAACGTTGCGGGGATCGCCATGTGGCTCGGCAGGGCGGCGGGCGCTCCAGCGGCGGCGTGCCAGGACCTGGGGCTGGCAGGCCTCGTTCACGACGTGGGCAAGCTGCTGCTTCCCGCCGACCTTATCGCTCGCGAGCTCGACCAGAGCGGGGACGATCTCGAGCTCATCTTCGACCATCCCCGCATAGCGTTCGAGACGCTCATGCGCAACGGTCAGCTCCCTCCCGTCGCCCTCGTCGTCGCGTTCGAGCACCACCTGAACTACAACGGAACCGGCTACCCGCGGCTCACTCGGCCGAGGCGGCCCCACCCCGCCGCCCGGCTCGCGGCCGTCGCCGACACGTTCGTGATCCTGTTCACGGCCCGCGGCGGTCGCGGCCTCCTCACGCGCGAGGGGACCGTGGCGTGGCTCGACGCCCGTGCCGGCTCGATCCTCGACCCCGACTGGGTGGGAGCCCTCAAGAGCCTGATCGAGCGGGACCGGCCGGCGGCTCAGCCGCCCGGGTAGTACCCCGAGATCGTCCGCACCTCGACCTTCGGCCGACTCACCTTGACCGTGATCTTCCGGAACGTGTCGGCCGGCAGCTCCGACGTCGACGTGTACGCGAGAAGGTACTGCGAGCGCAGCTCGCGGTTGATCCGGTCGTACACCGGCTGCAGCGCGACTCCCCTCGCGAGGAAGAACGCGTCTCCGCCGGTCGTCCGCGCGAGGCGCGAGAGCTGTGACCGGATCCCAACCTTCGTGATCGGCAGGTCGATGCCGATCGTGTAGATCGTCGCGCCGCTCCGCTTCGCGTAGTCCAGCGCCTTGTCGTAGTCCATCTGCGAGGCGTTGTCCTCGCCGTCGGTCAGGATGACCATGCTCTTCCGCCCCCGCAGCCCGGAGAACTGAAACAGCGCGTACACAGTCGCGTCGTAGAGCGCCGTCTCGCCGTCCGCCTTGAGTCCGATGAGCGCGCGCTCGAGCGCGTTGAAGTCCGCGGTGAACCCCTCGATGAGGTTGGGCCGCTCGGAGAACGACAGCACGAACGCGCGGTCTCGGGGCTGGAGGAGGTTGCGGAGGAACCCAATCACGACCCTCTGGACGTCGGGGAGCGTCTTCTCCATCGACCCCGAGGTGTCGAGCACGAGGCCCATCCGGATCGGGAGCTCCTTCTGGAGGGCAAAGTGGGAGATCGACTGCTTGACGCCGTCCTCCTCGACGTCGAAGTCCGCCTGCTTGAGGCCGTCGACCGGCTTGCCGCCGGAGTCGAGCACGGTCACGGGGAGCTCCACCGTGTGCACGGTGATCCCGGTGAGGAACTGGGGCGCGTTCACGAACTGCACGTCCTCCGCCTGGCTCCCGTCCTCGAGCACCGCGAGCGCCCGCAGGTAGCCGATCGAGCCGTCGTCCTTGACCGGCAGCCAGACGTCGAACGGGGGCTGGAAGAGCGTGGCCACGAGCCCCTCGTTCCAGTACAGCTCCAGCTTGGTGAGCTTCCGCTCGGGCGGGACGTTGACCGCGACGGCCGCGCGGACCTTCCCCCCCTTGCGGTCTCCGGAGCCGACCGGTTGCAGGCGGACGAAGAACCTCTCCCGCCCGACGTTGAGGTCGATCTGCTTCCGGTCGAGCTCGTGCCCGGTGGCGTCCAGGGCCACCGCCAACACCGACGCGAGGCGCGGCAGCGGCCCGAGGTCGAGCTCCACCTCGTACGGCGGGCGGTTCTTCGTGAGGACCGGCCGGCCATCGAGGTAGAACTCGACGCGGGCGACCTTCGGCCCGACCAGAGCCGAGAAGCGCTGGACGCCCATCACCTCCTCGCCCTCGGGGCCCTGCAGGAGGAGCGCGGCCTCGCGGCCGGCGGCGACCTTCGCGAGCGTCGCGTCGGCCTTCGCATCGGCCGGCCCCAGCGGCTGGAGCTCCGGCATCGGAACCTCGAAGTCGATCTCGCGGACCGCCGCGTGCTTCGAGTTGCCGTCCTGCACCTTCAGCCGGAGGTGGTACTTGCCGGGGTGGAGCTCACGCTCGACCTGAACCGGGAACTCCGCCGCCCCGGCGGCAGGGAACGTGAACGCGTACCTGAACCGGTCCGCCATCTGTCCGGAGCTCGAGACCTCGCCGGTCACGTCAAGCTGGACGACGTCCACGTCCCCCACCTTGTTGGTCTCGAGGCCGGCCTTCGGAATCTTCGCGGTGAACGTCACGGCCATCTTGCTGCCGCGGCGTTCGCCGATTGCGTCGGTGAGGTCGAAGTTGAACGGCGACGACCCCTTCGGCACGACCGTGGAGAACTGCAGGAAGCGCGCCGACGCGGACTCCTTGGCGGACCCGCGTCCCTGCGGGGGGATCGGAGCGTGCTGCATGGCCTCCCGGGTCTGGATGTCACGGAGCCAGTACTCCGCCGCGTCGAGCATCCGGAGGATCTCGGGGTCGCCGCACTCGTACTCCGGGCGGGTGAAAGGGAACATCCCGTTCTGCGGGTTGCTCATCCACGACTGGAGCGCGCTCCATCCGCCGAAGTTGTAGAGTGCGCTCCTCCCCTCGATGGTGGGGTCCCAGAGCTTGTAGCGCCCCATCCCGTACGGCTTGTAGAAGACGATCAGGACGTTGTCGCCGAGTCCCTCGATCCGGGTCCACTGCCAGAACTCGAGCGGCTGGAACACCCGGTCGCAGTCGATCTCCTTCTTCCCGTCCGGCGGCCCGTTGATCAGCAGCACCCTGGCCCGGTCCTCGGTCGTGTTCCCGAAATCGGTGCGGCACTGATCGAGCCGGTCGAGGTAGTTCCGTCGGAACGCGGACCCGAGGCCGTAGGTGTCGCCCCACACCGTCCATAGTCGCTCGGCGAAGTCCGTGCGCTGAGCGTCGCTCTCGAGCTCCAGGAACGCCTTCCTCTGCTCGCCCGTGATCAGCGGATACACCTCTTCCTCGAGCCACCTCCGCCACTCCGGGGGGAGCTCCGACACCTTGACCGCCCGCGCCGAAGCGCCCACCAGTAGCGTTCCGATCGCCAGGAGGAGGACCCGCCTCACCGTCGCGCCTCTCACGGCTCTCCTACGCCTCCGAGGGAGGTGGGGTTGCGAGCTGCATGTATGCCCGCCACGCTCGCCCTCTCCCCTGTGCCAACACCTTCAGGTCGGTCCCCATGCCCGACGGGAGCAGGAGGCGCTTGGCAGCGGCCAGCTGGGCCCATTCCTCCGGGCTCAGAGGCTCCCCGCCGGCGACCGCGCCGGGCAGGAACGATAGCGCGCCGTGGACGGTGAGGAACGACCCCAGCGGTCGGATCATGCCCCGGTCCCATCCGGCGTCGGCCGCGGCGTTCTCGAGGTCGTCGAAGTTGACGTGGGCCGTGATGTCCACCTCGCCGGGATCGACGAGCACGTCGGTGACGAGGGTCTGCGCCCGGTACCCTGCGAGCGAGCCGCCCCGCCGCGCCCTGGGGTCGTACAGGCGCCGGCCGGGGTGCCCGTAGTCGAGGATCAACGCCGCCGCGTCGAGGCCGCACCAGCGGAGGTGCGCCGCGTGGACGGGACGCGCCTGCGGTCGGATCTCGGCGACCTGACCGTCCACGAGGGCGATCCCGTGCTCGGCGAGGTACGTCAGGATCCCCGGCGTGCTGGGCTCCCCGAGCGCCCAGCACAGCCCCCCTCCTCCGTCCGGCTCGACGTAGTACTCCAGCAGGGCGACGTCGCCGGTCCCGCTCCGCGCCGTGATCCGGTGGACCGCGAGGGCGTCGTAGTACTCGGACGCGAACAGGACGACCGGCCCGTCCGGCCAGGGGGCGTCCGAGAGGCGCTCGTGCACCTCGACGCCCTTGCACCGCTTGACGACCCGGCTGCGGGCCCACTGCGCGGCCTCGACCGAGACGACCCGCCGCAGGGCATCCTTCCTGCGGTCGCCGAGGTGAGCCAGCAGCCCCTCGAGCATGAACCCCTCGCCCGACCCAAGCTCGACGAACGTCAACGGCTCGCCGAGTCCGGCGACGAGCTGGACGAGTAGCTCGCCCACGGTCTGGGAGAATACGGGGCTCGT
>DATKLI010000127.1:0-4009 GCA_035542455.1 Thermoanaerobaculaceae bacterium
GACTTCGTCACCGCGGTGATGACGGCGGCCGATGCGCTCCCGAACTCGGCCTTGTAGTTCTGCGTCATCACCTGGTACTCCTGCACCGCGCTCTGCGGGAACGGGTTGCCACGGCTCACGTCCTGCATGAAGGCGCCGCCCTTGATGAGGTTGTTCTTGAAGTCGGTGCCGTCGATGTAGACGTTGACCGCTTCGGGCTTGGCGCCGGCGCTGGTGAACCCCTGGCCCTCACCATCCGCGTCTTGCTGGGTGGCGGAGATTCCGGCGGCCAGGCTGGCGAACGATAGGAAATTGCGGTTAAGCATCGGCAGCGTTTCCATCTGCTGCGGGGTGATGTTGGTGGCGATCGTCGAGCTGCGGGTGTCGACCAGCACCTTGGTCGTGTCGCCGACCACGGTCGCGTCGGCGACGAAAACCTTTTCTGGCGTGAGCTCGAAGCACACCTTGTTCGCCTGGCCGAGGAGCACCGTAACCGTCACGGTCTTCGCCTTGTACGCCTCGGAGTACACCGTGATCTCGTACGTGCCGGGCGGCAAGCCGCCGAGCAGGAACGAGCCGTCCTCCCCCGCGACGGTCTTGTAGACGAACGCCGTCTGCGTGTTCTTCGCGGCCACGGTCGCGCCGGGGAGCGGTCCCCGTTTGTCGCCGACCGTGCCGCCGATGCTCGCCGTCGTGCCCTGGGCGCCGACCTGGCTGGCGACGAGCAGCGCCAGCAGCGCGAGCGCCGGCAGCACGACGACCCAGTGCCTCTTCACGTTGCGTTGCATGTTCCCTCCCTCCTTTCGAGTGACGAGATGCGTTTCCCTCTCCACAAAGGTCCGTTCCCGCCCGGCGGTGATCGCCGGCGCGAGGCCAAGCGTGCGGCCGCGGCAACATCGGGAGGTGCTCACGACGCCCTCCCGGCGGGGGCCCCCCGGCGCCCCGCCTTCGAGCCGTTCCGCTTCGAACTCCCCCGGGTCGGGCCTCGGCCCGCCTTGGGTCTGCCGGCGTTCGCCGGCACGAGTGTTGCCAATTGGTGCGCGGCCGTGGTCCTGGAGGCTCCGCCAGCGACGGCGCCGCGCCCGCCGTGGGTGCCCGCGCCCGGCGGGGCGCACGACTGGCGGAGCACCGGCGTCGTGGCGAGCCTCTCGTGCAGCCGGTCGTGCGCGGTCCCTGCCGCGATCGTGCTCAGGAGCCGCGTGATCGCGTGAGCGCCGAGGTCCGCGATCGGCACCCGCACCGAGGACAGCGGCGGGGCGGTGAAGCGGCTGATCGGGATGTCGTCGAACCCGGCGAGCGAGATGTCCTCCGGCACCCGGAGGCCGGCGTCGCGGACCGCGGAGAGGACGCCGATCGCCATCCCGTCGTTCGCCGCGAACACGGCCGTCGGCCGCGGAGCGAGGTCGAGGATCCGGATCCCCGCGCGATACCCGGCCTCCTCGCTGAAGTCGCCCTCGAACTCGAGCTCCGCCGACCAGTCGCCGGGCCGCTCGCGGAGCGCGTCGCGGTAGCCGCGCTGCCGCTCGCGGGCGTCGAAGTTGCGGGGAGGGCCGTTGACCAAGGCGATGCGCCGGTGCCCGAGACCGATCAGGTGCCGCACCATCGCGTGCGCCCCTCCGTGGTTGTCGATGGTGATCGAGTCGAACCAGAGCCCCTCGGTGCCGCAGTTGAGGAGCACGACCGGGAGCGTCTCCGGGAGGTTGGCGCGGAGCGTCTCCGCGTCGACGTCGGGCGACATCACGATGAGCCCATCCACCCGCCCGCGCGTCGCCCGCAGCACCGCCTCGAGCTCGCCCTTGTCGCCGTGCGAGCCCGAGACCAGGAGGTGGTACCCGCATCGCCGCGACGCGACGTCGATGCCTCGGATCAGCTCGGAGAAGAACTCGCCGTGGATGTCGGGGAGGAAGACGCCGATCGCGCCGGTCTTCCGGGTGATCAGGCTGCGTGCGGCGCCGTGGGGCGTGTAGCGCATCCGCTCCGCGACCTGGTGGATGCGGCGGCGCGTCGCCTCGCTGACCGGTCCCTTGCCGTTGAGGACGCGGGACACCGTCGCCACCGAGACGCCCGCCTCCTGTGCGACGTGCTTGATCGTGACGTTCGTGGGGCCGTGGCCATCGGGACCGGCGGGCGCGGCGAGCTTGGGGGAGCGCGGCGGCACGAGTCAACCTCCACGAGGCGATGTAAACGTTTACACTCAAATTAATCTAAGCCGGCCGGGGCGCGATGTCAAGAAGCTCCGCGGACGCGGGACGGGTTGTGTCCGGATCCGGAGTCCGAGCACAAGCTGCTCTGAAAACTAGTGTTACGTATCGGCCCGTGGCGACCCTGGCGACGTGCAGAGCGCTCCCCGTCAGCAACCGGGGGTGACGGGCCGCTGGAGGCCGTACAATCGGCGCCCCATGGGCGAGACGATGATCCTCCTTGTCGGCGCCGTAGCTCTTGCAACGCTGGTGCTGGGCCGGATCGTCCGGTCTCAGGTCGTGCGGAAAGTCGCCGGCGGCCTCGCGTTCCTGGCCGCCGCAACTGCGGTCCAGTGGCTGGTGCAGGCGCTGCACGGCACGCCGAGCGTGGTGGAGTGGGCCGACGCCGCCGTCCTCCTGGCGCTCGGGTACCTGCTTATGCGGCTGCTCCTCCTCTTGGTGTTCGAGTGGCTGCTGATCCGGCGCTTCGACCTGCGCGTGCCGCGCCTCGCCCTGGACGTGATCGGGCTCGTGCTCTACCTCCTCGTCGCGGCGGCCATCCTGCGGGCCGCCCTCGGGCTCGAGGTCGGCGCGCTCCTGAGCTCCGCCGCGCTCCTCACGGTCGTGGTCGGGTTCGCCCTGCAGGAGACGCTCGGCACGCTGCTGTCGGGGCTCGCCCTGACGTGGGAGCAGAAGCTCGCGGCGGGGTCGTGGGTCGAGATCGACGGGGTCGTCGGGGAGGTGCAGGCGCTCGGATGGCGCTCCCTCGTCGTACGCACCACGCTCGGCGAGCGGGTGATGTTCTCCAACTCGCAGGTGGCCCGGGCCCGCGTGCGCCTCCTCGGGGAGGGCGACCACGTCGCAGCCGTCCCCGTGCGCCTCGGCGTCGCGTACGACGCGCCCCCGCACGCGGTCAAGGAGGTCCTGAGTCGGGTCGCGGCCGACGTGCCGCTCCTCGTCGCGCACCCGGCGCCGAAGATCCTCGCGCGCGAGTTCGCGGACAGCGCGGTGGTGTACGAGTGCCGCCTGTGGACGAGGGAGCCGTGGCGGGCCCCCGACATCGCTGACGCCTTCCTGACCAACGCCCACGCGGCGCTCGCCCGCGCCGGGATGGAGATCCCGTTCCCGCAGCGCAGCGTGCGAATGGTGACGCCCGCGCCAGGGGAGGACCGCGTCGCGATGAGCCTCGATGCGCTCGAGCTCTGCGATCTCTTCGCCGGCCTGCCGGAGAGCGCGTTGAAGCTCCTCGCCGGCACCGCCCGATGGCAGGAATTCGCGCCGGGCGAAACCGTGGTGCGCGAGGGCGAGGCCTCGCGCGCGATGTTCGTGATCGCTCGCGGCGAGGCCGTCGTGGACAGGGGGGGCGCCGAGATCGCCCGGGTGGGCGAGGGCGAGGTGTTCGGGGAGATGGCGTTCCTGTCCGGCGAGCCGCGCGCCGCGACCGTTCGCGCCGGCACCGCGATGTCGGTGGTCGAGATCGACACCCACGCCCTCCGGGCGTTGCTGTTCCACCAGAGCCGGCTCGCCGAGGAGCTGGCCACCCGCATGGGGGCGCGACAGCAGGAGCTGGCGACGCGCGAAGCGCCTCCAGGTGAAGTGTCGGAGCGCAGGAGCCTCACGGGGTTCCTGCTCGAGCGCCTCCAGCGCCTCGTGGTTGGGTAGGTCGGGGTTGCGCCGTGCGGGCGGCCCGGCACGGTGCTCCTAGCCGAGAGGGATGATCCACTCTCCGGGGCCGGTTACACTGCACGGCGATGGACTCCCTCGACCACCTGATCGCTCACGTGAAGCCGCTCTCCAGCGCGCTCGTCGCCTTCTCGGGCGGCGCCGACTCGGCGCTGGTCGCCTGGGCC
>DATKLI010000128.1:0-12011 GCA_035542455.1 Thermoanaerobaculaceae bacterium
CGGTGCGGCGGCGGTGACCTCGACCGGCGCCGCGGCCTCGACGCCCGCGGGCGAGCCCCCGCGTGAGGCCGGGCCGTCCGGCGCAGCTACGAGCCGGCCGGTTCCGGGCGCGGGCCGCCGCGCCGCCTCCGCCGGTGCCGCGACGCGGGCCGCCGCCGGCCGAGCCGCGTCCGAATCCGGCGACGTCGCCGGGCGGACGGAGAGCGCCCGTGGAGGCGAGCCCGCGCCGCCGTCGGCGCCGCTGAGCGGGGTGGCGGTCGCCGTCGTGGGCGAGGAGCCGCTGGCCGGGACCGTCGCGAGCCTCCTGCAGTCCGAGGTGCAGGGAGCCGGGTTGCAGGCTCTCGACGCCGCGAACCTGCCCGGTGCCGAGGACCTGCTTAGGGGAGGCGGGCAGCCGTCGGCGAACGATCTCCTGCGCTCGCTGCGCGGCAGCGGCGCGGCGGTGCTCGTGATGGCGAAGGTTCAGCGGGTGGGCGAGCGGACGCTGAGCTACATGGACCGGCAGGACGTCGCGTACTCGTCGCGCGTGACGCTCACGGGGTACGACCTCAGGACCGGCCGCCAGAAGGGCCAGTCCCGGAGCGCCGTGGTCGAGTACACGCAGCTCTCGCTCGAGCAGGCGAGCGACAAGGCGCTCGGCCCTCTGGCGCGGCAGCTCGTCGAGGACATCCGCTAGGGACTCCGGCACCGGCCGGATCCCGGCCGAGGCCCTGCCGTCGGCAGGCGTGACCGTGACCGACCGTGCGGTCCCCTGGCGGCCCGCCGCGCCCTGGAGTAGACTTCAATAAAGTCCACCCGGGCGAACGACGGTTCGCCCGTTCGGGAGGAGCGGAATGCGGCGGGTGATCTTCGCGCTCGTGTTCGCGTTGGTCGCGGGAACGTTGTGCGCGCAGGAGGCTCCCGTCTACGCCCGCGGGGAGAACCCGTTCCAGGGCGACTTCCCGTTCGCGCTCGGCCAACCCATCAACCTGAACGTGGACGTCGAGGGCGTGCGTCTCGACGCCGTCACCGTCTCGGCCCGCGGCGAGGTCCGTGCGGGCGAGAAGGTGAGGTGCGAGACGCTCCTGGCGGGCAACAATACCACCGACAAGAAGCCGACTCTCACGATGGTGTTGCTCTTGGAGGACGCGGACGGCAAGGCGCTCGAGAAGGTGACGTTCGACCAGTTCCGGGCGAAGGCCGGCAAGGAGTTCCAGGAGCGCCAGAGGGTCGTCATCACGGGCGAGGCGCTCGCGGCGGCGCACAAGGTGTACGTCTTCGTGCAGATCGCCTTCTGATCCCGGGTCTGCCTACAGGCCGACTCGGTGCTCAAGGCCCCAGGTCGTCACGCGCTAGGAGGCTGGAGCGCCGCCTGGACGGCGGACGCGAGGTCGAGGTCGCGCGCCGTGAGTCCGTTGGCGCTGTGGGTGGTGAGCCTCACCTCGAGCAGGCCCCACGCGACGCGCAGCTCCGGGTGGTGATCCGCGCGCTCGGCGAGGCCGCCGACCCGGACGGCGGCGGCGAGCGCCGACGAGAAGTCCGGGAACCGCCACCGCCCCACGATCTCCTCGCCCTCCACGCGCCAGGCGGGGAGCTCGACGGCCGCGCGCCTGAGGAGACCGGCCTCTACCATTCCTTGGTGCGTCCGAGGAAGCTCAGGAACTCGGCGCGCACCTTGCGGTCCTCGAAACACCCGCGGATCGCGGAGGTCACCGTGAGAGCCCCGGGCTTCTTGACGCCCCGCATCTCAACGCACAGGTGGCGCGCCTCGATCACGACCATCGCGCCGAGGGGCTGCAGGATGTTCCACAGGTAGTCCGCCACCTGCTCCGTCAGGCGCTCCTGGATCTGCGGCCGCTTCGCGTAGAACTCGAGGACGCGGGGGAGCTTCGAGAGCCCGACGATGCGCCGGTTCGGGATGTACGCGATGTGCGCGTGGCCGTAGAAAGGGACCAGGTGATGCGCGCACATCGAGTAGAACGGGACGTCGCGCTCCATCACCATGGCCTGGTAGTTCTCTTCGTTCGGGAACGTCGTCACCCGCGGCTCGGCACCCTCGACGAGGCCGTGGAACATTTCGAGGTACATCTTGGCGACTCTCTCGGGCGTCCCCGCGATGTTGGGGTCGCTTCGATCCAGGTTGAGGAGATCGAGGATCGCGCCGACGTGCTCGGCGAGCTTCTGGATCCGCTCCCCCTCCTCACCGTTGGGGATCAGGTTGGAGTCTCGGTCCGCGATCGAGCTCTCGTGTTGGGGACCCAGCACCAGGGTCTTGTTCATCGAACCTCCCGGACCACCAACAGAAGGTCGCCCGGCGCCAGTCTATTCCAGAACGGGGGGCGTCGTCGCGAGCACCCAGGTGGCGGCGTGTAGAATATCGACCTGTAACGGCAGCGGCGACGTGAGGTTGCACCACCCGTCTCGGCGCGGGACGGCGGTGGGCGCGGAAGCGGAGGGCGGCAGGGCGATGAGAGGGATGATCCTGGCCGGGGGGACCGGCACGCGGCTGCACCCGATCACTCTGGCGGTCTCGAAGCAGCTCGTCCCCGTGTACGACAAGCCGATGGTGTACTACCCGCTCTCGACTCAGATGCTGGCGGGCATCCGCGAGATCCTGGTCATCACGACGCCGCACGACGCCGTGTCGTTCCGGGCGCTGCTGGGGGACGGGCGCCAGTGGGGGCTCTCGCTGTCGTTCGCGGAGCAGCCCGCTCCGGGCGGCCTCGCGGAAGCGTTCATCATCGGGGAACGGTTCATCGGCGGAGAGCCGGTGTGCCTCGTCCTGGGGGACAACATCTTCTACGCCCAGGGGCTCGCCAAGCGGCTCCAGGCCGCCGCCGCGAGGGCGCGCGGCGCCACGGTGTTCGGCTACTGGGTCCACGACCCCGAGAGGTACGGCGTCGTCGAACTCGACGCCTCCGGCAGGCCGGTGTCGCTCGAGGAGAAGCCCGCACACCCCCGCTCCCACTACGCCGTCACGGGTCTCTACTTCTACGACGACCGCGTCGTCGGCATCGCCAAGTCGCTCTCGCGGTCGGCCCGCGGCGAGCTCGAGATCACCGACGTGAACCGCCGGTATCTGGAGCGGGGCGAGCTCAACGTCGAGGTCCTCGGGCGCGGCACCGCGTGGCTCGACACCGGCACGCACGAGTCGCTCCTGCAGGCCGCCAACTTCGTCCAGGTCGTCGAGCAACGCCAGGGGTTGAAGATCGCCTGCCCGGAGGAGGTCGCGTGGCGGATGGGGTTCATCGACGACTCCGGGCTGCGGCGCCTGGCGGAGCCGCTCGCGAAGTCGGGGTACGGCGAGTACCTCCTCGAGCTGCTCGAGCAGCCGCGGGGTTCCGTATGAACCGCGGCCAGGCGGCGGGGGCGCCTGCCGGAGAGTGGGCGGCGCAATGACGACGAGGCTCCTGGTCACGGGCGGATGCGGCTTCATCGGATCCAACTTCGTGCGCATGGTTCTCGCCGAGCGTCCGGCCTGGGAGGTCGTCAACCTCGACAAGCTCACGTACGCGGGGCGGCTCGAGAACCTCGCCGACGTCGCCGCCGACCCGCGGTACCGGTTCGTGAAGGGCGACATCTGCGACCCGGACACGGTGCGTCACGCCATGGCCGGATGCACCGCGGCGGTGAACTTCGCGGCGGAGACGCACGTCGACCGCTCGCTGCTCGGGGCCGCGCACTTCATCGACACCGACATCAAGGGGGTGCTGGTGCTCCTCGAGGAGGCGCGCCGCGTCGGCCTCGAGAGGTTCGTCCAGATCTCCACGGACGAGGTGTACGGCTCGATCGCGGAGGGCTCGTTCACCGAGGAGAGCGTGCTCAACCCCCGCAACCCGTATGCAGCCTCGAAGGCCGGCGGCGACCGCCTCGCGTTCGCCTACTGGGCCACGTACGGCGTGCCGGTGACGATCACGCGCGCCTCGAACAACTACGGCCCGTACCAGTACCCCGAGAAGCTGATCCCGCTGTTCGTGACGAACGCCCTTCGCGACGAGAGCCTGCCGCTGTACGGCGACGGGCGCAACGTCCGCGACTGGCTGCACGTCGCCGACCACTGCCGCGCCGTCCTGTTCGCTCTCGAGGACGGCGCACCCGGTGAGGTGTACAACATCGCGGGCGGCAACGAGCGCGAGAACATCGAGATCACCCGCGAGGTGCTGCGGATCCTGGGCAAGCCCGCCGGGCTCATCCGCCGCGTCGAGGACCGTGTCGGGCACGACCGCCGCTACTCGCTCGACGCCTCCAAGCTCCGGCGGCTCGGCTGGGCGCCGCAGGTGCCGTTCGACCGCGGTCTCGAGGAGACCGTCCGCTGGTACGCCGAGCACGAGGCGTGGTGGAAGCCGATCAAGGACCACGACGGCGAGTTCCGCCGCTACTACGAGGAGCAGTACGGGGGACGGCTAAGGTGAGGCCGGGCACCGGGCGCCGGGCGCCGGGCGCCGAACGAGCCGGACGCGAGGGTGATAGGTGAGGGTGTTGGTCACGGGGAGCAGGGGTCAGCTCGGGAAGGCGCTCGAGAGCGTCGCGCCGGCGCGCGGGCACGAGTTCCTCGGCTACGACCTTCCGCAGCTCGACGTCACGGACGCGGACGCGGTCCGGCGCACGGTCGCCGCCGCGGGGCCGGACGCGATCGTCAACTGCGCGGCGTTCACGGCGGTGGACGCCGCGGAGACGGACGAGCCGGCCGCGCTCGCCGTCAACGGCGCGGCCGTGAAGCACCTGGCCGCGGCGGCGGACGAGGCCGGCGCCGTGCTCGTCCAGATCTCGACCGATTACGTGTTCGACGGTTGGGCCGGCCGTCCGTACCGCGAGGACGACCCTCCGAACCCGCTCTCGGCGTACGGTCGCACCAAGCTCGCCGGCGAGCGGGAGGCGCGGGCGGCGCGCCGGCACCTCGTCGTCCGGACGGCGTGGCTGTTCGGGGACGGTGAGAACTTCGTGCGGGCGATCCGGAGGCAGGTCGAAGGGGGAGCGGATTCGCTCCGGGTGGTCGCGGACCAGAAGGGCTCGCCGACGTACGCCGTGGACCTGGCGGACGCGCTCCTCCGACTGCTGGAGGTCGGCGCCGACGGCATCGTGCATGCGGTGAACTCCGGCAGCGCGACGTGGTCCGACTTCGCCCGCGAGATCGTGCGCCGGCTCGACTCGAGCGCCGAGGTCGTGCCGATCACGACCGCCGATGCGGGGCGGCCCGCCCCGCGTCCCCTGAGCGCCGTGCTCGACGCCTCACGCCTCGTCTCGCTGCTCGGCCGAGGCCTGCCGCCGTGGCAGGACGCACTCGGGCGGTACCTCGCGTCGAAGAGGTGACGCCGGGCGCATCCGGTTGAAGCGAGGTCCGGACGGGCCGATCAGGTCGTCTGGGTCTCCGGCAGTCGGAGCCCTGTCGCGCCGAGCAGCACCGTGACCGCGGATTCGGCTGCTGAGCACAGGGGTGAGATGATGCTCACGGCGCGCAGCACGGGGCCGTGACCCACAAACCACATCGCAGGGATCACGAGGAAGCACGCCGGAACGAACGCGAGGAACGCCAGGAAGCCGAGGGCGACGGGCGAGGACCGATTGCCGCGCCCCGCTCGCGCGGCGGCAAGGGCGAGATCCAGGGCTACGAGAGCACTCAGCCCAGCAATCACCAGGAATACGGACGCCGTCGCGCCAGGTGCGCCGTCCGGGAACGTGCCGGCCATTCGGGTCAGCGGGACCAGAGCGGCGACCAGTACGACGGCCACGGCGACGAGAAGGCCGGCGCACGTGCGGAGGTTGCGGCGGCAGGACTCGAGCGTCAGGGGCTCGAGCGTGATGCGCGCCGCGAGGGCCGTCCCCGCCGCGATGCCGAGCCAACCGGCAACGACCACAGGGCCGTAGAGCCGGACGCGTTCCGGGAGGTCCCTCGCCTCCGCGACGAGGAACGCCACAAGGAGGGGCGCCCCCAGGGCGAGGATGGTCGGCCACCTCGCGCCGGACCCGCGGCTCGCCCTGGGCGCGACCAGGAACTGGCAGGCCGCAAGGTAGGCCGCGGCCGCAATGCCCCCGGCAAGGCGCTCCTGGATGGGGTTTTGCCCCGGGACTTCGAAAACCGCCCCTCCCATGAAGGCGACGAAGGGGGCAAAGAGGCCGAGCACGATCGCCAGCAGGATCCGTCCCAATGGTCGCCTCCTTCGCCTGTGCGCCGTGGCGGCTCGGGGGGGCGAGTCCCTCCACCGAAGCCGGCCGCAGGACGCGGGCGACTCTCACTGTCGTTTCGAGTCCGGTCTAGATCCGCGACGGCCCCTTGTCAAGGTCGGTGACGTCCGGAGAAGCGCGGCCTCGGAGCCGCGTCGCAGGGTGTCCCGGCTCGCGCCGGCGCGGCGGCCGGACGGCGGCGTCCGTTCGGCGTCCCCGGTTCGCTCTCCCGCGCGCGGACAGCGCCGCGGCGTCCGGGCCGCCGACCGGCACGGTCGGTTCGGTCCGGCCGCCGCCGTCCCGATCGGGGGGGCTCTCCGCGCCGACGGCCTCTTCCAAGAATGCGTCTCAAGACAGGAACCGCACTTGATTTCGTGAACCGCTTCACATAGATTGTCTGGCGGGGGGGATGCAGTTCGCTGAACGTGTGCGAATGGACGCAATGACCAGGCCTAGCCGTCGCACCGACGCGTGCGACGTTGTGACCGCCCCGATCGTGATTCTCGTCGGGAACTTCGGCAGTGGGAAGAGCGAGATCGCGGTCAACCTCGCGGTGCGCCTCGCCGAGCGGGGGCACGACGTCAACCTCGTGGATCTCGACGTCGTGAAGCCCTACTTCCGATGCCGCGCCGCCCGGGAAGAGGTCGAGGCGAGAGGGATCCACATGGTCGTCCCCGGAGGCGACCGGTTCTACGCGGACCTCCCGATCATCGTCCCCGAGGTGAAGGGCGTCCTGACGCGCCCGCTCGGAACGAACGGGCGTGTCGTGGTCGACGCCGGCGGCGACGACACCGGTGCCCGCGCCCTGGGGAGCCTCGCGGACGCCATCACCGGCGACAGGGCCGAGATGCTCTTTGTCGTGAACACGAGGCGGCCGTTCGCCGAGGACCAGGCGTCGCTCATCGCGATGATGCGCGAGGTCGAGACGGCCGCGCGGCGGCCGGTGACCGGGCTGGTCGCCAACACTCACCTGATCGAGGAGACGACGCCCGAGGTCGTGCGGGAAGGGCTCGTCGCCGCACGCTCGCTCGCCGTCGCGACCGGCGTCCCCCTGCGCTTCTGTGCGGTTCTGGAGCGGCTCGAAGAGACGCTCGCAGGCCAGGACGTGCTGGTGCTGCCGATCAAGCGTTACCTGTTGCCGCCCGAGGCCCCACGCATGCCGGGGCGCAGACGGCGATTCGCCGGGGTTTGAGAAAGGAGACGGACCGTGCCGAAGCCGATCATCGAGAAGGACAGGTGCAAGGGGTGCGAGCTGTGCGTCAACGCGTGCCCCGAGGACGTCCTCGCGATGTCGTCCGAGATCAACGCCAAGGGGTACTTCTTCCCGAGCGTGGAGCACCCGGACGACTGCACGGGATGCCGCTACTGCCTCCTCGTGTGCCCGGACACAGCGATCCAGATCGAGAACAAGGGGAAGGTCTCGACGCCGCCCGAGGCGCTCACGGGCAAGCAGTTCACCTACTGCCCGGGGTGCACGCACGGCGTGATCCACCGGCTCGTGGCCGAGACGATCGACTCGCTCGGGATCAAGGACCGTACCGTCGGGATCGCGCCGGTCGGGTGCTCGGTCTTGGCGTACGAGTTCTTCAACTGCGACATGCAGGAGGCCTCGCACGGCCGCGCCATGGCCGTGGCGACCGGGATCAAGCGCGGGCGTCCGGACCTGATGGTCTTCACGTACCAGGGCGACGGCGACCTCGCGTCGATCGGCATGGCGGAGACGGTCCACGCCGCGAACCGGGGCGAGAAGATCACGGTGATCTTCGTCAACAACGCGATCTACGGGATGACGGGCGGCCAGATGGCGCCGACGACGATGCCGGGCCAGGTCGCGACCACCTGCCCGACGGGGCGCGACGTCAACCTCGCCGGTTACCCGATCCGTGTGGTCGAACTGCTGAAGACCCTCAGGACGCCGGCGTACCTCGCCCGCGTCGGGGTCCACGACCCCAAGAACATCCTCAACGCCAAGAAGGTGATCCGCAAGGCGTTCAAGTACCAGCTCGAGGGAACCTGCTTCTCGCTCGTCGAGGTGCTCTCGACGTGTCCGACGGGGTGGGGGTATCAACCCCACGAGGCGTGCGGCTGGCTCGAGGAGAACATGGTTCCGTACTACCCCCTCGGCGAGGTCAAGGTACCCGAGGAAGCGGCCGTCCAGGCGGGGAGCTGACCATGCACAGCGAGATCGTGTTGGCCGGATTCGGCGGTCAGGGCGTGCTTCTGATCGGGAAGCTCATGGCGTACGCCGGAATGAAGGCGGGCCACGAGGTGACGTGGATGCCGTCGTACGGACCGGAGATGCGCGGGGGGACGTGCAACTGCACGGTGGTGCTGTCGGACCGGCCGATCGGGTCGCCGATCTCCAAGCGGCCCCACGCCCTCATCGTCCTCAACCTCCCGTCGCTCGACAAGTTCGAGGACGCCGTCCGACCCGGGGGGATCATCGTCGTCAACACCTCGCTGATCAACCGCCTCCCGAAGCGCACCGACGTGACGGTCGTGACGGTCCCCTCGAACGAGATCGCGATCGAGCTGGGGAACGCGAAGGCGGCGAACATGGTCGCGCTGGGAGCGTTCCTCGGCGCGTCCGGTCTCGTGGACAAGGCGAGCGTCACCGAGGTCCTCAAGGAGAGCTTCGCCTCGCGGCCGAAGCTCGTGGCGATCAACGAGCAGGCGCTGGAACGGGGCTTCGAGATCGGCGTGACCCAGGCGGCAGCCGTGGCGGCAAGGTAAGGAGCGCGCGATGGCAAAGAAGCTCATGAAGGGGTGCGAGGCGATCGGCGAGGCCGCGATCCACGCGGGGTGCAGGCTGTTCTTCGGCTACCCGATCACGCCGCAGAACGAGATCCCGGAGTACATGTCGGCCCGTCTGCCCCAGGTGGGCGGGATGTTCGTCCAGGCGGAGAGCGAGGTCGCGGCGTCGAACATGCTGTACGGGGCTTCGGGCGCTGGGCGCCGCGTGTTCACCTCCTCGTCGAGCCCCGGGATCAGCCTGATGATGGAGGGCGTCTCGTACATGGCCGGAGCCGAGCTGCCGGTCGTGATCGTCAACATCATGCGCGGGGGGCCGGGCCTCGGCGGGATCCTCCCGTCGCAGTCGGACTACTTCCAGGCGACGAAAGGCGGCGGGCACGGGGACTACCGCGTGCTGGTGCTGGCGCCCTCGACCGTCCAGGAGGCCGCCGACCTCGTGATCGACGCGTTCGACCTCGCCGACAAGTACCGGAACCCCGTCATGGTGCTGGGGGACGGCCTGATCGGCCAGATCATGGAGCCGGTCGAGTTCAAGAAGACGATCAAGCCGGAGGACCTCCCCGAGAAGCCGTGGGCGACCACCGGTTGCGCCGGCCGGCAGCGCAACATCATCAACTCGCTCTACCTCGATCCCGAGCAGCTCGAGAAGCACAACTGGGACCTGAACGCGAAGTACCGCGCGATGGCCTCGGAGGTGCGGTTCGAGACCACCAACGTCGAGGGGGGATGCGACGTGCTGCTCGCGGCGTACGGCACGGTGGCCCGGATTGCGAAGACCGCGATCGACCAGGCGCGCGAGAAGGGGCTCAAGATCGGGCTGTTCCGCCCGATCACCCTCTACCCGTTCCCGGCCGAGGCGCTGGCGAAGGCGGCCGAGAGCGCCAAGGCGGTGCTCGTGGCGGAGCTCTCGACCGGCCAGATGGTGGAGGACGTTCGCGCAGCGGTCGCGGGACGGCGCCCGGTCGGCTTCCATGGACGCGTGGGCGGGATGGTGATGGGGCCGGACGATCTCGTGGCCGAGGCCGAGAAGCTCGCGGCGGTGCCCGCGTGACGGGCGAGGCGCTCGCGCTTTCGGGGCCGTGCTCGGAGGTGATGGGATGACGAACCGGGACCAGGTTCTCGACATCTTGAGGAAGGCGTACCAGATCGAGGTGGACGGCTACACCTTCTACTCGATGACGGCCGAGCGCGCCGAGAAGGAAGCGGTGCAGGAGCTGTTCGCGAAGCTGGCCGCGGACGAGGTCCAGCACCAGGCGTTCCTCAAGAGCGTGGCCGGGCGGTACGACGAGAAGGGCGTGGAAGCATTCCGGATCAACCTCCGCGCCCCCGAGGTCCGCTCGATCAACCAGGCGGTGTTCACCGCCCGGTTCCGCGAGCAGGCGGCCTCGACCGACTTCGAGCTCGGCGTACTGTCAATCGGTATGACGCTCGAGACCAACGCTCTGAAGTACTTCTCGACGGCCGCCGAGCAGGCGGTGGAGAGCGAGGTCAAGAGCTTCTACCGGTTCCTCGCGGACTGGGAGAAGCAGCACTACGACGCGCTCCAGGGGCTGTTCAACGCGGTCCGCGCGGAGCACATGGCGGAGTCCTCGTTCTCCCCCTTCTAGCCCCTGCGAGCGGAGGGGCAGAGGAGCAGAGGAGCAGGGGAGAAGAGGCCGTTCGAAGGTTCACACGTTCGAACGTTCGAAAGTTCATGGAAGAGGGTAGAGGGAGGAAGGAAGAGCGAAGACGGGGCACCGGTGTGTCCTCGTCGTCCCTCTTCCCTCTACCTTCTACTCTCTCCCCCTGGTGTCTGGACCTTCGAACCTTCGAACCTCCGAGCCACGGCCGCCCCTCAGCTCCTCTGCCATACCCCGCCCCTCGCAACGATCGGCTAACATGAGCCGATGCGCGTCCTGATAACCGGGATCTCGGGGTTCGTCGGCCTGCACCTCTCCGAGCACCTCCTGGCCGATCACCCCGAGGTCGAGCTGTACGGCCTCCGGCGGTGGAGGTCGGAGGTGCCGGCAGCCGCGGCTCTCCGACCGTCCGTGCGCATCATGGAGGGGGACCTCCTCGACACGCCGTCGCTCATACGGGTCCTCCAGGCGGCGCGGCCGGACGTGATCTTCCACCTCGCGGCATCGTCGTCCGTGGCGAGTTCGTGGGACACGCCTGCCGAGATGATGCAGGTCAACGCGCTCGGGACGCTCCACCTGCTCGAAGCGGTCCGCCAGCTCGACCTCGACGCGCGGGTGGTGCTCGCGTGCTCGGCCGAGTCGTACGGCCTCGTCCGCGACGACGAGCTCCCGATCCGGGAGGAGCAGCCGTTCCGGCCGGTGTCTCCGTACGCCGTGAGCAAGGCCACGGTCGATCTGCTGGGGTTCCAGTACTTCCAGACGTTCCGGCTGCGCACGATCAGGATGCGGCTGTTCAACCACTGCGGGCCGCGTCAGTCCGCGCGGTTCGTGATCTCGTCGCTGGCCCGGCAGCTCGCCGAGATCGAGGCGGGGCTCCGCCCGCCGCGCATCCAGGTGGGTAACCTCGAGGTCCGGCGTGACTTCGTGGACGTCCGCGATGCGGCGCGCGCCTACTGGCTTGCCGCGACGCGCGGTGAGCCTGGAACGGCGTACAACGTCGCGAGCGGGAGGGCGCACTCGATCCGGGAGGTCGTCGACCACCTTCTCTCGCTCTCGGACTCAGTGGTGGAGGTCGAGTTCGATCCCAGCAGGCTGCGCCCGTCGGAGCTCGACGTGCTCGTGGGCGACGCGTCGCGCTTCAGTGCGGCGACGGGGTGGAGCCCGGCGATTCCGTTCGAGCAGACCCTCGCGGACACCCTCGCCTACTGGCGCGGGGCGGTGCGCCCCTGAGTGCCGAGGAGCAGCGGAGCAGAGGCTCAGAGACCGTTCGAAGGTTCACACGTTCGAACGCTCGAAAGTTCAGAGACAAGACCGCCGAGAGTCCGGGAATGGGCGGCCCCGTGTGCAGTTGCCTCTCCCCCCAGGTGAACCTTCGAACCTTCGAACCTTCGAACCTTCGAACCTTCGAACCTTCGAACCTTCGAACCTTCGAACCTTCGAACCTTCGAACCTTCGAACCTTCGAACCTTCGAACCTTCGAACCTTCGAACCTCCCAA
>DATKLI010000129.1:0-65521 GCA_035542455.1 Thermoanaerobaculaceae bacterium
TCCCAACGGACGCATAGGGAATCGCCCCGAGAGTCGGATGGTAGAGCGTTCCCGTCTCGCTGTATCCCCAGGCTCCCTTCACATCGTGGATCCGGCAGCCGCCCGGATCCTTCGCCGGCGCGACCGTCGCCACGCTCAGCAAGACCAGGGCAAAACAGATTGTCGCTACGAGGCTGCGTTTCATGGAGACTCTCCTCTCTCAAGTCTCGACGAACAACGCGTCCAGCACACGGAACGAGGGCCGTGAACCAACCCGCGTCCCGGCGCGGTGACCCTTGCCAGGAAGGCCGACACACCACACGGAGCGAAGGTCGGCTGTGACGCGCCGGATGCGCCGGGCCGGGAGGCGAGCGTGCCGTGATGTGGGCCGACTCTGGCTCCGCCTGTGCGTCCGGTCCAACGGGGCTTCGGCAGCCCGGTGCGGCGCGCACAACGTCCCCGGATGCGTGCCCCCTGCCGCGTGCGTGGCGGCCGTTCGCGCAGACACCCGTCAGGCCAGCACCCTGAGGGGACGCGTCCAAGGTCACCTCATGCCGAAGTCCTTTGCCTTCACTCTCGCGGGTCGGTTCCGACGTGGAGACCGTCACAAACCGTGCCGATGGCCGGGAACACGTGCTCGTGGTTCGGCGGCCTCCCGGGCTGCGCGGAGAATCGCCGCCCGGGCCAACTTCGGCCTGGGCCGCAGCAAATGGTGTGCACCACGCCGATGCCATGAGGTGCGCGCCGCGTCGCTGTTGCGATCGGCCGCGCTTCCCCCTTTCGCCAATCCGATGCGAGCGGTCTTCGGCAGGCACGGCCACCGAAACGAAAACCGGCAACAGGTGGCGTTGCCGGTTTCACCACTGGCTCCCCGACCCGTTGGTGACCAGCACTCCGGATCGGATCAGAGCCTCAACGTCGCCGCGCACTCCGCGTTGCTACGTTCGCGCGAGCTCCTGACACCTCCTTAGTTTTTGTGACCTCAATATCGGCTCCCGCCCCCACCCTGTCAAGGCATAAGGCAGCGATACGGCGACACGGATCGCTACCGGCTATCACCCTTTCACCGTTTCGCCTGAGGAGACCGATGTAGAGAATCGACGCCCGCCCCACCGCCACGGGCGCCCCCGGCCGCAGCCCGATCCCGAGTACCGGCCGGCGGTGCGGCCTCCCGCCTGGTCGCGTCACCGGGCGACCCGTGGGCGCGCTCGAGGTGGGGCGGGCCTCTTCAGAGCGAGTCGCTCGCGGCGCTGTGCAACCTCTGTACGGGGTTAGAATCAAAGTGGACTTCGAGATGACAACGTTCACGGCCGGGGCTCGGCTGGGACGTTACGAGATCGTGGCGCCGATCGGGGCCGGCGGGATGGGGCAGGTGTGGCGCGCCCACGACACCCGCCTGAACCGCGATGTCGCGATCAAGGTGCTACCGGCGGAGTTCGCATCCGACCCTCAGCGGCAGGAGCGGTTCGAGCGCGAGGCGCGTGCCACCGCGGCGCTCTCGCATCCGAACATCCTCGCGGTCCACGACGTCGGCACGCACGACGGCGCCCCGTACATCGTCGAGGAGCTGGTCGAGGGAGAGTCGCTGCGCGAGCGCCTCAGGCGGGGCGTCCTGCCGGCGGCCGAGGTCGCCGAGCTGGCGGTGCAGATCGCGCGGGGTTTGGCGGCGGCGCACGAGAAGCGCATCGTGCATCGGGACCCGAAGCCGGACAACGTGATCGTGACGCGGGACGGCGTTGCGAAGGTCCTGGACTTCGGGCTGGCGAAGTTCGTCGCACCGGCGCCGTCGCCGCGGGACGCTAAGTTGACGCACGTGCCGACCAGCGCGACGGAGCTGGGGGCCGTCCTCGGGACGGCGGCGTACATGGCGCCGGAGCAGGCGCTGGGGCGTGTCGTCGACGAGCGGGCCGACGTCTTCGCGTTCGGGATCCTCCTCTACGAGCTGCTGACGGGACGGCGGCCGTTCTCCGGCGGCACGGCGACCGAGATCGTGGCGGCGATCCTGAAGGACGCACCGGATCCCCTGCCGGAGAGCGTGCCGGAGCGTCTGCGCACCGTCGTGGCGCGGTGCCTGGCGAAGGAGCCCGATCAACGGTTCCCCTCCGCCCGCGAGGCGCTGGCGGCGCTGCGCGAGGGGGCGGGCGCGGCTCCGGTGGTGCCCGTGGCCGCGCCGGTGCCGCAGCGACCGCGGCATCGCGTCGCGGTGGCCGTCGCGGCGGCTGTCCTGGTACTGGGTGCGCTGGCCACGGCGCTTTGGCTGCAGAGGACACGCTCGGAGCGGCGGGCCACGGTGGTTGGCCGCGCCGCGAAGGTGATGGTGGGCCGCTTCGAGAACCAGACGGGCGACCCTTCGCTCGCACCAGTCGCTGCGATGGCCGTCGAGTCGGTCACCCAGGGTCTGGTCGAGCAGGGCGAGCTCGAGGTCGTCCCCGCGTCGGGCGACGGGCGGACGGTCGACGACGCCACGCTGTGCAGGTCCGCGCTCGCGGCGGGAGCCGGCACGGTCGTATCCGGCAACATCTACCTGGCCGGCGACGAGCTCGAGCTGCGGGCACGGGTCACCGACGCCGCGGCCTCCGAGCCCGTGTTCGCCCTCAGGCCGGAGCGCGGGTCGCGCTCGGACGCCGGCCGGGTCGTCGAGCGGGTGCGGCAGCGGGTCATGACGGCCGTCGCGCTGCACCTCGGGCGCGCCCCGGCGCTCGGTGGCATCACCACGGCGCCGCTCTACCCGGCATACCAGGAGTTCCTGGCCGGCGCCATGTCGATGGGCGTGGACCCGAAAGCCGTGATCCGGCACCTCGAGAAGGCGGCCGAGCTCGACCCGGAGTTCTGGCACCCCCAGCTCCGCCTGATGAGCTGGTACTACACCACCGGAGACACGGCGAGGTACGAGGCCCTGCGAAAGCGCCTCGAGGAGAGCCAGGACGAGTTCGGCCCCGCCGACCGGGCCCTCTTCCAGTACTACGACGCCATGCTCGGCGGGCGCCCCGCGGAGGCGTACCGCAGGGCGCGCGAGCTTCTGGCGCTGGCCCCGCAGGACTTCACCTTCAAGTTCGCTGCCGGGAATCTCGCCCTCGCCCTCAACCGGCCGCGCGAGGCGGTGGAGTGCATCGGCGACATCGAGGCGATCGACTGGAAGGTGTTCGGGCACTGGATGCAAGGCACCTGGCTGCTCGGGGTCGCGTCCTTCTCTCACCACCTGCTCGGCGAGCACGAGGCCGAACTGAAGGTCGCCGAGTTCGGCGTCAGAACGTACCCCGACAAGATCAACGTCCGGGAAGACGAGGCCCGCGCCCTCGCCGCGCTGGACCGTCTCGCCGACCTGGACCGCGTGGTCACCGAGAGCCTCACCGTCCGCGAGCGCGCCGGGACGCCGGGAGAGGTCCTGCTCACCGCGGCGCAGGAGCTGCGCGCCCACGGGCACGCAGGCGAGGCTCGGGGGTTGGCCTCGCGCTGCGCGGACTGGCACGCCGACCACGCCTCCGAGGCGGGGGGGAGGATCGGGTTCGCGCTCAACCGGGTGGAGTGCCTGTGGCTGGCGGAGAGGTTTGCAGAGGCGCGCCCGCTCGCCGACGAGATCGCCACGCGCTCACCTGACGTCGCGTATGCGACCGGCTACCGGGCCGTCGTCGCGGCGCGCGCGGGCGACCGCGAAGTCGCGGCCGCCGGCGACAAGGTCCTCGCGGGACTGGACGACGTCCGCGGCCGTGGCGACTACTCGTGGATGCGCGCGTTTATCGCCGCGCAGCTCGGCGAGCGGGACCGCGCGGTCGAGCTACTGCGCGTCGCCCTCGCACACGGGTTCAGCGCCAAGGGCTACCTGCACGTGTTCGCGTTCCTCGAGCCTCTCCACGGCTACCCACCGTTCGAGGAGCTGATCAGGCCGAAAGGCTAGACGCCGGAGACAGGCGCCCGTCTCCGGGTGCGTGGCGGCGCGTCTGCTCCGCGCCGAGGCGGTGGGCGCGAGGGCGAGAGCTTCGCTGGGCAGGCCTGCCCGGCACGCTCTCGACCCTCGCCTCCCGACCATCACACGGCTTGGGCATCTCCCTCGGCTTACATCAGCCCAACCGGCCCCTCGCTGACGCTTGACTGGGATTCGAGGGCTGCTACTATCCGCCGAGATGAGAACGAAACTCTTTATCCATCGGCGGGCCCGAATCGGCTGCGCCATGCACACCGGGAGGCGTGACTCGTGACGGAACTTGCGAAGCGGCGTCAGATCTTCCGCGATCTCCATCGGGAGGGCTGCTTCGCGCTACCGAACCCGTGGGACGTCGGCACCGCGCGCTATCTGCGACACCTCGGCTTCGCGGCGATCGCCACCACGTCGGCCGGGTACGCGTTCTCCCGCGGCGTCGCGGACGGCAGCGTGGGCCGCGACGAGATGCTCGCGCACATCAAAGAGCTGGTGGACGCGACCGACCTTCCCGTGAACGCCGACTTCGAGAACGGTTATGCGGACGATCCCGACGGCGTCGCGGCGAACGTCCGTCTGTGCGTCGCCACGGGGGTCGCGGGGCTCTCGATCGAGGACGCGGGCGACCGGCGCGACAACGCGATCTACGAGCTGCCGCTCGCGGTCGAGCGGCTCCGGGCCGCGCGCGAGGCGATCGGAGACAGCGGCGTGTTGCTCGTGGGTCGCGCCGAGGGTTTCTGGGTGGGTCGAGAAGGGATCGACCAGGTGCTGAACCGGCTTCGGGCGTACGCCGCCGCCGGCGCCGACTGTCTCTACGCGCCCGGCCTGCGCGAGCCTGCGCACATCCGCGCCGTCGTGGAGGCCGTCGCGCCGAAGCCCGTGAACCTGCTCCTGAGCGGGCCGGCCAGTCTGACCGGCAGCGTGGACCTGACGATGGCCGACGCCGCGGGTCTGGGCGTGCGGCGGGTCAGCGTCGGCGGCGCGCTCGCCCGCGCCGCGTGGGGCGGGTTCATCCGGGCGGCGACCGAGCTGGCCACGCACGGCAGGTTCGACGGTTTCGGCGGCGCCGCTCCACACGCGCAGCTGCAGAAGCTGTTCGCGGCGACCGGCGACTGACTCGTCGCCGTACAGGAGGCACGGGCAGGAATGGAACCGAAATCGGATCGACGCCAGGCACGCGGTTCCCGCGGTTCGCAGCGCGCGGCGGCAGCAAAAGCGTGATATCCGTGCGCCTGGCACACATCCGCATCGGGCGAGGAGGACGCCGGCGGCGTCGGGCCTCCCTCGCTCCCTCGGGCCATCAGAGCGGCGGCACCAGTCCGGGGAGCGCGAAGAATCCCCCCACGAGGATCCGACGAACGTGAACATCGTCCAAGGACGTGCAACGCGCGTCGCGGGCGCGGGCCGCGTGGCCTTCGCCGTGACGATGATCGGCCTCGGGGTCCTGGGCCTGGCCAGAGGCGACTTCCCCCCGATCTGGAACGGAGCGCCTGCGGGTCTGCCCGCTCGCGAAGCCTTGGCCTATTTCTGCGCCCTCGTCTCTCTGCTCTCCGGGCTGGGCCTCCTCTGGCGGCGCACCGCCGCCGCCTCGTCCGGCGTACTCCTCGCCTGTCTCTTGGCGTGGCTCGTGGCCTTCAGGGTGCCTCTCATCGTCGCCGCCCCCACGTCGTCGGGCATGTGGTGGGCCTGCGGCGAGACCGCGTTGATGGTGGCGGCCGCCTGGATCCTGTACGCCGGCCTCTCCGTAGACGAGGAGGGTCAGCGCCGCGGGTTCGCCACGGGGGAAGCGAGCATCCGGATCGCCAGGGTGCTTTACGGCCTGGCGTTGCTCCCCTTCGGCGTGGCTCATTTCACCTTCCTCGAGAGAACGGTCTCGCTCGTGCCCGCCTGGCTTCCGTGGCATCTCGCCTGGGCGACCCTCACCGGCTGCGCCTTCATCGCGGCGGGTGTTGCCGTGGTCGCCGGCGTCTGGGCGCGCCTCGCAGCCGGGCTCTCCGCGCTCCAGATGCTCCTGTTCACGCTGCTGGTGTGGGTACCTATCCTGGCGGCGGGCGCCGGCGCCGCCGACTGGAACGAGGCCATCGACTCCTGGGTGCTCACGGCGGGCGCCTGGGTGGTGGCGGATTCCTATCGCGGCATCCCCTGGCTCGTGGCGCGCCAGCGTTAGACCCGGCGGCCTCCGGCCGGAGTCGCCGCGGATCCGGCCGGGTCGACGAACCGCAGTCGGGTGCAGGTCCTGGGGCAGCCCGACGCGCCGTGCCCGCTGGGAACCGCCGGCGGTACCCGGCGAGTCGAATCGTCCCGGGCGCCTACCTCGCGGCGGTCGCCTCCGCCCACTTCCCGGGCTGGTAGGTTCCCGCCGGGGTGTGGAACGCGACGTTCAAGCGGTTCCAGCCGTTGATCCCGATGATCGCGAGCGTGAGGTCGGCGAGCTCCTTCTCGGAGAAGTGGCGTCGCGCCTCCTCGAACACCGCATCAGGCACGTTCCGGCCGGTGAGGCGTGTGACCGCCTCTGTCCAGGCGAGTGCCGCCCGCTCGCGGTCGCTGTAGTACGGCGACTCCTCCCACGCGTCGAGGCCGTAGAGGCGCTGCTCGCTCTCCCCTTCCGCGCGCAGGTCCTTCCAGTGCATGTCGATGCAGTAGGCGCAGCCGTTCAGCTGCGAAGCCCGCAGATAGACCATGTCGAGGAGCTTCTTGGGAAGCCCGGAGTTCTTGAGGTATCTGCCGAAGCCGAACATCACCTCGAGCACTCCGGGAGTCACCTTCGAGTAGTCGATTCTCGGAGCCATCTGGTTACCCCCCAACCGCCAAACACCCGGGTCGACACGGCGAAATTCCCGACGAGTACCAGGCACGCGGTTGCGGCGGTTCGAGGAGATGCGTGCCAGCCAGGCAAGCAGCCGAAGGGCGAACCCCACCACGGGAGGAGGCCCCAAACCCCCACGTCCCGACACGAACGGTGGGCTGACCATCGCCGGCGTCGGTGAAGGCCGAACGAGTGCGGCGTGAGCTCTCTCAGCCGGAATCGGAGACGAACGCCGAGCTTCCCGCCGACCGCACAGCCGGGAATGCGGCGCCCCGCGGTCACGGTTGTCAGGCCATCACCAAGGGAGACGCCACATGTCCAGGTCGGGATTCGCCGTCTGGTGCGTCTTCACTGCAAGCGCCGCGATCGCTGCGGCCGGCGACCTCGCGCCGCGCGAGCCCCAGGCCGAGCCCGAGGCGGCAGGGCAGGTGGCGGGAGCGGGCTGCGATCGCGGCCTGACTGTCGGCGTCGAACTCACACCGTTGCGGCTCCCAGGAATCGTCGACCCTGACCAGGACGTCATACGCCTCCGCGAGGTCGCCGGCTCGGGGATCACCGTCCGGGTGACGCCGGTGGACGAGCGGGGCACGCCCGTGGACGGCGGCCGCGTGGTGATCCTGCGGGCCAACGAGACGCGCTCCGTGC
The DNA here is from genome assembly GCA_035542455.1 of Thermoanaerobaculaceae bacterium. Lineage (GTDB taxonomy): Bacteria > Acidobacteriota > Thermoanaerobaculia > Thermoanaerobaculales > Thermoanaerobaculaceae > RBG-13-68-16. Next base: position 7,347 of record DATKLI010000129.1, read on the forward strand.
GCCTCGCCGAGACGCTCCCTGCCGAGGAGGTGATCGGTCGGGGCCTGCTGGTCGAAGCGCTGGGCGGGACGGGTCGAGCCGAGATCCTCGCGGAGTGGCTGGCCCCGGCCGAGCGCGACGCGGTCGCGGCGACGCGCCCCGCCCGCCGCCACCTCGTGCGCGTCACGCTGCCGACGAGCGAGGCTCTCATCGACCAGGCGGAAGGGAGCGGCGCGCTCGACCACGAGACGGCCGTCCTCTACCGCGTCTACGCGATCTTCGGCGACGCCCGCCTGCCGGCGGCCTACCGCGGCGACGACTCCGCGCTCACCGACTCCCTCTATCTCGCGACCGTCGTCGGCGAATTCAGCAGCTACTCACCCGCCACTCAGGCGGCCCTCCAGCCGTTCCTCATCCCGCCCACGTACCAGCAGGGGTACCAGGGCGCGGCTGCCACGGCCATGGGTCCTGAGTCGTCCGTCGGCTGCAACATCTCCGCCGATTGGACCTATGTGGAGAACACCGGCGGGAAGGTGCGAGTCTGGTACGACGTGAACAGTGACGACGCCGCGAACGCCCGAGTGTATCTGGCCCAGGCCGAGAACACGATCCTCCCCAGGCTCCAGGCGTTGATGACCGGACACCCGCTGCTCTCGGACGATGGCCTGAGCTGCAACGGCGGCACCGACCAGCTCGACATCTACATCTGCGACCAGAACCAGTCGGTGACGGTCCCCTACAGCGGCTGCAGCAACAGCCCCGTGTTCATCCGTCTGCGCCGCGACACGATCACCGCGCTGCTCGCCCACGAGATGTTCCACGCGTTCCAGTTCTCGATGCCCATCGCCGGTTGCATGTCGTCCGAGGAGTACCACTGGTGGTCGGAGGCGAGCGCGCAGTGGGTGCAGGACTACGTCTACCCCTACGATCAGGACGAGCAGTTCAGGGCTTCCACCGTGCTCTTCCACCCCGACGTGCCCCTCGACCTCAACAGCGAGCCGCACTGGTACGGCGCGTACCTGCTGCCGTTCTACGTCTACCGCAGCACCGGCAGCGCCGACTTCGTCCGCGCGTCGTGGGAGGGGTGCCTGACACAGTCCGCCGTCAAGGCGCTCGACGCGGCCCTTCCGGGAGGATTCGCCGACATCTGGCCCAAGTTCGCCCTCCACAACTGGAACCACGACCCCGTCGACGACTATACGAAGTGGGATGCCCTGAAGACCAGCACGTACACGGCCATCCCGGGCATCACCGCCGATGCCTCGGCCCTCCCCGACATGGAGCTCGCGCTCGACGTCGTGCCGCAACACCTGAGCGCCGCCTACAAGGACTTCGTCTTCCCCGACTCGTCGATCAGCAGCGTGGCGTTCTGGAACGGCGTCACCTACGACCTGGAGCAGCAGGCGGTGCCGACCTTCGGGCCGTTCTGGAACCCCCAGAGCACGAGCCCCGACGCCGTCAAGGGGATCAAGGTCCAGGCGCTGATGAAGATCAACGGAGCGTGGACGCAGGACGACTGGACCAACAAGCCGTACGTCGCGTTCTGCCGCGACCTCAAGGCCGAGCGCCTCGAGGAGCTGGTGATCATCGTGAGCAACTCCAGGGTCGACGATTCGGGCGGCAGCTTCAAACCGCCGGGGATGGCCCCCGTGCTGTGGCTCTCGGGCTTCGGCTGCTACCAGTGGCAGGGAACGGCGACCTACACCTTTACGGGCGGCGACTACACGCAGACCGACACGGTCAACAACCTCGTCTGGACGCGGGTTCCCGGAGCGACGCAGCCTCCGTCGGTCAGCTACACGGTAACCGGCGACGTGACGGTGACGGCGAGCAACGGCTGCTCTGGAGGCGGGACCGTGCACGTGTCGGACCCGATCTTCAACTCCCTCGTGACGTGGAACTACCTCCCCGCGGCAGCGGGAGCCGTGCAGTCCTACGAGGGCGAGGGACTCGAGACGACGACGATGCTGCCGATCACATGCCGCGGGGTGCAGGAGTACGCGGAAGCCGGCAACTGGTTCAACATCCTCTCCGGGAGCCCGCCGACGATTCCATTCCAGCGCGTGAGCACCGACGGCAAGCGCATGACGGGCACCCTCGCCCCGGGACCCGGGATCAGCTGGACCTGGGACCTCCACGCCGTGCAGGAACCGTAGCACTCGCCGCCCCGCTCGCTGCGAAACCCGAGACCGAACCGATGGGATGAATAGGTCGGTCTGCCGGTCTGCGGGGCGGTACCGGGTGCCACCCTCTCACCTTCATTCGCGCGCTTGCCTTCCCTGTCGCCTCCGCGCCGCCGACGGCCTTCGATCCTCGAGGCGAACGGGAGCAGGCGGCCGCAGAGGGTCGGATCTCGGAGTCACCTCGGCCCGGTCGTGAAACCAGCCGGCGCGTCTTCCCGTATAGGTCGCGATGCCCATCGACCGACGGCGGTCACCCTCTCCCCGGGACTCCCGTCTGTTCGATCGAGTGAGCTCCGAGCGGACGGCCAGACGCCGTTCGGACGGAGGCGCCGCCTTCCTGCCCCCCGCGACGCGCACACGCCGCCGCCGGGCAGCAGGAGCTGCGACACCGCCGCACCCCACCCCAAGCTCGTGCCCAGGAGACCGACCATGACGCCAACCAACAGGGACGCACGTGTCGCAGGGTTTCTCTACCTCTTCATCACGGTCACCGGCGTGTTCAACCTGATGTACGCCCCGAGCAAGCTGTTCGTCCGGGGGGACCCAGCAGCGACCGCGAACACCATCCTCGCCCACGAGTCGCTGTTCCGTATCGACCTCGTCGTGGGCGTCGCCGGGTCGGTCGGCTTCGCGCTCCTCGCCTTCGCGCTGTACCGCCTCCTCGAGGGCGTCAACAGGCCCCAGGCGGCGGTGATGGCGGCCCTGGTGCTCGTCCAGGTACCGCAGTCGTTCGTCAGCGAGGTGAACAACCTCGCCGTCCTCGTGCTCGTGCGCGGCGCCGAGTTCCTGTCGGTGTTCGACAAGCCGCAGCGGGAGGCGATCGCGATGCTGTTCCTCCAGGTGGACCACGAGGGAACGCTCGTCTCCCAGGTGTTCTGGGGGCTCTGGCTGTTTCCGCTCGGGCTGCTCGTGTGGCGCTCGGGGTTCCTGCCCCGCGTGCTCGGCGGGTGGCTGCTCGCCAACGGGTTCGCGTACCTCGCGAACGCCTTCACCGGCCTGCTGGCGCCGCAGCACCTCGCGATCGTCTCGAAGATCACCTTCCCCGTTCTCTTCGGCGAGATGGCGTTCATGTTGTGGCTCGTGATCGTCGGCGTGCGGCCGAAGCCTCGCGCCGAGGCGGCCTCCGCGCCGAGAGGCCAGTAGCCCGCCTCGATGTGCTCCGGGCGTTGGTGGAGGGCAAGGTATCCCTTGCCCGTGTCATCCCGCCCCCGGTTGGTCGAGAGCCACCGATACGACACGACAGCGGCACCTTCGGAACCTCCGTTGAGGCTGAGGGAGCTGCGCGACGGGCGGAGCGAGCTCGGCAAGTTCCGCCTCAGGCCCGCAGTTGGCTGACGGCCGAGCAACCACCAACGGGACCGACTGGGTGCCTGGAACGGGGCCGCGCGTTCCGGAGGTGGTCGGTGCCAGGCGTCACCAACCCCTCCCCGTCCTTCACCGAGCCTCTCAAGGCGCTACCATACTTCAAGGTGAAGAAGGAAGACGCCGATCCACCGGTCCCTGTCAGGCGACTGGGACGAAAGGAGCGGCCCATGGCGAACGAGCGGCAGCGGGCGGAAAGCCCCGAAGACCTCACAGGCCTGTTCGTGCGGCGAGCGAACGAGCACGATGCCGAAGGACTGGCCGCACTGTACGAACCGGAAGCGGTCGTGGTGTATCCGCCCGGCGAGCTGACGCGGGGGCGCGCCGCGATCCAGCTCCTGTACCAGCGGATGCTCGCGCGCGTGCCCAAGTTCGAGCCGGAGGAGTCTCTCCCGAGCCTTCTCGCCGGCGACCTCGCGCTCACGTCGACGCGGCGTCGCGACGGCAGCGGCATCCGGATCCAGGTTGCGCGTCGCCAAGCCGACGGCGGTTGGCTGCGCGTGCTGGACTGGCCCGAGCCACCTTCGACGTAACGGACAGGTCCCCGCCATGCGGCCGTGAGGGCGGCCGGTCGGCGCGGGCGCCGCCCGTGTTACGATGCCGGCAGTCGACGCGATTTCACGGACGGAGCCCCCCCATGAGCGCCGCTTTCAATACCCAGAGGGTGATCGAGGTGATCGGCAGGACCATCGCGCCCGTGGTCGGCGACACGGTCGCGGCGACCACCGGGCTGATGCACTGCCGCCGGCTAGGGATCAACGACGGGACCATCTCCTCGGCCGACCTCGACCGACTGCTGGCCAGCGTCGAGCGGTGGCTCACGGTGTTCGTGGGCAACCAGGCCGCGAGCAAGGCAGTCGCCAAGGTTCGCAGGGCGCTGCTTTCGGAGGACGCACCGTGACACACAGTCGCCGACTCGACGCCGTTTTCGCGGCGCTCATGCTCGCGGTTGCTGCGCTCTTCCTTCCCCGCCTGTTCGTCGGAGACAGCTCCTTCTTCCGTCGAACCCTCGATGAACGGGCCGTGCTCGTGATCGGCTCGCTCGTCAAGCTGGCCTGTCTTTTCGTGGCGGCGCTGTGGGCGGGGAGGATCGTCCCCCACTTCGAGCCCGGCAACCCGGCGCGCCCCGCCTGGCGCCTCATGCAGCTCGGGTTTGGCTGCTACTTCGTGGCGCAGCTGACGCTGAGCTCGCTCAATCTGACGCTCGCGAAGCCGCCGTTTCCATCGCCCGCGGACGCCCTCTTCCTGCTGGCGACGGGGCTTCTGATCGCGTCGCTGGCTCTGGCCGTCAGGGTGTACGTCGGGGAGCACCCGGAAGGCTCGCCAGGTCTTGTCCTGGCGCCGGCTTGCACAGCGCTCGTGGTCCTCGCGGCCTTCGACTACTGGCTCCTCAGGCCGATCGTCCACGCCGAGGCTCCCACGCCGGAGATCGTCGCGAACGTCGCGTACCCCGTGTTCGACTCGGTCCTGCTGGTCCTGGCCGTGACCCTCCTCCGCATCACGCTGCACTTCCGGGGCGGGCACATCTGGCGGGTCTGGCTCACCCTGCTCGCGGGTTTCGTCTTCCTCTGCGTGGGCGACATCGCATTCGCATTCCTGTCCACGATGGGGATGTCCCACCTCGACCCCATCATGGATGTCATGTTCGTCTGGTCGTACGCTCTCCTCGCCCGCGGCATCCTGTACCAGCACGAGCTCTTTGCGGTCTGACACCGACGCAGCTTCGGCGAACCCGGGAGCTGTGAATCTCCCCGGGGTGACGAGCCCCCACGGCGCGGTGGTGAGGACTCAACCAATCTGGCCGCGACCCGCTGGCCCAGGCAAGGCGGCAACGACCGGAACACCGGGCGCGCGCTGCGCGACCTCCGTCGCGTCCGACATCGGATCACGCGAGCGGATTGACGGTGTTCTCCCGTAACGGGCCCGGCAAAACCTCGTAGAGGACGACGGCGCTGCAGTCGGCACCGGGATCGGTACCGGGCATCAGCTTCTCGCCGGCGTGGACCGGCGTTCCGTACGCGGCTGCCCCGCTTCCGCAAGGCGAGTGGCGCACGCAGCGGCCAGCCGACACCGTCGACAGCTGGGTCCGGTCGGCTCGGCGTGGGGCTGCCGGCTGTGCGCTCGGGCGTCCGGACGGCGTTTTCCCGGATGGAGGCTCGCGTACCCGTGACCGGGCGCGGGAGGACGACGATGCGACCCTGGCTCGCAGCTCTTGCGACCACTACCTTGACCAGCGCGGCCCTTGTGCAGGCGGGCGGTGCACCCGCGGGGCAGATGACGACGGAGCAGTTCGACAAGCTCCCGCCGAGCTACGTGCTGACGATCGACGGCAAGCGGATGACGAAGGCCGAGTTTCAGGCGATCCTCGCGAAGGTCCGCAGCGAGGCCGCGAAGATGCGCCCGGCGCCGAGCGCGCTGCAACTGGCCGCGGAAGCGGCGCGGAAGCACAGCGCTTCGGTCGCGGCGCGGAACCGGCTCGCTCTCCAGCGCGCACTCGTAGCCGCAAAGGCGATGCCGCCGAGCTGGCGGGCACAGGCGCTCACAGTGAAGGCGCCGCAGATCACGGACGTCGACTTCGAGGGGCCTCTCTCCCCTGACTCCGAGCTGCACATCTTCGGCACCGGATTTGGTGAGGGCGCCCCTGCGACCCATTCTGGCGGGCATGCCACCCACGGCGGTAACGACCTGTCTCCCTCGGATCCCTGCTGGCTTCTCTTCGGTGGCTTTGCGACTCCCCCTCCGGGCGCCGAGGTGCGGCTGTACGGGAGCTTCCCGGGCGGGTACGTCAAGCTGGGCGTCGACAACTGGCACGCCGGATGCGTCACCGCGGTGGTCCCGGATGTGGTTGGCGTCCTCGAGCAGCAGGCGAGCCTGAAGGTCGCGGCGCCAACCGGACTCAGCACCGCCTTCCCTGCCCCATTCGAGCCGACCGAGGTCTGCACCTTGATCGAGACGCAGGTGTTTCGCTGCCGCGATCTCTCCGTCCCGCCGGCGAACCCCGAGTGCTCGCTGGAAGTGGGTACTGAGCCCCAACTCAAGGCTCACCACACCGGCCACGTCCTGTGGGTCGACGGCTCGGACGGCATCGAGATCGGGTTGCCCCTCAAGAATGGCTGGAAGCTCCAGAGCGCCTGGCTCGGCGTGGCCCACTGCATCGGCAACACCGTGGAGTGCGCCGCAAACCTGCAGAGCTTCGAGATCGGAGCGACCAGGGCCCGCGCGACGTTCACCTGGAGCTACTGGAGCTTCCTGGACGACTCGGCGGGCGTCGGCTACAACGGCCTGATGCAGGGGTGCGGACCCAAGGGAACCCCGTACAAGTGACGGGCCAGGCGGTCGCCCCGCACCCGCACCGGTGACCACCGTATCGCTTTCCCGGCCGCTACCTCCCCGCTCGACCCGACCTTCCAGCGACCAGACCGATCCCGGCCCCGGCAACGATCCCAACGCAGATCCACGACGCCAGTGAGTGCGTCGCGGCGCCGATCGCGACGCCGGCGGCGATCCCGACCGCGATCCAGACCGCCGCCTTCTGACCGTTCACTCGAGCTCGCTCCGTCTCCGCCCGGACCAACGTCACCACGCGCCTCGCGATTCCCGCCATGTGCCGGTCACGCCGTCGCCGGAGTGACTCGACCCCGGTTCGGAAGTGACGCTTCACGCCAGGCGGCGGGCTCGCGGCTCGGGGGTGTCACCGCAGGTGCACTCCCACGTTCTGCCGGCTCATGAGGCTCACGCCGGCCACGCACCTGCAACCCGGCAACGGCTCCGTCGCGATGTACGTGAGGTCGTTGGTGTAGACCCAGGAACCCCTCGCCCGGCCCCAGAGCCGAAGGAGACAGCCGTCCTTCTTGAGCCGGAAGACGAAGGTGTAGTCGGTCCCGGACGGCGACGACACGGTGAACGGCCGGTAGGGCGGGCCCGTGGGGGCCATGGCCTGGACAGCGTCCGCCGCGAGCAGGTCGGCGAGCTCGGGCAGCTCGCGCTGGCCGACGAGGATCGTCGAGATCGCACTGGTGAGCGTGCTCCGGCACGAGTCGTCGTCGAGATTGGTGATGCGCGCATTCGTCAGGCACGCCGTCGAGGAGGCCAGCGCCGCGAGGCAGACCAGGCTCGCGAGTCGAGCTGCGAGGCGCATCGTCGTTTGCCGCAGCGTAGCACGAGCCCGGCAGATCGGTGCCCGGCACGCGGTTCTCCGACTCCCGCGCGTGGGTCCCGGCCAGGCGATGTGCGCAACGCCGACCCGGTGGCGTTGTCCAGGGTGGAGGTGGGTCATGGGTGGACGAGTGATGACGTTGGCGGCCGCTGCGGCGTTCCTCCTGGCGCTGCCGGCGTTCGGGCAGACCGACCAGATGCAACCCCGGCAGGTGCCGAAGCCGAACGTACCGCAGCCCGGGCCCTACCGGCCGCTGCCGGACGTCGAGGTGACGAACGCGCACTTCGCGCTCGTCAGCACGGAGCTGGGGCAGTCGGGCGTGGAGTTCCCGAAGGACACCGTGCGCTTCACGGCGCAGCTCAAGAACGTCGGTCCCGCACCGTGCCCGAAGGGCGGGTCGTACCACATCCAGCTGACCCGCAACCGGGTCAGCATCGCCAACTCCACGGCCACGGACCTCCTCGGCGCTCGCGGCTCGACCTACGCCTACTCCTTCGTCGACACGATCGTGCACGGCGCGGCCAAGGAGCTCACCTACCGGATCACCGTCACGCCGGGCTTCGCGCAGGCCAGCACCGCCAACGACTCGGCGTTCTGCATGGGGTACGAGGGCATGCTCCACGGCTTCGGGTACGTCGACTTCGCGGTCACCGACTTCACGTCGAGCTTCGTGGACGGTCCCGGCGGACGGACCTTCTACTTCGTGGTCAAGGTGCGGAACAACAGCCTGCGCTACCTGACGATCGGGTGCTCGCCTACGGTGTACCTCGACCGGGCCGACCACAGCCACGCTGCGACGTTCAGCAACTTCCAGAACGCGCAGCCCCTCCCCGACCCGCTGCGAACGGCGACCCTGACCTTCAGCCGCAAGGGGTCCGAGCTGCCCGCCGGGAGCTACGCGGTGCACGCGGTCCTGGAGATCACTCCCGACGACGGCGACCCGATTCGGGGCAACAACACGTCGCCCCAGAGCGTCGTGATCACCAACCCGCACTGAGCGGCGCCGGGCACGCGGTCACTTCGTCCAGGGAGCGGACTGCTGGAGCCGTGTGACCGAGCTCGCGCCGGGCGACCCGGAGGTCCTGCTGGAGAAGATCGTGACCATGGACAAGGCCGGCCGGAAGGCGGAGGCCATGCTGGTCGCGATCGCCGTCCTCGCCGTCAAGGAGAACCTCGAGGCGCTCCGGAAGAAGCCGCTGAAGGAGTACGACTACATCATGGGCAAGGAGATGAGCCTGGAGCTGGCGAAGCTCCTGCTCGAGGCGCTGGGCTAGCGGCACACGCGCAGGGACGCGCGAGGGAAATTGACGCGGTCCTCGAAAGCTGAGATGGTGCCGGCGGGCACCTGACCGCCGTGAACGCGACCCCGGAACCGGCGCCGCGAGCGCCTCTCGTCCACCCGCTGCGGGTGAGGGACTTTCGCCTGCTGTGGGCGGGCGCCACGGTGTCGCTGTTCGGCGACCAGTTCTACCTGGTGGCGCTGCCGTGGCTGGTCCTGCAGCTCACCGGATCGGGACTGGCGCTGGGGACGGTCCTGATGGCGGCGGCGATCCCGCGCGCCGTGTTCATGCTCGTGGGCGGCGCCGTGACCGACCGGCTCTCCCCGCGCAGGATCATGCTCGCAACCGCTGCGGCGCGCACGGTGCTGGTGGCCGCGGTCGGGGCCCTGGTCTGGCTCCACGTCGTCCAGCTCTGGCACCTCTACTGCCTGGGAGCCGCGTTCGGCCTGGCGGACGCGTTCTCCTACCCCGCTCACCAGGCTCTGATCCCGACCATCGTCGCTCCCGGGCAGCTGCCAGCGGCCAACTCCATGGTCCAGGGCGTCGCGCAGGCGAGCACGATCGTCGGCCCGGCTCCCGCCGCGATCGTGGTGAAGCGCTGGGGGATCGCCGAGGCTTTCTTCATCGACGCCGTCAGCTTCCTCTTCATCATCGCGGCCCTGTGGCGCCTTCCCGAGAGGCCGCGAGTTCCGCCTGGAGCGCAGCCCGTGCGCCGCCCGAAGATGTGGCATTCGATCAGCGAGGGGTTGCGCTACACGTGGCGCGATCCGCCCGTGCGCTCCCTGGTCCTGATCGCGAGCGCGATCAACCTGGGCATCACCGGCCCGATGATGATCGGGATCTCGACCCTGGCCAAGCTGCGCCTGGGCTCGGTCACGGCGCTGGGCAGCATGTTCTCCGTCATCAGCGCCGGCGCGCTGGCGGGGATCCTGCTGGCGGGAGCCGTGAGACGCCCGCGGAGACTCGGCGCGATCTTCCTCGCCACGACGACGTTTCTCGGCGCGTGCATGGCCGCGATCGGAGCCCTCCACAGCCTGCTGCCCGTTCTCGTGGTCCTCGCGGCGATGGGACTGGGCGGCGGATTCGTGAACGTGCACGTTGCCTCCTGGTGTCAGGCCCGGGTCGACCGCGCCCTGCTCGGCCGCGTGATGAGCGTGCTGACGTTCGGGGCGATCGGCCTCATTCCGGTCTCCTACGCCGTTGCGGGCGCACTGGTCCAGATCAGCCTCCCGCTGATGTTCTTCGCCAGCGGTGCGCTGGTGGTCGCCGTGTCGGTCGTCGCGGCGGCAACGGGCGGTGTGAAGGCAATCGAGTAGAACCCTGCTCCGCAGGGAGCCACGGCGGCATCCTAAGCCGCAACCGAGGCGCGGATCTCAAGTCGTTCGGGGTTCGATGACCTCTGGACCGGAGCAGGCCGTGGGCTCCGTACCCGCGCCCCCGGTGCCGCCCTCCGTCGTCGCCGGTCCTCTGCTGCAACCGAGCGACGACGGGTGCGTATCTCACCGTGGCTCGCTCCGGCGGCGAAAGGAGCCCCCGATGCGTCGCAGAACCCGATTCGTCGTCACGGCCCTCGTCGTGGTGCCGGCCGTCGCGTTCCTCGGGTTGATGCTCCACTACGTCCCGTTCTACGCCCCGAGCTTCGCGGTCTGGATCGGCATCGCGGCGGCGCTGGCCGGCGCCGCCTCGCTCGTCTACCCGCTGCGTTTCCTCGGCGTCCGCACGCGTGTCCGCGGGCTCGCGCTGGCGTTCTGCGGCGTCGGGCTCGCCGTTGCGGCGCTCTTCCTGCCGGCGAGCGTCACGCGATCGGCGCGCCCGGACCAGCGCCTCGACCGGTTCCTGCCCGAGTACCAGTTCAGCGAGTACCACCAGGTACGGGTGCGGGCACCGAGGGAGGCGGTCGCCAGGGCGACGCGGGAGGTGAGCCTGGCCGACATGCCGGCGGCGGTGTGGCTGCTGCGCATCAGGGCGGCCGCGAGCGGGCGGTTCCGGACATCCACGCCGGACCCCCGCCCGCTCCTCGACCTGATGTCGCAGCCTGGCTCGGGGTTCCTCCCGCTGGACACGGCCGACCCCGGGGAGCTCGTGTACGGGATGGTGGGGTTCGTGCACAAGCCGCGGCCGCCCGTGACGACGCCGGAGCAGTTCGCCGCGTTCACCGAGCCCGGCGCGCTCCGCGTGGCCTTCAACCTCCGCGTCGTCCCGGAGGGCGACGGCACCGTGCGAGTCTCGAGCGAGACGCGCTGCCTCGCGAACCGCGACGAGGCGCGCCGCGCGTTCGCCCGCTACTGGCGGATCATCTACCCCGGCAGCGCGATCATCCGGCGCGTCTGGCTCGACGCGATCGTCGCCCGCGCGCAGCGGCACGCTGAGCCGAGCTGATCTCCGGCCGCTCGGCCGTAGCGCCATCGCTCTCGCAACTTCCCGTCGGTGCGCGCCGCGACGCACGCGGCCGGCGCGACGCGGTCCGGCGCCGGGAATGGATTGGCGCGGCACCGGTTTCTCCCTGGCAACAAGGGGGAGGTCCAACATGATCGGTAGGCGTTTCCTGGCGGCAGCTCTGTGCTCGGCGGCGGTGAGCGCCGTCGCCGTGGCCCAGGAGAAACCCGGCACCATCGCCCTCGTCTACTCGACGAAGGCGAGGTCGCTGAACGTCATGCAGCACGAGAGCGCCCTCAAGAAGCACTTCGAGTGGCACAAGGCCAACAAGGACGCGTTCACGTGGTACGTCTGGCAGGTGACCAGCGGCGAGAACATCGGCGATTTCGTCGTCGGTACGTTCGGCCACCAGTGGAAGGAGTTCGACGCGCGCGCCAAGTTCGACGAGGCCGACGACGCCGACTTCATCCCCAACGTCCTGCCGACCGCCGAGAAGGTCGACCTCGGCTACTGGGAGTTCCTGCCGGCGGCCAGCCACCCGTCGCCGTCGAGTCAGCCGGCCGCGATGGCGCAGGTCACGCACTACTACGTCAAGCCGGACGGCTTCGTCGCCTTCCTCGAGGCGATCAAGGCGTTGAAGGGTGCGCTCGACAAGGCCAACTACCCCCTGTACGCCTACTGGTACAGGCTGGTGAGCGGCGGCGAAGGTCCCCAGTTCGTGGTCGCCGTGGACCGGAACTCGTGGTCGGAGATGGCGGGGCCGGCGAAGTCGCTCGACGACGCGCTCGCAGAGGTGCTCGGCCCGCAGAAGGCGGTGGAGGTTCTGACCGCGATCCGCCAGACGACGCGACACACGCGCTCGTACATGATGGCGTACCGGCCGGACATCTCATACATCGCGCCGAAATAGAACGGGGCCGCAGCGCCGCCTCCGCCCGGGCGCGTGCGCTGCCGGAACCGTCTGTCGCCGTGAGCGGCGACCGGCGCCACCGGCACAACGCGCCCGGCGCGGCGCCTTCCAGTTCGGCGACCGCGCCGGGCATGCGACCCGTTGAGCGTCGATTCGAGGTCAGCTGTGCGTTGGGTGGCCCGTAGGGGTGAGGTCAGCCGGTGGTCGTGCTGAGGCTAGCCCGGAACCCAGGGCCTGGGCTCCACGTGCCTCCGCTGGGTGACCCCTGGATCCTCGTGGCGCCTCTCGAGGTAGGTCCTCCTGCCGCGATCCCAGCGGTCCCTGTGCCACGGGCGCATGGCGATGCACGAGGAGAGGGTGCTCGTCAGCGCGAGTGCTGCGATCGCCATGGAGGCGGCTCGCCAGATCTTCCGATGCTTGGTGCCCATACGCTGCCTCCTTCCCGGTGGCCGAGATGGGCGCGCCACCTACGCCCGGCAATTGCATGCATCGTGCCAGCGGTCGGTGGAGTCCCGTAAGCCGAACACTGGAAATATGTTCCGTCCGAGCACTCGGAGCCGTCGCGATCTGCAACCACGTCGTCCCCCCGCCACCCCGCGAGGACACCGGGTGTCGCGCCGCGAGTGGGTCACCTGGTCCCGCGCCGGAGGCGGACGATGCGGACATCGGCGGATCCCCAGGGAGACCTGGAGCGGGCCGCCCCCAGGTCGCCCGCGTCGGTTGGGGCTAACTCCGTGTTTCGTTCGGCGGCGCCGCCATCCAGGATGACGACCTCGAGCACTGCGGCGCCTACCAACTCCGCCCTAGAACGGGAAGAGAGCGCGCACGACGACAGCGGCGCCGGCCGCGACGATCGCGACGCCGCACGCGCGCGCGGCGAGCAGCGCCCTGGGCGCCGTGCGCTCGAGCGTGATCGCCGCGGTAACGCCAGCCATGACGGCGAGGTCCATCACGCCGGCGACCACCAGCGCGGCCATCGGGGCGGCGCAGCACACGGCGCACTGGGCGCCCGCACGCAGGCCGGCTCGCACGGCGCCGAGCGGGTGTGGCGACAGGGGGCCGCAGCACGCCGGCGAGTTGCGGCAGCCGTCGAGCCGGCACGCCTTCCACGCGGTGAGCTGGACGACTCCGGCGAGCACGAGAGCGACCCCGGTCGCGAGCGGCACCAATCTCGCGAGTCCCGCCAACCGCATCTCGACGGACGCGAGCGCGACGCCGACGGGGTAGACGGCCGTGCCGACCGCAGCCCACACGAGGAAGTACCCCGCGCCGACCAAGACCGTGAGCGTCCCGAGGCGCATCTCGCCCCTTCCTCGCAGCGTGCGGCGGTAGCTCCTCAGCATCGGGACGAGCGACGGCATCATCATCGCCGTCATCATGAGGGCCCACATCCCCAGGAACACGGCGGTGGCGCCGGGCAAGCCCTGTCCCGGCATCCTCATCCACGCCATCGACATCGTCCACCCGCCCGGCATCGGCATCCCGCCGGCCATCGAGCCGCACCAGACGCCCGTCGCTGCCGCGCTCGCGACGAAAACGAGCGCGCTCACGGCAAGGAACGCCCGGTCCCCGCCCGAGCTTGCGCGGGCCCGGAGGCGGGCGCCTCCAGCTCCCCGCGCGCTCAGCTGGGTAGCCGTGCTCGTCATCCTCAGGTGATGTACCGATCGTGGAACCGGACCCACGAGTGCGGGTTGTCCGGATCCTCGTCGCGCCCCTTGGGGACGAGGTCGAGGAAGTCGTACGTCCCGTTGATCGGCTCGATCCCGCGCTCGAACGCCGAGTAGGTGTGGTACACGCCCCGGCCGTTCCTGTAGAACACGCTCAGCCCCTCGCGGTCCGTCATGCCGGGCCTGTGGGTGTAGTTGTAGACCGCCTTGCCGGACTTGACCTGCTCCGGCGTGAACGAGACGCCGAAGTCGAAGTTGAAGTCGGTGTCGGCCGACGAGAGCCACTTGAAGCGCCACCCCATCCGCTTCTTGAACTTCTCGATCTTGGCGATCGGCGCGCGAGAGATGGCCGCGAAGCTCACGTCGCGATGGTTGAGGTGGACACGGGGGGCGTCGTAGTGGTCGGCCCAGAACGAGCAGCTCTTGCACCCCTCGTCCCACTCCGGGCTGAACATGAAGTGGTAGACGATGAGCTGGCTCCGCTTCTCGAACAGGTCCGCGAGCGTCTCCTTCTTCCCCTTCGGGCCCTCGAAGACGTACTCCTTCTCCACCTTCACCCACGGGAGCGCGCGCCGTTCGCGGCTGACCTCGTCGCGGTGATGCGTGAGCTCCTTCTCCCTCGCGAGCAAGGCCGTACGCACCGCCAGCCACTCCTCGCGCGAGACGACCGGGTGTTCTCTGAGGCCGCTGCTCTTGCTGCTGCTGCTGGTGCTCCTGGCTGCCAGGGACCACCTCCACTTCTTCGTCGTGGGGGGTTCGGTTGACCGCGCCGGCGATACACTCCATGCCGCTCCTACAGAACCTGAGTGCACAGCCTTCGCCCAGCCGAATCTCCCCCCTTTCGGGCGAATTCCAGGCACGTGCAGGTTTGCCGAACCTCCGAGTCCCGGGGGCGAGAAAGCGCGCAACGCCGCCGGAGCCAGCCGACAGCCGCCGCAGAATGTGAGGCTTCCAACGGCCTGGGACGGACCGCGGCAGGCCGCGAGCCGTCGGGCGCCCGGTTGAGCGGTTCCATTCACCCGCCGAGGGCTCGTGAGGCGGCGCTGCGGGCGGCGAGGCGCCGGAATTCCGAGACGCACGCCGTCCCCGTTCCGGCTCGCTTCCGAGGCCGGCGGGCCACGGCCCTCACGGCGCCGTGTGCTGCACGCGTCTGCGCACCGGGCTCGCAGGACGCGCCGTCGCCGTCACGGTGGCGGTCGCAGAGGCGCCACCGAGGGAGTTGGGGAGCCTGACCGTGACAGTTGCCGTGCCCGCCGTGCCGGCCCCGGCGACGGGGACCGTCGCCGGGCCGCTTCCCGCGGGCAGTGCAACGGACGCCGGGACCGACGCGACCCCGGGATCCGAGCAGTCAACCGCAAGCTCGGCGTCGATCAGCTGTGGCGGGTCGACCGTGGCGGTGAGAGCCACGCTCCCGTGAATTGTCATCGAAGCGGCCGCTGGCGAGATCGAAATGCCGGGGGCGAGCGTCGAGATCTCGAGATCGAATACCCCACCGCCGTCCGTCGCCGCGTGGAGCCTGGTCCCCGTTCGATCGATGGCCAGCGCCGTCACGTGAACCCGGGCAAGCCCGGCGTTCACGAGGTTCCACGTGGTGCCGCCGTCCACCGACATCGACACCCCGCCGTACCCGCCGGCGTAAAGGGTGGATGCGTTCACGGGATCGACTGCCAGCGCGCCGCTCCCTCCGGGCGGAACGGATGCGAGGACGTTCGCTCCGCCGCGCGTCACCGTGTACACCTTTCCTCCGATAAGCTGCGGGGACAGCGCTGCGCAGAGCACGGTGTCGGAGTCACGCGGGTCGACGACGATCGCGGCCAGGGACGGGTAGTCAGCAAGCGACGAATAGAGTGCCCAGTGCCCTCCGCCGTCGACCGACCGCCAGAGGCCTTTCCCGCCCGCATAGACCGTCGCGGACCTCCGCGGATCGACGGCGATCGCGTTGATCGCCCCGGGATCGGTCGGGAGGCCCGAGATCGCCGTTGACCAGTTCTCGCCCCCGTTGGTCGTCTTGTACATCACGTTTCCCCAGAGCCTCCCCATGTCGAAGAACCGGCGGCTCCCCGCGTAGAGCGTGAGGGTGTTGGTCGGATCGACTGCCAGCGAGTCGACCTCCTGCTCCACGGCGTCGAGGCCGTTCTTCATCCAGCCCCACGAGAGACCGGCGTCGAGGCTCTTGAATACGCCGGCAGAGCACCCGAGGTAGAGCGTCTCCTGGTTCGCGGGGTTGACGAGCAGGGTATTCGCGAAGAAGCAGAGAGAGACCGGTCCCACGTCGTTCCACCTCTCTCCCTGGCCGTTGCTCGTGAACAGATGGGTGCTGCCGTCTGTCGCGTGGAGCGCACCGTTCGGAGCCGGCCCGTACGCGAGCGTCCGGATCGCCGTCGCGCTCAGGCCGTGGGCGGAGGGTGCCCAGGTGCGGCCGGCGTCCAGGCTCCTGAGCACTCCCGGTCCGTCGGACGTTGCTGCATAGAGGACGTCGGGATCGTCGGGATCGACGACGAGCTGCGCGATCCCGATGCCCTCCGCGACCGGGTTGGCGACAGGCCGCCACGATGCTCCGTCGTCGGTGCTGAGGAAGACCTCCCCGCCGGCCGCGGCGTAGATCCGAGCGGGATCATGCGGGGTCAGGGCCAGAGCGGAGGGCCGCGTGTACCCCGGCTGCAGTAGCAGCGGGCTCCAGGTTTCGCCGTCGTTCTCGCTCCGGTAGACGCCCGATCCGCCGTGGTCGTCGTTCACCAGCGCGAGTAGGCGGGCGGGAGCGTGAAAATCGGCGGTGAGGAGCCACACCTGCGCCGACGCGTCGTCGGGCAGGCCAGCACTCCCGGTCGCCCAGGTATCTCCGCCGTCCGAGCTCCTGAAGACGAAGCCGCCGCGAGCGCCTGCGTACACGGTCGCGTCCGAATCCGGCCCCACGGCGAGCGCGTCGACTGTGGTCCCGGGCGGGAGTCCCTGGGAAACCGACGACCATGTCGCACCGCCGTCGTCGCTGCGCAGGACCTGCCCGTACTGGCCGCATGCGTACATCCTCGACGGCCTGCTCGGCGCGATCGCCAGAGCGCGGACGGCCCACGTCGAGACGCTCGCCCAGTGCTCCCCCCAGTCGCGGCTCATCATGAGCCCAGCACGCGTCAGCGCCGCGTACACGACGCCGGTCTCGGTGGGATGGACGACGAGGTCGTCCACCCGGTCGAACTCCCCGAACGCGGCGCTCCGGTGCCACGACGACGCGGCGTCCGGGCTCGACCACAGGTCCCCCGTCGGGATCGTCTTCCCCGACAGCGTCGCCGCGAGCACACGGGTCGGCGGACCAGGCATCACGACGAGGTGGGAAACGCTTCCTCCTTCCGGCCCCTGGCTGGTCCAGACGTTGACCCCGGCACCTGCGCGACCCGGCCCCCAGGTCGCAGCAACCAGCAGGCCGGCGATGACGGCCAGCGTCTGGCCGCGGGACCCGTCGATCCGTGGGCTTCGGGCTCCAACCATGGCTGCCTCCCTTCGCCCTCCAGCATCGGTCGCCGCGCGGCCGCCGTCGTGACGAAGCGGCAACAGTGGTGTGATGGACGTATGATAGCGAGCAGGCGGAGGCGGGAACCCCAAGGAGGTGGCTCGATGCGGCGGCTGTCCGTGACGACGCTCATGGCGCTTGCGGTGTTGATCCTCGCAGTGACGGGCTCGCGCCACGCCGCCGCGCAGGGCGCTGCAGCGGCCGCGCCCGTCAAGGTCGGCGCGCCTGCCCCCGGCGTCACGCTCACCGCGGCCGACGGTCACGCGTACCGGCTCGCGGATCTGCACGGGAAGAGAGCGCTCGTCCTCGTGATCTTCCGCGGCGTGTGGTGAATCCACTGCCGCATGCAGCTCGGCGAGCTGCAAGAGCACCTGAAGGAGTTCAACGACCTCGGCGCCGACGTCTGGGCCGTCGACTCGACCGAGCCGGCCGCGAAGGCGGCCCGCTACGCGGAGCTCAGGGGGATCACGTTCCCACTCCTTGCTGACGAAGGGCTCGCGGTGACGAAGAGCTACGGCGTCGTCAACGCGGCGCGCCCGGAGATGGCGTACCCGGCCACGTTCGTCACCGACCGCGACGGCGTGGTCCGCTACGCCCGCGTGGACCTCGACTTCACCAATCGGCCGCCCGTTTCCGACCTCCTCGCGGCGGTGAAGGCGCTGCCGAAGTAACCGCGTCGGAGCGGGAGCGCACTCCCGTCGCCACCCGAGAGCGGAACGCCGTCCGGTCCACCTCCCGAACGACCCTGGTCGACGAGTACCGCAGACGGCTGCGCCGGCGCGACCGGGCCACGTTCCCGCAGGCCCTGCGCCCCGCCGGCCACGCCACTAGGACTGAGACCAGGTCTTGTCTGCTATGCTGGCCCCTTGCCGGTTCAACGGGGGGTGCGAGATGAGCGGACGACGGGTCGGAACGGTACTCGGTTCGGCGGTGGCTGCAGCAGCGGTGGCCGGGACGGCGCTTGCTGGTGGCGCGCAGGCGAAGCAGCCGCAGAACGCTCCGGCGCAGCAGCCGCACGGGGGGCCGGTCGCGCCGCCCGCGGCGGGGAAGACGGCGGGCGAGGCGTCCAAGAACATCCGAGTCCTCAAGGACGTCCCGGCGGACCAGCTCCTCCCGACGATGCAGTTCGTCGCCGCGTCGCTCGGCGTCGAGTGCAACTTCTGCCACGTCCAGGGCGCGTTCGACAAGGACGACCGCAAGGAGAAGCAGACGGCCCGGAAGATGATGGAGATGATGGCCGCGATCAACCGCGACAACTTCGACGGCGATCGCGACGTCACATGCTTCACGTGCCACCGCGGCTCGCCGGCGCCGCTCGCGATACCGGCGGTGGCGACCGGCGAGGCCGCGCCGGGGCCCGAGGCCGCCGCCGCTCCCCCGGCGTTGCCGTCTGCCGACCGGCTTCTCGACAAGTGGGCGCAGGCGGTCGGGGCGGACGCCCTCGGGAAGGTCGCCACCCGGGTTCAGAAGGGCCAGCTCATCGGGTTCGGCGGGCACCCGACGCCGATCGAGGTGTACGCCAAGGCGCCTGACAAGCGGATCTCGGTGATGCAGATGCCGCGCGGCGAGATGATCACCGCCTACGACGGCACCCGGGGTTGGCTCACCGGGCGCGACGGCCCGCACCCGATGAGCGCGGCCGAGTCCGAAGCCGCGCGGCTCGACGCCGATCTCGCTTTCCCCCTCCACGTCAAGCGGCTCTTCACGGCGTTCGCCGTGCGACCGTCCGAGAAGATCGGCGACCGCGAGGCCGTGCTCGTCGTGGCCCGCAACGAGGGGAAGCCGCCGGTCAAGCTCTACCTCGACAAGGAGACCGGGCTCCTGCTCCGGGAGGAGCGCTACGCCGAGACCGCTCTCGGCTACCTTCCCACGCAGATCGACTACGCCGACTACCGCGACGTGGACGGCGTCAAGGTCGCGTTCCGCTGGACGCTCGCGCGCCCGTCGGGCCGCTTCACGATCCAGATCGAGAGCACGCAACAGAACGTGCCGGTGGACGACGCGAGGTTCGCGATGCCGGCGCCGCCGCCGGGCTCAGAGTCGCAGCCGAGGTAGCCGGACGGGCTCGCGTCGCGGCGGGGAACCGGCGCGCCGCCAGGAGGGACGTCGGCGGACCTCGCGGCGGGGCGACGCCGTCTGCTACGCTGCGCCGTTCGGTTGTGCCGTTCGACTCGAGGAGGAGACTCGCCGTGACGCACGTCTCAGATGAGCTGCTCGACACGCTGTGCTGCCCGGTGGAGCGGCGTCCGCTCAGACCGATGACACCGGACGAACTGCGGTCGCTGACGATCGCGATCGCGGCCGGCCGTGCCGGCGACCCCGGAGGCGGCCGGGTGGCGGAGCCGCCCGAGGCCGGCCTCGCCACCGAGGACGGGACCGCGTTCTACCCCGTTCTGGGCGGAGTGCCGATCCTCCTCCCGCAGCGGAGGATCACGATCCACGACCGGCCGCTGCCGCAGAACGGGAGGAAGGGCCCGCCACGGTTCGACTCGGTCGAGGCGACGTGGGAGCACCTCGCGTCGGTGTGGGACACGCGCCGGCCCCCCGCCCGCCCGTCGCCGCAGGACACCGCCCTGCTCGAGCGCATGGTCGCCGAGGCGCTCGCCGGCCGCACGGCGCCCCGCGCCCTCATGCTCGGGGTCACTCCCGAGATCGCGACGATGCATTGGCCAGCCGGCACGCGACTGCTCGCGATCGACGCTTCCGCGGCGATGATCCGGAAGGTGTGGCCGGCGGCGGCGGCCCCGGGAGCGGTGGTGATCCGCGCCGAGTGGGCGGCGATGCCGATCCGCGACGGCGCGTTCGACATCGTCGTAGGCGACGCGTCGCTGGGGTTCCAGCCGTACCCCGACGTCTTCCTCGGGGTCGTCGGGGAGACGCGGCGCGTGCTGCGTGACGGTGGGTTCCTGGCGACCCGCGTGTACACACGGCCGGAGACCAGCGAGCCGATCGACGCGATCTTCGCAGACCTCCATGCGGGACGGATCGGGTCGATGGAGTTCCTCTGGTGGAGGCTGTACACGGCGTTCCACGGGGACCGCACGCACCCCGCCAAGTCGAGCCAGCTCTGGGACGCCTGGGCGGCCCACGTCCCGGACCCGGCAGGCCTCATCGAGACGCTCGGATGGCCTCCGGGCGCCCTTCGCTCCATGGATGCCTTGCGCGGCTCGCCCCGCACCATGACGTTCCCGACGCTCCGCGAGTACCGGGACGACCTGGCGGGGAAGTTCGAGGAGATCGCCTGCGAGGCGCCGGAGTTCGAGAACGGCGACCGCAACCCCACGATGGTGTTCCGAGCCAGGCCGAGCTGAGCCGGCGCTCGCCGTCTCCGGCCGGCGACCCGAGGCGCGCCGAGCGCCTCCATGGGCGGCGGCGCCACGCCCGTCGCTGAGGCGGACTCCACACCGTCCCGGGGAACGCGCCTGGCCGCACCCGTGCGCTTTCGCCGCTCGCGGGCGTTAGCTTCTTTGGAGCCCGGCTCGACCGTGCGCTCCCCGGAGGATCGAATGACCGACAGACGCTTCTCCCGCATGGTGAACCCCCTGGCTCTCGCCCTTGCCGTCGCGGCGGTCTGTTTCGCCGGCGTGGCGGCATGGCTGCCGGGGCAGGTGCTGGCCAAGAAGGTGTGCTGCATCGCGGGGAACTACCGGGGCAGCCAGGCGCCCAACCCGCTCCCGAACTGCCCGCCCCCCAAGACCGAGTCGTTCTCCATGACGATCTCGCAGGGACCGGTGATACAGGGATGCGGCACCGACGTCTGGGGCGACATCACCGACGCCTCGGGGCACGTGAACCACTTCAAGGGAACGCTGCGGGCCGGCGAGCGAGGTTGCTGCATCATCGACGCGAGCTTCTCGGACCCCGGCCACCCCGGCCACCTCGTCAAGTTCACGGGGACGTTCTGCCAGGACCCCGCGATGCACAAGTGGCACGCGAAGGGGACGTTCACCGAGGCCAACAGCGGCGACCCCTGCAAGAAGGGCGGCGTCTGGAAGATCGACCAGATCTGACCGCGCGCGGGCTCGCGGCGACGTCCTGACCGCCCGCCGCTGCGCACGACGCCGTGCGGGACCCCGGACGCCACGGCGGATGCCCGAGAGCTGCGACGAGGCAGCCGAGCGCCGGCGCCTGCGGAACCGCGTCGCTCCGTGAATCGAAGCGAGGAGGGGCTCGGGGACGCCCCCCGGTCCTCCGAGTCCCTACAATAATCGCGGCCGGGGCTCGTCTACAGCTTCTGATGGACGCGCTGCCGACCGTCGCCACGATGAGCGAACGTGACCTGCGGATCTC
Source organism: Thermoanaerobaculaceae bacterium (assembly GCA_035542455.1). Classification (GTDB taxonomy): domain Bacteria; phylum Acidobacteriota; class Thermoanaerobaculia; order Thermoanaerobaculales; family Thermoanaerobaculaceae; genus RBG-13-68-16. The sequence goes on from DATKLI010000129.1 coordinate 29,055, forward strand.
CGAGATCATCGCGGAAGAGCGGTCGCGGTTGCGCAACTTCATCCGCAGGCGCGTGCCCAACGAGGCCGACGCCGAGGACCTGCTCCAGGACGTGTTCTACGAGGTGGTCGAGGCGTACCGGCTGACGGAGCCGGTGCAGCGGTGGGGCGCGTGGATGTTCACGGTCGCCCGCAATCGCGTCACCGATTTCTTCCGCAGGAGAAGGCTCGAGCCGTCCGCGAGCGAGCCGGTGGCGGTCTCCGAGGAGGGCGACGAGCTCCACCTCGAGGACGTGCTGCCGTCGCCGGACGCCGGCCCCGCGGAGGTCTACGCGCGGGGCGTGCTCCTTCGCGAGCTCGAGGAGGCTCTCGGCGAGCTCCCGGAGGAGCAGCGCGAGGTGTTCATCGCGCACGAGATCGAAGGCGCCAGCTTCAAGGAGATCGCCGCCCGGACAGGCGTGAACGTCAACACGCTGCTGTCGCGCAAGCACTACGCGGTGCTCCACCTGCGCCGCCGACTCCGGGCGATCCACGACGAATTCGTAAGAACTGGAGAGTGACCGAGATGAGACACGACCTTCGCACCCGCAAGTTCGTCCGTTTCCTGGTGTTCCTGCCGCTCGCGGTGCTGTTCCTCGCGCTCTTCGGCCTGGTGGTCATGGCGCTGTGGAACTGGCTCATGCCCGCGCTGTTCGGCCTCAAGACGCTCGGATACTGGCAGGCGCTCGGCCTGGTGATCCTGTGCCGGATCCTGTTCGGAGGGCGCGGCTCCATGGGGCACGGCCGGCGCTGGCGCCACCGCATGCACGAGCGCTGGGAGAGGATGACGCCGGAGGAGCGCGAGCGGTTCCGCCAGGGCCTCCGCGACCGCTGGGGGTGCGTCCCGCCCCCCGAGCCGAAGCCGGCCGAATGACCGTGCGGCCGGCTGCCGACCGGCGTCCACGTGCGCTTTCCCCGCCCGGAGGCGTTCCTACGTGTGAGCGGACCCGCGAGCGGCGCCTCCCGCGCCGGGGCGGAGCCGGCCGGGAAGGAAGACGCAGCCATGAGACGGACGCTCTTGATCCTCGGGATCGTCGCCGGTGGTGCGCTGCTGGCGAACCCGCCCGCCGCCGGGCAGATCACTCCGGTCCAGGTCGGCCAGGTCGCGCAGATCAGTCTCGGGCCGAAGGTGGATCTCCAGTGCTCGATGAACAACACGGAGCTGACCGTGACGAACCCGCTTCCCGGGACGGTGCCGACCGGGACGCGGCTCACGCTCGGCTTCAAGGTGAAGGTGCAGGTCTGGGCGGGCTTGTACTGGAGGGATGAGATCCACGACTTCACCGGAGAGTACAAGCTGACGAGCCCGCTCGCTCACATGGCTCAGCTGCACCTGACCGCCTCGAAGGCCGTCGGATCCATGTGCTCGGCGTCGTTCTACGGCGGGCTGCCGGACCTCCAGCTCCTCCAGTTCACGCGCAACCAGAGCCAGGGCACGATCCTCGTCCGCAACAACAACCCGTTCGTCGACGCCGGGCCGTTCGTCCTCAGGATCAAGGCGATGAAGTGCAGCCAGATCGAGCTCGGTCAGATGAACTACAACTTCCCGGGCTTCCCGAGGGGGGCGGGGATGCCGATCGTCCGGCCGCTCCCTCTCCCGCCGGGGGTGGAGTACTTCGACGTCTACCTCGACGCCAACAACACGGTCCAGGAGTCCAACGAGAACAACAACGGGTACACCGGCGTCGGCGTCTGCATCCGCTAGCATCACCTGGCCCGACGGCGGCGAACGAGGTGCGGACCCGAGTGAAACCGGGGACCGCGGGCCGTCGTACCGGATCCGAGGTCGACGCCCCGGCGCTCTGACGGAGCCGGGCGGTTGGAGGTAGCCGTGCCGCAGGTCGTGAATATCGAGAAGTACTTCGCGATGTTCGAGGACACGTTCTCGCCGAAGATCGTCGGCGAGCTCAACGGCCAGCACGTGAAGCTGGTGCGCCTCGAGGGCGACAAGGTCCCGTGGCACACCCACCACGCCGAGGACGAGATGTTCTGGGTGCTCGAGGGCGAGCTGGAGATCCACGAGCGGGGCACCGTGGTCACGCTCCACCCGGGGGAGTTCTCGATCGTCCCGCGCGGCGTCGAGCACAGGGTCGTGCCGGTCGGGAGGGTGAAGCTCGTGCTGGTCGAGCCTGCCGGCATCGCCCACACGGGCGACGTGAAGGCGGAGATCACCAGGGAGAGCTTCGACCGGCTGATCCCGTGACCGCGACCGGGTCGTCCTTCCCGCCCCCGCCTTCCCGCGGCGGCCGGGAGCCGATCCGGAAGGGCAACCGATGGGTTGCATTTCTCCGCAGCGGAGCGGATAATGCAACCAGGAGGTTGCCTATGACGGCACCGGACGCGAGCACGGATCGGATCGAGAAGTCGATCGTCGTACGGGCACCGCGGGGGCGGGTCTGGCGCGCGCTCTCCGACGCCGCCGAGTTCGGAGCCTGGTTCGGCGTCGACTTCGACCCCGCCTCGTTCGCGCCCGGCGCCACCGTGCGGGGTAGGATCACCCACCCGGGGTACGAGCACATCACGATGGAGATCGTGATCGAGCGCATGGTGGAAGGACGTCTGCTCTCGTACCGCTGGCACCCGTACGCCGTCGACCCCGCGGCGGACTACTCGAAGGAGCCCACGACGCTCGTGACGTTCGAGCTGCACGACGCTCCCGAGGGAACGCTCGTCACCGTCGTCGAGTCCGGCTTCGACCGGATCCCGCTGCACCGCCGGGCCGAGGCGTTCAGGATGAACGTCCAGGGGTGGGCCGGGCAGATGCGCAACATCGAGGCCCATGTCGCCGGTCGCCACTGACGTCGGCGTGCGGGGCGGCGACGTCGGTGCCTCGGCGCACCTGTTTGCGGCGCTCGGAGATCCGACGCGGCTGCGTCTCGTGGTGCGCCTGTGCCGGTATGGGCCGGCGTCGATCGTGCGTCTGGCCGCGGACTCGTCCGTCACGCGACAGGCGGTCGCGAAGCACCTGCGCGTCCTCGCGCGGGCCGGCCTCGTGCGCGGTCGCCGGCGCGGCCGCGAGAGCATCTGGCGGCTCGAGCCCGTCCGACTCGAGGTCGCCCGCCGGTACCTGGAGCTCGTTTCCCGCCGCTGGGACCGGACGCTCGAGCGGCTGAAGGCCGCGGTCGAGAGGTGAGCGGGGGAGCGAACCGGGGCTGGCGGACGAGCCGTGCTCGCGGTTCCCCCTGACGGCGCGGACGGTACCGGACACGTCGGCACTTCTGGTACCGTACCGTCGCCGCCGTGGGCGGCCGCAGCGGGAGGGGAGACGAGACGGGATGCCCGTGACGGATGAGCTGCTCCAGCTTCTCCAGTGCCCTGTGGCGAAGCGCCCGTTGAGGCCCACGACGGACGAAGAGCTGCGCACGCTCAACCGCGCGGTCGACAGCGGGCGCGCCGGCGACGCCGGGGGCGTCCGGGTGACCGAGCCGCTCGCCGCCGGTCTCGCGACCGAGGGCGAGGGCTGGTTCTACCCCGTGCGGGACGGAGCGCCGGTCCTCGTGCCGGAGCGGAGGATCACGATTCACGACCGGCCTCTGCCGGAAGACGCCACTCCGGCCCCGCCACCCCCAAACTCCGACGAGGCCGTGTGGGAGTACCTCGCGACGGTCTGGCACACGCGCAGGCCGCCTGCGCGGCCGTCGCGGCAGGACACCGCCCTGCTCGAGCGGCTGGCCGCCGACGCGCTCGCCGACCGGGCCGCGCCTCGCGCCCTCATGCTCGGCGTGACCCCCGAGATCGCGACGATGCGGTGGCCCGCCGGCACGCGCCTGGTCGCGATCGATGCGTCGGCGGCGATGATCCGAACGGTGTGGCCCGCGGCCGCGGCCCCCGGGGCCGCCGTGATCCGTGGGGACTGGGCCGGGATGCCGATCCGCGACGGCGTGTTCGACATCGTCGTCGGCGACGCCTCGCTGGGGTTCCAGCCGTACCCGGATGTGTTCTTCGGGATCGCGGGCGAAGTGCGGCGCGTCCTGCGGGACGACGGGTTCCTCGCGACCCGCGTGTTCACGCGGCCGGAGACGAGGGAGTCGATCGATGCGATCCTCGCCGACCTTCGCGCCGGGAAGATCGGCTCGCTCCACTTCCTCTGGTGGAGGATGTACGCGGCGCTCCACGGCGACCGTGCCCACGGCGTGACATCGAGGGAGCTCTGGGAGGCGTGGACGGCGCGCGTCTCGGACACGGCCGGCCTCTTCCGCTCCCTCGGATGGCCTCCGGAGACCGTGCAGGCGGTCGAAGGGCTGCGGTCGCCGGTGCGCACCGTGATCCTCCCGACGGTGCGTGAGTACAGGGACGACCTCGCGGGGAGCTTCGAGCAGATCGCGTGCGAGTTCCCGGAGTTCGAGGACGGCGACCGATACCCCACGGTCGGGTTCCGCGTGAGACCCCGCTGAGGCGAGAGACAAGCCCGGGGCATCGCGGATACGCCCACGTGAAGCTGGTAAGGTAGTCGAATGAGCGAGTCCGGCCGCGTCGTCGCACCGTGGAAGGCGGTCCTGCAGCTCGTCGTCGCGCCGACCGTCGTGGTCGTCGTCGCCGTCAACTCACTCTGGGGCGGCCGCGCCGAACCCGACCCCAGGCGCCGGATCGCAAACGCGCTCGGGTGCAGGCTGTACGGGATCGCCGAGCGCGAGTACCGGAGCCTCCTGCAACAGAACCTCCACGACATCGAGCTCCACCGCGGCTACCTGAGCACCCACTTCACCCGGCCCGCCCGGGCGAGCCGCGGGTCGGCGCGCGACGACGGCCCGATCCTGCGCGAGTACCAGGGTTACGCCGCCACGGTGTCCGATCCGGCGCTCGCCGACCTCGGAAACTACGGGCTGGGGTACGCGTGGACGCTGCAGGGCGAGCACGAGCACGCGCTCCGCTACTACCGCCTGGTCCGCAACCAGGCTCTCCCCTACCTCAACAACTCGGTCGGGTACTCGCTGGTGAGGATCGGACAGCCGCTCGAGGCGGAGCGACGCTTCAAGGCCGAGATCGCGCTCGACGCGAACGTCGCGGGCGCCGTGTTCAACCTCGCCCTGCTCTACTTCGAGTCGGGACGGCTCGGCGACCTCCGGGCGCTCGCGGAGCAGCCGGGCGCGATCGGGTTCTTCCCGAAGGGCGTCGTCCGCTTCCTCGACATCCGTCGGCTGCACCTCGCGAGCTACGCGTGGTCCGTGATCGCGGGCCACAAGACCGGGGCGTACGGGGTGGCGGGCGCCGTCCTCCTCCTCGCCGGGTGGTTCGTGTTCGTGCGGCGGCTCGACGTGTTCGAGCCCGAGCCGCTCCCGTCGGCGCTCGCCTGCCTCGCAGGCGGCATGGCGAGCAGCCTCCTCGCCACGCCGCTGTACGACGCGCTCGACTTCGGCCTGGGGTTCCGGCTCACCGGCCATCCGGCGCACGACCTCCTGTTCTGCGTCTTCGGGATCGGGGTCGTCGAGGAGCTCGTGAAGGTGCTCCCCGTCCTTGCGATGATCCGGTGGAGCCGTGCGGTTGACGAGAGCGTCGACTACTTCGTCTACGCGTCGCTCTCGGCTCTCGGCTTCGCCTTCGTCGAGAACCTGATGTACTTCAACGACGGCGGCCTGGCGGGGATCGTCGGCCGCGGCCTCACCGCCGTGCTCCTGCACATGGCGCTCACCTCGCTCGCGGTGTACGGCCTGTTCTACGCCCGCTACCGGAGCCGCCGCCGGGCTCCGCTCTGGTTCGCGGCGTCGTTCGGCGCGGCGTGCGCGCTCCACGGCCTCTACGACTACTGGCTGGTCGAGCAGGGATGGGTCGGCAGCCTGGCGATCGTCTCGACGCTGGTGCTCGTGTACACCGTCAGCACCTACCGCCAGGAGCTCCTGTGCGCGCTGAACGTGTCCGAGTACGGGCGCAGCCGCACCGTCTCGTTGACGGTGTACCTCTGCGCCTGGATCGTCCTGGTGTTCCTCGCCGAGTACCTCGTCCTTGCCTCCCGGTTCGGCGTCGCCGACGCCAACCTCGTGATCGTGTCGCAGGGCATCTCGTCGTTCATGCTCATCGTCGTCGTCCTCGCGGTGCTCGGCACGTTCGAGGTCCACCAGGGCGCCTGGGTCGGGCTCCGATGGCGGCCGGAGAGGGCTGCGTGACTGCCGTCTCGCCGGAGCTGGGGGTACGCCCTACGGACGCCGATCGGGCCAAAACGAGCGGAATCGGCCGCACAACGCTGGCCCGTTGGCAGACCGCGGTACCATCGGGCCCGTGACTGCACGACGCGGCGCCGTCTCGCTCGCCGTGGCGCTGGTCCCGGCGCTGGCCCTCGTGGCCGGCCTGCCGTTCGTGAACCGGGTCGAGCCGGTCGTGCTCGGCCTGCCGTTCCTGCTGACCTGGATCCTGGGCTGGGTCCTGGTCACCCCTCTCTTCCTCGCCGTCGCGTACCTCCTCGGGGACGCGGGGCCGGACCGGCCGGGCGGCGAGGTCGGGCGATGACGACGCCGTTGCTCGTCATCGTCGCGTTCGTCGTCGTCTCGGCGGCGGTCGGCGTCGTCGGCCGCGGCAGGAGCGAGATGAACGTCGAACAGTGGAGCGTCGGCGGCCGCCGGTTCGGCGTGATCCTCGTCTGGCTGCTCACCGCGGGCGAGATCTACACGACGTTCACGTTCCTCGGCGCGAGCGGCTGGGCGTACTCGCGCGGCGCGCCGGCGTTCTACATCCTCGCCTACGGCACGATCGGGTACATCATCTCGTTCTTCCTGCTGCCGCCGGTGTGGCGGATGGCGAAGCGCCTCGGCCTGCACACGCAGCCGGACTTCTTCCTGGCGCGCTACGACAGCCCGGCGCTCACGGCGCTGGCGGTGCTGATCGCCGTCGTTTCGATCGTCCCCTACCTGCAGCTCCAGCTCGCGGGCCTAGGGATGATCGTGGAGATCGCGAGCGCCGGTGCGCTGTCCTCGACGGTGGCGATCATCGTGGCGTTCGCGGCCACGTGCCTGTTCGTCTACACCAGCGGGATCAAGGGGATCGCGTGGGTGGCGATCATCAAGGACCTCGCGATGATGGTCGCCGTCGCCGTGATCGGTTTCGGCCTCCCGACGATGTACTTCGGCGGAATCGGCAAGATGCTCGGCGAGCTCATGCGCCGGCACCCGTCGCACCTGACCTTCCCCGGCACGACCCCCTCGATGGGCGTCGGATGGGTGATCAGCACCATCCTCCTCACGGGGGTCGGGTTCTACTGCTGGCCGCACACCTTCGCGTCGGCGTTCTCCGCGAAGGACGACCGCACGCTGCGCCGCAACGCGGTCATCATGCCGCTCTACCAGCTGCCGACCGTGCTCGTGTTCTTCGTCGGGTTCACCGCGCTGCTCGTGCTGCCCGGGCTCAAGAACCCGGACGGCGCGCTGCTCTCGCTCGTCACGCGCAGCTACCCGGGATGGTTCGCGGGGTTCGTCGGGGGCGCCGGCGCCGTCACGGCGATGGTGCCCGCCGCGATGCTCCTGCTCGGCGGGTCGACGCTCGTCGCGAAGAACCTGTACCGCCCGATGCGGCGCCGCGCCGTCAGCGAGCGACACCTGATGCGCGCGTCCCGCGCGTTCATGCTGCTCATCGCCGCCTTGGCGCTCGCGCTCACGCTCTCGTCGCGGACGGACCTGGTGAAGCTGCTGATCTTCGGGTACGACGGGATCGCCCAGCTCTTCCCCGCCATCGTGCTCGGCGTATTCGTGCCTCGAGCAACGGTCCGCCACGTGATGCCGGGGCTGGTGGCCGGCGTGACCGCGGTGATCGCGCTGATCTGGTCGAACCACGACACGTTCCTGGGGATGAACGCCGGTTTCGTGGGGCTGGCCCTGAACGCGGCGGTCACGATGGTCGCGATCGGTGCGGCAGGGGCGCCGGCAGGTGAGCGACGTTCGGACGCAGCGGCGTGAAGGCACTATCGAAGGAGGGTCGACAGATGGACAACCTCGCATCCGAGATCGGATCGATGACCGCAGCGCTCGTGGAGTGGCGCCGCGACTTCCACCGCCACCCCGAGCTGGCCTTCGAGGAGCGCCGGACCTCCGCCGTGCTGCGGACGTTCCTCGAGTCGCTGGGGCTCGAGGTGCGGGGCTGCGCAGGCACCGGGCTGGTCGCGGTGCTGCGGGGCGGACGTCCGGGGCGCACCGTGGCGCTGCGCGCCGACATGGACGCGTTGCCGGTGGCCGAGGCCTCCGACCACGAGTACCGGTCGCTGAACGCCGGCGTGATGCACGCCTGCGGGCACGACGGCCACATGGCGATCCTGATGGGCACCGCCGCGATCCTCTCCGCACGGCGCGAGACGCTGCCCGGGACGGTCGTGTTCCTCTTCCAGCCCGCCGAGGAGCGGCCGCCCGGCGGCGCCCGGCTGATGGTCGAGGAGGGGGCGCTCGATGGCGTGGACCGCGTCTTCGGCCTGCACCTCTGGCAGCCTCTGCCGACCGGCGTCGTGGGGCTCCGGGCCGGGGCGGCGATGGCCCAGGCCGACAACTTCGAAGTGGTCGTCTGCGGGCGGGGCGGTCACGCCTCGCAACCGGAGAGGACCGTGGACCCCGTCGTCGCGGCGTCGCACGTGGTCGTCGCGGCGCAGACGATCGCGAGCCGGTTCACGACCCCCCTGGAGCCCGTCGTCGTGTCGTTCACCACGATCCACGGCGGGGAGGCTCACAACATCATCCCGGACTCGGTGGTGATGACCGGCACGGTGCGGACGCTCGACCGCGGCACGCAGAGCCTCGTCAGGGAGCGGCTCGGCGAGGTGTGCGAGGCGACGTGCCGGGTGTTCGGCGCGAGCGCGGAGTTCGCCTACACTGAAGGGTACCCACCGGTCGTCAACGACCCTGCGTCGGTGGAGCTGGTCCGCCGCGTGGCCGCGCGGGAGCTCGGCGCGGACTCGGTGAAGGCGATCGCGCCGGTGATGGGCGGGGAGGACTTCGCCTACTACCTGCAGCGCGTCCCCGGAGCGTTCGCGTTCCTCGGGATTGGAGACGGCCGCGTCCACCCCCACCACAGCGCCCGGTTCGACATCGACGAGCGCGCGCTGCCGCTCGGCGTCAGGCTGATGACGGCCGTTGCGCTCGAGATGCTGCAGCCGGCGTGATCGCCGACACGGCCGCCGAGTCGAGAGCGCTATCGGTGCGTCGGGATCGTCGTCGGGTCGTTGGTGGTGTTGTCGATGACCGAGGCCGACGCGATCACGCCGGAACCGGCGGTGACCGTGACCTTGGCGTACCCGCGGTCCATCGCCGTCTGGCCGGCCAGCTTCCTGAACGGCTGCACCGACTGCCGCCACTCTCCCGGGTCGAGCGTCGCCGTGTACGTGGCGAGCACGGCACCCGCCCCGTCGAGCAGCGTCACTTCGACCGTCGCCGCCTCGAGCCCGATGTTGGTGAGCGAGACGTTGGTCCGGTACGCCGAGTTCTCGGCCAGCTGCGGCAGCCACGCCGACTGGCCGCCGGCCAGGGCCGTGGTTGCGTCGTACGACCCGTAGTCCTGGCCGAACGTCCCGCTTCCCGACTGGTTGTACGTCCGCGAGCTCACCACGACCGGCTGGTCCGCCTGGACCTCCAGCGCCCCCGACCCGGAGTACCCGAGTCGGCTCACAACGTCGGTCAGGATCACCTGGCTGCCGGACGGCACCTGGGTCGTCGTCGTCTTCGTGGAGCCCGACGCGTGGAGCGTCAACGTGACGTTGGCCGCCACGGCGCCGGGGTTCAGGACGCCGGCGTCCGACCTCCACTCGCTGCCGTTCAGTCCGCCCGCATGGCTCGCGACCGGGAGCCACTCCGCGGTGCCGGCACCGGTCGCCATCTGCATGGTCGTGGGATCGTTGGTCGTGTTGTCGATGACCGACGCCGAGGCGATCACGCCGGACCCCGCGGTGACTGCGACCTTCGCGTACCCCCCATCCATCGCTGTCTGCCCCGCCAGCTTCCTGAACGGCTGCACCGCCTGCTGCCACTCGCCGGGGCTCAGCGTCGCCGTGTACGTCGTGAGCACGGTCCCGGCTCCCTCGAGCAGCGTCACACTCACGGTGGCCGTCGCCGTCCCCGTGTTCGTCAGCGAGATGTTGGTCCGGTACGCCGCGTTCTCGGTCAGCTGCGGCAGCCACGCCGACTGCCCTGCGCCGAGCGAGGTGGCGGCGTCGTACGAAGCGTAGTCCTGGCCGAACGTGCCGCTCCCCGACTGGTTGTACGTCCGCGAGGTCACCACCACCGGCCGGTCGGATGCGATCTCCAGCGCCCCCGAGCCCGTGTATCCGAGCTGGCTCACGACGTCGGTCAGAACCGCCTGGCTGCCCGCCGCCACCTGGGTCGTCGTCGTCCTGGTGGAGCCCGAGGCGGAGAGGGTCACCGTGATGTTCGCCGGCACGGCGCCGGGGTTCAGGATCCCGGCGTCCGAGCGCCACTCGCTTCCGTCCAGCCCCCCGGCGTGGCTCGCGACCGGGAGCCATATCCCCATCGGTCCCGTGCGGGCGCCCACGAAGTAGGCGGTCGCATACAGTGAGTTGCCCAGGATGTCGGTGCCCAGGAACCCGCTGCCGAACGAGAAGCTCCACTCGAAGTTGGGCGCCGGTCCCGCGGTCTCGCACGCGCTCTGGATCGTGGCTCCCAGGCACGACCAGTACAGGTACGGCTGGACGTCGCGAAACGGTCCGACAGCGATGTCGGGCGTCGGGACGATGCTGGTGCCCTTGCTCATCCCCAGCTGGGCGTAGAACAGGTTCCCCATCGGGTTGGCGGCCCCGACGCAATCGTAGTTCGTGCAGCTCGTGTCGATCGTGGGCATCTGCCAGTTCATCTGGCCGAGGTATGCGGCCGCGTTCATGTTCGCGAGGAGCTGGCTCGCCGAATCCCACGACATCGCGCCGTCCGCGGCGACGCACAGCGTGGGGGTGGTCGGGTTCTGACACGGCGGAAGCCCGAACGGGTCGGAGGCCGCCACGTTCGCGTCCGCGAGCCACGTCACGTTCGTGACGGGGTCGTACACGGTCTGGCCGCCCGGGTTGACCTGCAGCCCGCTGCCGGCGGCGGGCGGAGTCCCGGGCAGCTTGCCCGGGATCATCGGAAGGAGGTACATGAAGTTCGGCCCGGTGTTCGCGCCGTGGAACCCGGTGTTGAAGGAGAACGTGAGATACCCCTGGCTTCCCGCGCTCGTGGAAGACCAGTAGATATAGGGCTGGAAGTTGCCGAACGGCCCCGCCGCCTCGTCCGGGATGGGGACGGCGGTGTTCGGGGCCCGGAGGCCCAGGCCGTTCGAATAGAGCGCACCGTACGCGTTCGCGACGCATCCAAACCCGAACGAGTTGCCGTTCGGGCCGGTCTTAGGGCAGCTCGGGTCGGTCGTCGGCGTGGTGGGAAGCTGCCAGTTGCTCTGTCCGAGGTAGTTGGCCGCGTTCATGGCTGCGACCCACGCAGCCGCCGACTGGTAGCTCATCGAACCGTTCGGATTGACGCACGACTGCTGGCCGGACCCGGTGCACACCGGAAGACCGAACCGGTTGGAGGCCGCGTAGTTCGCGTCGGCGAGCCACGTGACGTTGTTCACGGTGTCGTAGACCGTGACGCCGTCCGGGCTCGGGACCAGCGCCGCGCCCGCCGGCCACGACGACGCGCAGGCGGCAAGCGCCGCGGCCACAGCCGCCGCGCGCGCTCCGCGACCGAAACCCCGCCCCGCCGTCGCGATCGCGCTCCGCCACCTCCGACTCAGCGCCACGAGCCACCCTCCGATTCTCATGGTTTGAGAAGGAAGGGCCCCGGGGCGCTATTCCCCCCGGCGAACGCCGCAGCTCGCGGGGACGGGGCCATCACTGCACGACGATCGAAACCGCGCTGATGTTGTCGTTCTCGCTGGTCTCGGAGACCGCGTCGCCGCCGTCGGCCTTGACGCCGAGGTAGTAGGAGCCGGCCGCCGTCGAAGCCGGGATCGTGTAAGTGAAGTCGTACGTCGTGTTCGTGTGGGCCTGGAGTCCTGAGATGCCGAAGTCGGTCAGCACGGTGCGGGGTTGGTATGTGCGCGACGACGACAGGAAGAGGCGCGTCGTCATCGCCCTCGCGTCGGCGTCGCCCCGGTTCACAAGCTGGAAGTGGAGGTGCACGCTGCCGCCGCGGGCCACGGTGCTGGGGCTGACGGTCAGGTTCTCGATGACGAGGTTCGGCAGGAGCGGCGGAAGGAGCCGCATGGTCGCGCTGCCCCGGTTGTTCGTCTCGTCCGACTCGGCGAACTCGCCGGGAGCGTCGGCGATCGCCGTGACCACGAGATCCGTCGCGCTCGCGACGTTCGGCGCGGTGACCGGAACCACGACGCTCTTGGACTCCCCCTGGTGCAGGAGCGGGATCGCGGCGCTGCCGGCGTTCGCGCCCGGGGCGGTCGAGAGGCGCACGGCGGCCGTGCTCGCGGTGGCCGCGGCGTCGCCCTGGTTGACGACATCGAAGAGAACGCTCACCGATTCGCCGCCGTGTGCCGTGGTCGGGAAGAGACGCACGCGTTGAACAACGAAGTCGGCCTGCGGCCGTGCCATCTCCTCGCGCACCTGCGAGGGCGTACGCTCCACGACGAGTAGCTGGAGCTCAGGCCCGACGTTGTTGCCCTCGTCGACCTCGGCGACGTCACCGTTCGAGTCGGCCGTGACCTGAACGCGGTACAGGCCGGTCCGAGCCGTGCCCGGGAAGTGCACGGGGAATGCCCGCGTGACCATCGAGTGCGCGGGCACCGGGTCCAGCGCCGGGTTCCCCCCGAAGACCGCGCTCGGGTCGGTCGTGTGGCGTGCCTCGACCCGGACGTGGCTGGGGCCGGACTCGCGGTCTCCCGTGTTCCTGATCGTGAATGTCACCGTGACCGTGGTTCCGGCTGCCACCCGCGACGGATCCACGGACGACGCGGCAACGACGAGGTCCGGCCTGGAGACGAGCCCTTGGCCGGGACCAGTGGAGCCTCCCGGTGCGCACATGGCAGCCAGAACTACCGCGGTCGTGATCATCGCGCCCTCCCTGAGTGGGCCGAAACCACCCACCCGATTCCACGATCGGGCCTTGCGTCACAACTGGGAATGCCGAGACCCGCCGGCCCGATACCGGAAGCCGTCCGCCGCATGCCCGAACGCGCCAGCGGACCGGCCTCGCTTGTCCGGGCCGGCGAGGCGGCGAGACGACCCGCCACGGTCCACCCCCGGACACGGGAGTCGCTGGGGGTTGACAACGGCCGCGCCGGATACCAGAATGCAGGACGCAATCTCAATGGAGCTTGGGGGACCTAGAGCAGTGGGTGATGTTGGATCGCGGTCGGTCACGGCCGACCCGCGAGAGGAGGCAGTCATGTCGATAAAGCGCTGCTTGACCATGCTGGTTGCTGTGGGCGCCACTGCGGGCGTCGCCCTGGCCCAGACCGCAGCCAACCGCGCCGAGTTCCGCGCCGAGGTGAAGGCGATGCGCACGGAGCTCGCCGCCACCGCGCTCTCGGCGCCCCCGGCGCCCGGTGGCGCCGACACCGACTCGTTCGGGCGCAACGTCCAGTACGACGGCCTGCTCCAGAGCGGGAGCGTGAGCCTGCTGTCGGACTGCACGCCGGCACCGGGCGACCCGGCGCCCGGACCCGACGACCGCTGCGTCGTGCTGAACGCGGCACCGGCGGCCACCACCTTCGACCTTCCGGACATCGGCCGCCTCACGATCCCCGGCCGCAGCTCGCACTCGCTCTTCTGCCACTGGCTCACGCCGATCGCCCTCTACACCTTCCAGAACCCGACCGGCGTCTTCCAGCCGAACGCAACGTTCCGCCTGATCCCCTACGTCGAGGTCGAGAGCTCGGTGCTGAGCGATCCCTCGCTCATCGACCCGACGACGGGCCTTCCGTTCAACGGCAAGCTCGAGGCCAGCTTCGCCGCGACCTATCAGGACTCGCAAAGCCTCGACGTGAACCAGTCCGCGCTCCGCCGGTTCAGCGAGTCCCGCGTCTGCATCGGCGGGTTCCTCAGCAAGACCACGCTGATGCAGCTGTACGGCCTCACCGAGGCCCAGGCGACGGCGTTCTTCCGGCACGACGTGACGCTGCACTTCGGCCTCCGCGGCAACGCCGCGCTGGTCGGCGAGGCGTTCCTCACCTACGGCCTGCGCGTCGTCGGCGACTGAGGAGAGGGAGCTCAGGCCGGGTGCGCGAAGACTCGCATGGCTGCCGGAGACTGACGACGGTGCGTGGTCCGCGTGTCTGGGGTTGCGCGTTGCACGTCGCAGGCGTTGCGCTCGTGCTCGCCGGCTCGAACGCCGCCGCGAGCGCGCCGGAGGTTCACATGGGCCAGAGGAGTGACCGTGCGTCGCAGGAGGCGGCGACCCGGGCGGTGGTCGAGCGGTTCAACGGGGCGTTCAACCGCCACGACGCCGACGCGCTCGGACCCCTGCTGACCGATGACACGGTCTTCGAGGACACGTCGCCGGCTCCGGACGGCCAGAGAGTCGTGGGCAGGGCCGGCGTCGCGGAGTTCTGGCGCAAGTGGTTCGCGCACAACCCCGACGCGCGGTTCGAGGCGGAGGAGATCATCGTGAGCGGCGACCGAGCCGTCGTGCTCTGGACGTATCACAAGGTCCGGGCCGGGCAGCCGTGGCGTCTCCGAGGGATCGACGTGTTCACGGTGCGGGACGACCGCATCGCCGCCAAGCTGGCCTACGTCAAGGGTTGACAGCTGGCCGCACTCGGCGAGGAGGCCGCCGGGCGACCCGCCCGCGGCCGACAGCTTGTCAACCCCGCGACCGCGGGAACGTCGAAGTTCGTATGCACGCAGCCACAACTCCCCGCCGGCGCGTCGCACGGCGCGCCGGGGTCGCCTGTGCGTGCGCCGTCATCGCGACCGCGGCCGTCGCCCGCACGCGCCAAACGGTGGCGATCCCGATGCGCGACGGCGCCGCGCTCGCCGGCGACGTCTACCTCCCGGGTCCCGGGAGCTGGCCGGTCATCCTGATCCAGACGCCGTACAACAAGAACCTGTTCGCGGCCGCGCTCTCGGGCGCAGGGGATGACCCCCTCTTCGCCAGCCCTGAGTATGCGTTCGTGGTGACCGACTGGCGGGGGTACTTCGCGTCGGCCGCCGCCGCGTCACCCGGGTACGACCGCGGTCTCGACGGCTACGACACGGTGGAGTGGATCGCCGCGCAGCCGTTCTCGAACGGCCGGGTCGGCACGTGGGGCGCCTCCGCGCTCGGCGTCGTCCAGTTCCAGACCGCCGCCGCCCACCCGCCGCACCTCCGCGCCGCCGTGCCGGAGGTCGCCCACCTGCGCGACACGTACGAGCTGTACTACCCGGGCGGCGTCTACGCCCGCAACAAGAACACGTTCGTCGCGACGGTGTTCGGCGGCGACGCGCTCGTGCGCGCCCACCCGACCGACGACCTCGCCTGGCAGGCGGTCGAGGCCGCGGGCATCAAGGGCTCCGACATCGACGTCCCGATGCTGATCGTGTCTGGGTGGTACGACCACGAGACCGACCTCACGCTCGCCGCCGCCTCCGAGATCCAGTCGGAGGGCGGCCCGCACGCGCGCGGGCTCGCCAAGGTCCTGGTCGGGCCGTGGAGCCACAGCCACCTCGACGAGGCCGACCAGAATGCGCTCTCGTTCCCCGCCGCGGCGGGCGAGGCGGCGCGACGCGCTCTCGCGTTCTTCGATCTCTACCTGCGCGGTGTGGCGACCGGCGCCGACGCGTGGCCGTTCGTCACGTACTTCAGGATCCACGACGACGTCTGGCGCGAGGCGGGCGCGTGGCCGCCGCCGGCGGTCACGACCGCGCTCAGGCTCGGCGAGGACGGCACGCTCGCGCCCGTGCAGCCCTCGTCTCCCGCCCCTGTGTCGTGGACGAGCGATCCGACATCGCCCGTGCCCACGCTCTTCGGCGCGATCCTGATCCAGACGACTGGCTGGACCCAGGGGCCGGGCGATCTGACCCCGATCGAGTCGCGCCGCGACGTGCTGACGTTCACCACGCCGATCCTCGCCCAGCCGCTCCGCATCGAGGGCCGCGCCACCGCGACGGCGTGGATCGCCAGCACCGCCGTCGACGCGGACCTCGCAGTGCGCCTGACCGACGTCGACCCGGCGGGGCACTCATGGCTGCTCGTGGACTCCATCCGGCGCGCCTCGCTTCGGGACTCGTACGGGAGCCGCGAGCTCCTCTCCCCCGGCGTGCCCGTCGAGGTCGCGGTCGAGCTCCCTTCGCTCGCGGCGACCATCCCGGCCGGCCATCGCCTGCGGGTCGACGTCGCAGCGTCGAACTACGATCGGTTCGACGTGAACCTCCAGGACGGCTCGTCGCTTTCCGACGCGCCCGGGGGCGTCCCGACGCCGGCGGAGGTCACCCTCCGGCTCGACGACGCCCACCCGGCCGTGCTCGAGCTCCCGCTCGTCGCCGACCACGTGGTGCGCCGTCACGTCTCCCGGGGACGGTGACACGGTCGGGGCACACGGCCCCCCTCGAACGGCCGCGCCGGGCAACCGATGCCCGAGCCGGCATTCCGCTCCCCCCCGCCGCGCCTAGAATGGAGAATGACCTCGCTGCGTCGGCGCACGAGGGATCGAATCGGTGACGGAGGGCTCATGACGGTTCGCATCGTCCGCCTCGGCTCGCCCCGCGCCGTCGGCGAGGGGCTCCGGATCGGCACCGTGCGGCGCCCGCCGCGCGGCGTGCCGGTGGCGCGCTTCGCCGTGGACAACTGGTACGACGTCTGGTTCCCGAACCTCGCGCCGAGCGTCGAGACGATGAAGCTCGGCAAGGCGGCCCGAAGCGAACGCGAGTGGACCGCGTTCCGAAAGCGGTTCCGCTCCGAGATGGCCGAGCCGTTGGCCAGCCGCACCCTCGACCTGCTCGCGGCCCTCTCGCACACCTCGGACTTCTCGGTCGGCTGCTACTGCGAGGACGAGGTGCGCTGCCACCGCTCGGTGCTGCGCGAGCTGCTCGCCGAGCGCGGCGCGAAGATCGGCTGAGCCGGCCGGCGACACGGGTGGGAGCTGCGGCGCGAGGCCGCCGGCCAGGCGCCGAAACCACCGCGGCGCGGTTTCGTACAAACGCCAGGCGCTCGGCGGGGCAGACGTACAGCGTTTGGCGGTTTCGGGGAGCCGGCGGGTCGTCGTGCGGCCGCGGCGTTGCCGCCTCGGCTGGAGGCGGCGCGGGCCGAGCGCCGGCGCGTGGTTGGGCGAATAGGAGGCCTGCGGAACGGCCTCTTGCTCAGAGGGAGGTCCTGATGACCTCGGGTTTCGCCCTGACCTGTCCTTTCCCGCCGCCTGAGGACATCGAACATGCCGCCGCGGGCGGAACGGCGCCGCGGGGCGGACGCCCCGCTCGGACGCTGGGACGCAGCGCCCTCCGGGGACCGCGCGGCGGCGTGCTGGCGATCTGCAGCCTCGCCCTGGCCGGGCTCGCACTGGACGGCTGCCGGGGCGGCGCCACCCGCCGGGCGGCCGTGCCGGCACACCCCTCCGCGGCGCGCGGGGAGCTCGCGGAACGCCACGACCAGCCGGACGAGGCGGAGATGTACTACCGCGCCAAGCGCCGGCCGCTCGACCCGTCGACCAACCCGGTCGCCGCCTACGAGCGGGCGGAGCGGCAACGGCTCGCGATGCCCCGCCACTCCCTCGTCCTCGACGCGACGTTCGAGCCTGCGGCCCGGGCCCAGGGCGCCGCACGCGAGGCCGCGGCGCTTCCGGCGTGGCAGCCGCTGGGCCCCGGCAACATCGGCGGGCGGATGCGCGGGTTCGTCATCAACCCCTCCAGCCCTGACGTCATGTACGTCTCGGGCGTCTCCGGGGGCGTCTGGAAGACCTCCGACGGCGGCGTGAGCTGGGCGACCGCGACCGACCAGCTCGCGAACGTCGCGTTCAACTCGCTCGCGATGAACCCGGCGAACCCCGACGTGCTATACGGCGGGACCGGTGAAGGGTACTTCCGCGAGGAGGTGCGGGGGACAGGCCTCCCGCTCCGCGGCGCGGGGATCTTCGTGAGCCGCGACGCCGGCGCCACGTGGTCTCGCCTCGCGAGCACCGAGTCGGAGGACTTCTACTGGGTCAACGACCTCGTCATCTCGCGGCTCGACCCCGCCCGCATCTACGCCGCGACGCGTACGGGCGTCTGGCGGTCACTCGACGAGGGGCTCACGTGGACGCGGGTGCTCGCCACGAGCGCCAAGGGGGGCTGCCTCGACCTCGCGATGCGTTCCGACACCTCGAGCGACTTCATCTTCGCCTCGTGCGGGACGCTCGACCAGGCCACCGTCTACAGGTGCCGGGCGGCCGAGGGCGCTGCGGCATGGGAGGGGGTGCTCTCCGAGCCGTGGATGGGCCGGACCACCCTGGCGATCGCGCCCTCCAACCAGCGCGTCGTCTACGCGCTCTCGG
Organism: Thermoanaerobaculaceae bacterium; assembly: GCA_035542455.1. Lineage (GTDB taxonomy): Bacteria > Acidobacteriota > Thermoanaerobaculia > Thermoanaerobaculales > Thermoanaerobaculaceae > RBG-13-68-16. The sequence goes on from DATKLI010000129.1 coordinate 47,411, forward strand.
CGAGCAACGCTCCCAGCGCGACGAACCCGTACGGGCAGGGTCTGTTCGCGGTGTTCCGATCCACGGCCGAGGGAGCGTCGGGGTCGTGGTCGGCTAGGGTCCGTAACACGAACACGAACCCGATGAACAACCTGCTCCTCACGAACCCGATCGCCGCGAACTACGTGCGCTGCCAGTGGGACGACCAGGACGAGTACGTCAACATGGGGTGGTACTGCAACGTCATCGCGGTGGACCCGTTGGATCCCGACATCGTCTGGGCGGCGGGCGTGGACCTGTTCCGGTCCAACGACGGCGGCAGGAACTGGGGCGTCGCCTCGTACTGGTGGGCGAACCCACAGCAGGCGTCGTTCGTCCACGCCGACCAGCACAACATCGTGTTCCACCCCGCCTTCGACGGCACGTTGAACCAGACGATGTTCGCGGCGTGCGACGGAGGCGTGTACCGGACCGACGGCGCCCGCTGGCCCGTCGCCGGAGCCGCGCAGGACCTCTGCGACGCGTCGCGGTCGTCGGTCCGCTTCTACTCGCTCAACCACGGCCTCGGCGTGACGCAGTTCTACCACGGCGCGGTGTTCCCCGGCGCGACCCGGTACCTCGGCGGGACCCAGGACAACGGCACCGTGCTCGGGGCCGACATCTCGGGGCCCGACCGCTGGCGGATGATCTACGGCGGCGACGGCGGCTACGTGGCGATCGACCCGCGCGATCCGTCGGTCGTATACGTCCAGTCGCAGTACTTCGACCTGCAGAAGTCGACGGACGGCGGGACGAATTTCGTGCCCAGCCGCCGCGGGATCCCGGACAGGGAGTCGTTCCTCTTCGTCGCGCCGCTCGCGATGGACCCGAACGACCCGGGCCGCCTCTGGACCGGCGGGCAACAGCTCTGGCGGTCCCCCGACGGGGCCGGGTCGTGGGTGCCTGCGAGCGCGAGCTTCGACGGCATCAGCCAGGCGAGCGCCGTCGCGGTCGCGCCCGGCCGGTCGGAGCGCGTCGTCGTCGGCACGAACTCCGGAACGATCCTCGTCTCGGACTCGGCGTGGTCGACCAACGGGGCGACCGCCTGGGAGAGAAACGACCCGCGCGCCGGGTTCGTCACGTGGGTCGCATTCGACCCGTCCGATCCCGATGTCGTGTACGCAACCTATGGCGGGTTCGGCGGCGCGCACCTGTACCGCAGCCGCGACGGCGGCCGCAGCTTCGAGAGCGTGGGCTCCGAGGGTCCGTCGCCGATCCCGGACGTGCCCGTGCACTGCGTGCTCGCGGATCCTGGACGGAGCTCGCGCCTCTTCCTCGGGACCGACGTCGGCGTGTTCGTCTCCGAGGACGGCGGCGAGAGCTGGGAGGTGGAGAACACCGGGTTCGCGACGGCCGTCACCGAGTGCCTGACCGTCGGCACGGGTGACGACGGGTCGAGGTACCTCTTCGCGTTCACCCACGGCCGCGGGGCGTGGCGGGTGAAGCTGCCGGCCGCCCCGCCTGGCCAGTCCCGTCACGTCCGGCGCCACCTCACGCCGGCGTAGCCACCCGGGGAGCCGCCGCCGCGCCAACCCCGCCGGGACGGGGCCGACCTCTCAGTGAGCCAGTGCGCGGACGTGCTGCCGCGGAGGGCGGTCGAGCGTGACCCTCAGCCGGGACCGCATGAGGACGACCGTGTAGGGGTTCCAGGTGGACATCGTGTAGTAGATCGACAACAAGCCGCCCTCCAGCTTGGTGAACCGCTCGATCACGTATGGCGCGTAGTCCCCGCCCGCCGTTGTGTGGGGGTCTGCGCTCCCGATTGTGGGGCCGTCGAGGCCGTCGTCGGGGACCAGGCTCGGGTCGTGGATGAAGATGCCGTACGCCCCGTCGCGCTTCGGGTCGAAGATCACCTGAGGCGGGCTCCACGGTCCCCACGGCGCCTGTGCGTAGCGGAGGACGATGCCCTTCGTCGAGCTCGCCCGCGAGTCGTAGGTCATGAGCCACAGGCCGACCGAAGGAGCGTACGTCACGGAGACGTTGCCGACCGTCCCGTCGAGCACCACCGGCACGGCGCTCGCTTCCGTCGTGCCCCACGTCGGCTGGCCATCCGTCAGCCCCGTGAAGTACTGCGTCCCCGTTCCGGTCTCGAACGCGCTCGTCGGCACCGTGGCGAGATAGACGTCGCTCGCGCGATAGACGCCGGAGCCCCACATGAGGATCGAGGGCTGGGCGGCGGCGTAGCCGGCAGGCACCTCGCGGAGAGCGATCTCGACGAACTTGCCCCCGGGGAGCTGGGACACCTGGCGCACGACCGTGAACTGGCCGGTCGTCTCGTCGAAGCGTGTGAGCACCGACGTGTCGGTCGGGTTGTTGGGGTCGGTCGAGTGGTTGGTCTTGCAAACGACGTACGTCTTGTCCGCGACGCTGATCCCGGAGTCGGGGACCTCGAAAGGTCCCATGGCGACGCCGGGCGGCTGAACGAGGAGCGTCGAGCCGTCGCTCTTGGTGAAGAAGTCGAGGACGAGGCCGGCCTCGGGGTCGCCGATCGCGCTGTGCGCCATGGTGTCGCCGGCGCCGAAGCCGAGCGTGTCGCCGAAGAGGAAGACGAGCTCGTCCCCGTGCTGGAACGAGTAGCCGAGGTCGGTCCCCGCGACGCTGTAGCGGCTCTTCGTCAGGCTGAGCGTGGGCGCCTTCGTCTGGTAGTCGATGTCCCCGATCAGCTGCTCGAGCTTCACCGACGATCCCGGGACCCAGGTCAGCGCCAGCTCAGGCGCGCCGGCCCCGGGCTCCTCGAAGACGATCGGGTCGATGAACTCGCCCATCGCCTGGTATCCGGCGGCGTTCGGATGGACGCCGTCGTAGCAGCTCCACTCGGGCCGGATCGCCACGGAGTTGTTGGCCGGGTTCACCGGACCTTGCATGAGCTCGTCGAAGTCGACAAGGGCGTCGAAGTTCGCCTGATGGCGCAACCAGTCGTTGAGCGACACCCGCTGCTGCTCCATGGCGTTGGTCCAGCCGTTCGAGCCGCCCCGCGGGATGATCGTCGCGCCGACGACCCGCATCCCGGCGGCGTGCGCCTGGTCGATGATCTGCTGGTCGGCTGCGGTCACGGCGGCCGCGGTGGCGCCGTTCGCGATGTCGTTCGTCCCCTCGAGGAACACCACGTGGGTGGCGCCGGACCGGCCGAGCACGTCGTCGCCGATCCGCGCGAGCGCCGGCGGCCCGGTGCCCCCGCTCGCGACGCGGTTGCCGGCGATCCCCTCGTCGGCGACCGCCTTCGAGCGGTTGGACGGCAGCTCCGCCAGCCGACCCGCCAGCACGTCCGTCCACCGGTTGTAGAGATCCGGCGTCACAACGCCGCTCCCGCCGCCGCCGTCGGTCCGCGTGCTGCACTCCCCGTCGGTGATCGAGTCCCCGAGCGCCACGATCGTGCCCGTCGTCGCACCCGACCTCACGTCGAGCGCGGTGACCCAGTAGAACGGGAACGTGGGGCCTTCGCTCGTCCCGCGATCGTTGTTCGGCACCGGCGCGAACCCCGCTCCCGTCTCGTCGCTCGCGTGTGCGCCGGCTGTCATGTAGTTGGTTACGAGGCCGAGGGAGTGGGCGGAGATGTCCGACGCGGACGTCACGTCGAGACTCACTGCGTAGCGGCCGACCGCCTCGACCGGGAACGGCAGCGGGTCGCTGGTCGCACCGGCGCCCGCCGCGAGGGTGAGGCCGGGGTGCCCGCCGAACGTGAGGCGGGAGTTCGACCCGGGCACCAGCGCCGCGCCGTCCAAGATGCGGCCGATGTATGCCGAAGCGAACACGACGGCGCCTCGGCCGAGTGCGTTCTCGAGCGTGACGCGGACGGCGTCGCCGGAAACCGTAGGCCGGACGACCATCCTGACGCTGGTGCCGCCCATTGCGGGGGTCGTGAGCCGCTCGACAGGCGGAGCGGTCCACGCCGAGAACCACTGCGTGTCTCCCCCGGCGACCGCAGCGGGGGTCGCGAGCGCCGCGGACAGGGCGGTCGCCGCCGCCGTGCGCGCGGCGAGGTGGAGCCGCCCAGCCAAGCCCCTGGTGGCACGAGCGGCGCCGCTGTTCGCGCGATCGGACGAGAGGTTCATTGGACGTTCACCTCGAGGATGAGCAACGGCGTCCCTGTCGCCCCTATTTCGCCGAACCCCCGCGCGGCGACGGTCGCGCGTGCGAGGGCCACCTGCGGTCTGCGCACGCAGTCGTCCGGAGTCGCGGCGGAATGTCGGCCGGTCGTACCGCGTTCCACCGGCAGAACACCAGGATGCGCACCGACGCGTGGCCGCGGAGGGAGGCGAGATGGTTCGAGCCCGTTCGACCGGCGCGCGGGTGCCCCGATTCCGGAGCTTCGTTCCCCTTCTCCTTGCGATCGCCGCGACGTGCGCCGTCCCGCGGCTCGTGCCGGCCGGGGAGCCCGCGCTGACGCTCGGCCTCTCCGGCCGCGCCGAGGCCGTGCGACCGTTCGAGGCCGCGTGGCCGGAGCCGCCGCCGGCCGTCTTCGGCCTGGGCGCGGATCCGGCCCTCCTGGCTCCCGCAGCGCCGCCCGGGGAGGCACCCGACCCGGCGGTCGAGGCCGACGCCGTGCCGACCCGGCCGGCGGCCGCAGCGGTGCCGCGGATCACCGAGTACCCGCACCGGGTGTGGCAGGACCTCGGCGCGCTCGTGAGGCGGCCGCTCGCGTTCGACTCGCACGACTGGACCCACCTGGCCGTCGGCGTCGGCGTGGTCGGCCTGGTGAGCGCATTCGACGCGCGCATCCGCAACACGGTCCAGGGGCATGCCTCGGTGTCCGCGCGAAACTTCGCCAATCGGATCCGACCGCTTGGGACGTGGGGCGGAGTGGCCGCGATGGGCGTCCTCCTCGGCGTTGGGGAGCTCTCGGGCGACGCGAGCCTCGCCGACACCGGTGCCGACGGCGTCGAGGCGAGCCTCTTCGCCGGCGCGCTCGTCGCGCCGGCCGTCAAGGAGCTCGCGGGCCGCCAGCGGCCGAACGCGGGCGACGGCGCGTTCGAGCCGATCTCGAAGGGGCAGTCGTTCCCCTCCGGCGAGGCCACCGAGGCGTTCACGATCGCGGCCGTGGTCTCCAACCACACATCCAGCCCGGTGGTGCGCGGCCTCGCGTGGGGGCTCGCCGGCCTGGTCGGGTGGGAGCGGATGGTGCTCAACGCGCACTGGGCCTCGGACGTCGTCGCGGGCGCGCTCATCGGCTGCACGGTGGGGAACTGGGTGAGCCGGCGCAACTCCCCGGACGGCGCCCGCTCGATCGCGCTGCAGCCGATGCTCGGGCCCGGCGTGGTCGGCGTGAGCGGGTCGGCATCCTGGTGAGCGGCGGGTCGCCCCCGCGCTCGCGGCGGTGGCGGCGCGACCTCGTCGTGTTCCTCGGCCTCTGCGCGACCGCCACCGTCGTGTTCGCCGTGACACCGCTCGACATTGTGGCCTCGAGCGTGTTCTACCGGCCCGACGCGTTGAACCACTGGCCGTTCGCGACGCGATTCCCCTGGTCGGTCCTCTACCGCCTCGCCCCGTGGGTGACGGCGTCGCTCGTCCTCGCCGGCCTCGCCGGGCTTGCCGCGGGCGTCGCCCGGCGCCGCGAGGAGTGGCGGCGGCGCGCCGTGTTCGTGCTCGCGAGCGTCGTCCTCGGGCCCGGCATCCTCATCAACGGCGTGTTCAAGGACCACTGGAACCGACCGCGCCCGCGGGACGTCGTCGAGTTCGGCGGCGCGATGCACTACGCGGCCGCGCCTCTTCGAGGCGAGGGCGGGGCGTCGTTCCCGTGCGGCCATTGCTCCGTCGGGTTCCTCTACGCCCTCGGCTGGTGGATCTGGCGGCGCAGGAGGCCCCGGGTGGCGCTCCTCTCCGCAGGTGCCGGGTTCGTCACCGGAACCGCGCTCGGGATCGGACGCATGGCGGCCGGCGGGCACTTCCTGTCGGACGCCGTCTGGTCCGCGCTCATTGCGCTCGGCGTGGCGCACGCTCTCTACCACTACGTGCTGCGGGTTCCCGCCTGGGAGGTGCGCGCCGCCGGGTCCTCGTCGCGGCCGGCGCTCCGATCGCAGCGCGCGCTCGTGGCGCTGGCGGTGCTCGGCGGCGTCGCCGTGCTGCTGGCGGTGTTCGTCACGCCCCACGGGACGCCGCTCTCGGCGCGGGTTCCCCTCTCGTCGCTCCCGGGCGTGCCCGAGGTGTTCGAGGTCTCGGCGTCGACCGCCAACGTCGAGATCACGCTCGTCGACATACCCGAGGGCGAGGTTTCGGTGTCGGGCGAGCTGCACGGTTTCGGCCTCCCCACCAGCCGTCTGCACGCCTCCGCCCGGTTCGTCGCCGGCCCCGTCGCGACGCTGGAATACCGGATCGAGCAGCGGGGATGGTTCACGGACCTCGACGGCTCGGCAGCGATCCGCGTCCCCGCGGGGCGGTTCAAGCGCGTCGTCGTCCGGCTCGACAAGGGGAACATCGAGCTCACGGACGCCACCCGCGACGGCGTGCTCGGGCGCGGCATGCTGTCCCTCGACCTGCGGACGAGGTCGGGCCGCGTGCGCGAGGTGCGGGAGGCGGGCCTGCGCTGAACGGGGCGCCGGGGCGAGGCGGGGCGGCGCGCCGACGCCTTGACACGGGTCCGGGCGCACCTACACTCGGGCGCGCCGGACCGAGACGTCGGGGGGGTGCATCCGCGCCGGTCCGGCCAACACGGGCATGAAGCTCACCTCGATGATCCGACAGCGCCTGCCGGCGGCCCTGCACCACCGGGACTTCGCCCTCCTCTGGGTGGCGTCGCTGGCGATGGGGCTCGGCACTCAGATGGCAAGCGTGATCGTCGGGTGGCAGGTGTACGACATCCGCCAGAGCGCGTTCGACCTCGGGCTCATCGGACTGGCGGGGTTCGTCCCGTTGCCGCTCCTCGCGCTCCCCGCCGGTCATCTGGCGGACCGGCTCCCGCGGAGGCTCGTGTTCGCGGGCGCCCTCGTGCTCAACATGACGGTGATGGCCGCGCTGACGGCAGTCACTGTCGCGGGAGCCCGCAGGTTGTGGCCGTTCGTCGCGCTCGCCGCGGCGACCGGGGTCGCCAACGCGATCGGCAGCCCGGCCGCCCGCGCGCTGCCGCCGACGCTCGTGCCCACCGACGCTCTCGCCGGCGCGATGGCGCTCCGCTCGATGGGGCTGCAGATCGCGACCGTCGCGGGCCCCGCGCTCGGCGGGTTCATCTTCTACGTGCGGCCGGAGCTCCCGTACGCCGCGGCGTGCGGGCTGATGGTCCTCGCGCTCGCGTGCACGGTGGGGCTCCGCTCCGCATCCGCTCGAACGCGCGCTTCGAGCGGCGGCGCGCCCGACTGGAAGAGCCTTCTCGCCGGGGTCGCGTTCGTTCGCCGGACGCCGGTCCTGCTCGGCGCCATCTCGCTCGATCTCTTCGCGGTGCTGTTCGGCGGCCAGGTGGCGCTCGCTCCCCTGTTCGCACGCTCGATCCTCCACGTGGGGACCGGAGGTCTCGGCCTGCTGCGCGCCGCGCCGGCCGTCGGCGCGATCGCCGCGGGCGTGATGCTCGCGCGACGCCCCGCGACGCGGCGCGCCGGACGCGTGCTGTTCGCGGTGGTCGCCGCGTTCGGCGCGACCATGATCGTGTTCGGCGTGTCTCGGTCGTTCCCGCTCTCGCTCGCGGCCCTGGCGGCCAGCGGCTTCGTCGACATGATCAGCATGAACATCCGCGCCACCATCGGGGCCCTCGCGACGCCGAACGAGCTGCGCGGGCGCGTGAACGCGGTCGAGATGGTGTTCATCAGCGCCTCCAACCAGCTCGGGGCGTTCGAGTCGGGCGCGGCGGCCGCGCTGCTCGGCGCGGTGCCCGCGTGCGTCGCCGGCGGCGCGCTCACGATCGCCCTGGCGGTGGCCTGGCCCCCGCTGTTCCCGGCGCTCACCCGCATCGAGAGGCTCGAGGACCTGCAGCCCGAGCCGGCGTAGCGGCGCGCCCCGGCCTCCCCGTCGCGACGACGCCGGCGATCGCGCGAGCTCCGGCGGAATTCTCACCACCGCGGAGGCGTTCCGTGTGCCAAATGTCCCAAGAAAGGAAGGGCTATCCGATGCGGATGGTGACGAAAACGTGTGCGGTTCTCCTCGTCCTCGGTCTCGCGGCCGCGGCCCACGCCGCGGGCCTGCGGGTTCAGCTCCACCCCCAAACCGGGGACTGGACCGCGTTCGCCGCGGGCGACGAGCTGGTCGGGATCGGCGGCGGCGAGGCGGAGTGGATTCGGAACGGGCAGGTGCTGGCCCGCGTCAACGACCCGCTGGGGCTGGTCGGCTCGAACTACGATCCGAACCAGCCGCTGTTCCTCGCCGATGCGGAGGGGAACCGCGTCGTCGCGTTCGTTCCAGGCATGGAGGTGTTCGTCACGAACGAGCCGCCCGCGATCGTGCATTTCAAGCAGGGGTACGCAAGGGGCGGCGCGCGGCGCACGTCGAACATGACGTACCACAACGGCCCCGTCCTGCTGGCCAACAAGACCGAGGCGATCTTCTGGGGCAGCTCGTGGCCCACGTACACGGGGGATATCATCACGGGTCTCGACTCGTTCTTCGGCGGATTCGGGGCCAGCAACTACGCCGGGATCACGACGCAGTACTACGAGATCTCCGGGACGACCCGGCTCTACATCGGCGCGGGGTCTACGTACTACGGCCACGCCATCGACGGCACGACGGCACCATCGAGCGCGCTGTCGACCTCGCAGGTGATCGCGGAGGCGTGCAGTGTGGTCGGCAACAACCCCGATCCCAACACGCTCTACCTCGTCTACACCGACACAACCGCCGGCAACGTCAATTACTGCGCGTACCACACCTGGGGCAGTTGCGGCAGCAAGCCGATCCAGGTGGCGTACATGCCCAACATCACCGGGGTGGCCGGGTGCGACCCGGGCAACCTCTACGGCGTCGGCGGGTCGCAAGGGATGCGGGCGCTCGCGAACGTCACGGCCCACGAGCTCGAGGAGACGATCACGGACCCGCGCGGCAGCGCGTGGTACGACCGGCAGGGCGCCGAGATCGGCGACAAGTGCGCGTGGCTGTTCGCGGGTGCGGTGACGCTGAGTAACGGCACCGTGTGGCAGCTGCAGGAGGAGTGGTCCAACGCGGCGAGCGGGTGCGCCCAGGGTCAGTAGGACTCGCCGCCGGCACGACCCGAGCGGGCGGGGCGACGTCGGCCCCGCCCGTCGGCGCGATCGCAACGGGCGCGACGCTCGCGCGACGCCCCGCGATCCGGCGCGCCGGACGCGCGAACGCCACCGGAGCCCGGGTAGTAGGCCGGCCGGGTGCGGCTGGCGGGCGCCGGCGTTGACACGTCTCCCCGTCGTGGTAGGCTTCGACTCAGCAGCTCGGAAGTCATCGATTCAATACGGCGACGCGGGGGTCCGGATGCCCCGGCGCGCCGCTGCCGAGGAGGAGAGATGAACGGAAAGCGCCTGTCGTACGTCGCCGTGAGCGTGTTGTGCGTCCTCGGCCTCGCCGGCGCGGCGTCCGGCCAGGTGGAGCCGCCGTGCATCGTCGCGGTCGCCGCCGGGCCCGGTATCGAGCTCGACCAGCTCCACACGACACTGATCGAGATGGGGCTCCTCTACGTGGACGTCGGCTCGGTCGCCGCCGCCCAGGCGGCCAACGCGACCGTGATCATCGACCGCTACGGCGCCAGCAACCTCAACAACTCGGACGTCACGACGTGGCTCAACTCGGGCAAGGGGTACATCCAGCTCGGCGACTGGCCCGAGTACTTCGCCAACGCCTTCACGAACATCACGGAGGGCGCCCCGATCACGCTCACGGTCACCGACCCCAGCAGCCCGCTCGCGACGGGGTTGCCGGCTTCGTGGACGGGTCACGGCTTCTGGGCGTACGACACTAGCGGCTCGGACTACATCGGGTGGGCGACCAACACGGCGCTGCCCGATGTCGTCGAGGCGACGTACAACTCGACCACGTACACCCGCGTGGTCAGCTCCGAGCTCGTGGGCAGCGGGCGAGCGGTCTACATCGGCTTCAACGTGTATGGCAGCCTCGCCGGCGCGAACGAGCGGACGCTGTTCAGCAACGCCCTCTCGTGGGCGGGGGTGTGCAGCGTCGCGCCGGTCGAACCGATCCCCGCGCTCGGGTGGCTCGGCTTGGCCGTGTTCATGGCCGCGATCGCCGTGCTTGGGATCGCCCTGGCCTCCCGTCTGAACTGATCGCCTTCCGCCGCCTCGGCGGCGGCCAAGGACGGGTGCGTTCCGGGCCGGCCAGGATTCACCCTCGGTACGGCTCGAGCGGGCGGGGCAACGTCGGCCCCGCCCGTCCTCCTGCGGCGGCCCGAGCGGTCCGCGGACCGGGAATCTCCGGCGCGCGGCGGGGTGTTGCCCGACCTGACACACCGTTCCATCGGAGGTAGCGCGTGAGTGACTGCCAGACGTCGAATCGCCGGTTTGGGTCGAGCGCCAAGTTCACGGATCCAGAGGGCCCTGTCGGGCGGCGGGTGACTAGGCCCGCCTTGCGCATCTTGACGCTGGCGTTGCTGGCAGCCGGCGCGTGTGTCGTGCCCACCAGGGCGGCCGACTCGGTCGCGCTCGTCTGGACGGGTACCCACAAGGTCGAGCAGATCATCGGCGATTAGGACTGGGAGACCGGCGTGCCAACCAGGAGCCAGACGTGGAGCCGGTACGACGTGCTCGCCAACGGGCTGGGGTACTCGTTTGAGCACTTCGACAAGGCGGCCGACCGCCACGAGCGCATCTTCCTCTTCGGAGACACGTTCGCGTACGGCACGTACGACGGCGAGCCGGAGGGTGCCGCCTACGTCGATCCCGGCACGGGGCAGGTCGTCTTCCCGGCGAGCTCCCAATGGAACTACCACGGCAAGGACCCGTTCGCGTGGAGCACGACGACCGACCCGAACCGCGCGCTCAATATTCACTTCTTCATGGACAAGCAGACCGGCCTTCCGCTCTTCGTCGTGCCGGTGAACGCCGACGGTGTTCAGGCCGTCCCCACAGGCGGCGATGACATCCCCAACTCCGGGATCAGCGTCGGCGGCCACATCTACATCGTCTACAGCTCCGGTTCGGAGCCGACGTGCACGCCTCAGCCCCTGTGCACGCATGCGAACAACTACTCGGTGCTCGTACGCTACGATCCCGCCTCCGACACCTTCCCCCTCCTGCGCCCGATCTCGTACGTCGCTCAGGGCGGGCATTTCGTGTTCACCTCGATGCACGACTACCCGCTGCGGGTGGGCCCCTACACGGAGCCGACGATCGTGATCTTCGGCGTCGGGCACTTCCGCGACAGCGACGTCTACCTCGCGATCGTCCCGAGGAAGGACTTCGAGACCCTGAAGAACGTGCGCTACTTCGTGGGCCTGAGCTCGAACAACACCCCGATCTGGACCGATCTGGCGCCGAGTTGGAACAGCGACGCCGAGGCGGCGGCGCAGCCGGTCGTGACGGACGACCAGCAGCCGTCAACGATCGGGAATGTCTCCGTAAGCTACGTGGAACAGCTCGGCGTCTGGCTGATGACGTACGACGCGGCGGACCAGACCGGCTCCGGCGCCGGCCGCAACGTGTTCTTCCGCTACGCGCCCGAGCCGTGGGGGCCGTGGAGCGCGGCCCAGACGATCTACGATCCGTGCGCAGACGGCGGGTTCGGCACGTTTATCCACGCCGGCAAGGGCTCCTGCGCCGTGGACCCGAGCACGCCGGGCCCCGCCGGGCCGATGGCCGGCGAGGAGCAGGGAAACAACCCGAGCAAGACGCCGGGGACGGTCTTCGCTCCGTACATGATCGAGCGGTTCTCCAGGGTGAGCGGCGACACCCTGACGATCGACTTCACGATGTCCACCTGGAACCCGTACACGGTCGTCCGGATGGAGTCGAGCTTCACGATCCTCCACATCCCCCAGCCGCCGCCGATCCACGGCGGCCCCCCAGGCGTCTAGCGCCCGGGCCCGTGTCGTTCGTGCCGTCGGAGGAACCGACCGCCCTGGCAGGGCCGCGCCCGGGTCTCCCGCTGGAACATCGCGGCGCCCACCGTTGTTGTTCTCCTCTCGAAGGTAGGGGGACTCGCATGCACCACCGAACACCGGTTTGGGCCTCCGCGATGGCGGCCGCCGCGCTCGCGGCGCCGTGTGCGACCGCGCAGACGGCGCCGGTCGCGCCGCCGGCCGAGGTCGTCGTCCACTGCGGGAGGCTGCTCGACCCGGTCGAGGGCACGACCCGCGGCGAAAGCACGATCGTCGTCGAGGGCGACCGCGTTCGCGAAGTCCGGTCCGGCGGCGCCGACCGCCCGGCGCTCGAGAGAGCGGCCAAGCAGCGCGGGGCGGCGTTCCGGTACGTGGACCTCGCGGGCCTGACGTGCCTCCCCGGCCTGATCGACTCGCACGCGCACCTGACGATGCAGTTCGGTCCGACCACGTACTCCGACCGGTTCCGGCTGAACCCGGCCGACTACGCGATCCGGTCGACGGCGTACGCGAGGCGGACGCTGCTCGCCGGCTTCACGACGGTCCGGAACCTCGGGGACGTTCAGAACGAGTCGATCGCGCTGCGCAACGCGATCAACGCGGGGATCGTGGCCGGGCCGCGGATGTTCGTCGCGGGCCGGCCGATCGGCTCGACCGGCGGGCACGCGGACTGGTCGAACGGGTCCCGCATGGACCTCGAGGGCGACCCGGGGCCCCTGGTCGGCATCATCAACGGCCCCGACGACGCCTGGAAGGCGGTGCGCCAGCACTACAAGGACGGCGTGGACCTCATCAAGATCATGCCGTCCGGTGGCGTCCTCGACGAGGGGCTGAGCGGCGAGAACCCGCAGCTGACGGAAGCGGAGATCGCGGCGGCCGTGGCCGCCGCGCACGACTACGGATTCACCGTCGCGGCGCACGCGCACGGCGCCGAGGCGATCCGCCGCGCCGTGATCGGCGGGGTCGACTCGATCGAGCACGGGACGTACGCCGACGACGCCGACCTCGCCCTCATGAAGCAGCACGGAACGTGGTTCGTGCCGACGATCCTCGCCGGCACGTTCGTCGCGGACATGGCGTCCAAGCCCGGGTACTACCCGCCCCAGGTGGCAGCCAAGGCGAGGGCGATCGGGCCGAGGATTCTCGGAACCGCGGGCCGCGTCTACCGCGCCGGAGTCAAGATCGCGTTCGGGACGGATGCCGGCGTGTTCCCGCACGGCGAGAACGCCCGCGAGTTCGCGCTCATGGTCCAGGCCGGGATCCCGGCGATGTTCGCGATCCAGGCGGCCACGACCCACGCGGCGGAGTTGCTCCGGCAGCAGGGCAACCTCGGCGTCGTCGCGCCCGGAGCGTACGCCGACGTCATCGCCGTGAACGGAGACCCCGTCGCCGACGTGACGCGGCTGCAGGACGTGAGATTCGTCATGAAAGGCGGCACGGTGTACAAGCTGGACGGCGCGCCGGTCGCGGAGCCCGACGGGGTCCGATGAAGGGCGGCCGGGCGCGGCCCGCGACACGCACGGAGCGCCGGAACGTCGCGACCGGTGAGGGCGCGCCTCCGGCAAGGCGGCGGGCCGAGCGGAGGCCGCCGGCGTGCCGTCGCGTGCTCGCAGCCTCTGTGCTCGCAGCTTCTGCCGCGAGCGCGTGGGCCATGACGCCTCCGCCTCCGCTGTTCTGGGGCGACCTTGCACCCGGCCGGTACGCCGTCGGCTTCCGAGTTCTGTACCTGCGCGACCCGACCCGCCCGTGGTCGCGGGATGGCGGCGCAGCGGCTGCCATAGGCCGACCCGTCCGCGTTTACGTGTGGTACCCGGGCGCGAAGCCGGGATCGCAGGCGCGCCCAATGCCGTACGGCGCGTACCTCGCCTCCCGCGGACCGTCCGGCTTTCGCGAGCTCGAGACGGAGATCGCCGCGGCGGAGCGGGCCTCGTGGTTGGCCGACCTCGCGGAGCTCACGCCGCACGCCAAGGACGTGTTCGATCGGCTGGCCGCGACGCCTACCGCCGCGTACTGGGAGGGCGCGCCGGCGGGCGGCGCTTTTCCGCTCGTGCTGTACGCCAGCGGGAAGGCGGCGCGCTCCGACGCGGGCGCTGTTCTTGCCGAGTACCTCGCGAGCCACGGCTACGTCGTCGCGACGCTCATGCAGATCGGTCCCGCAGCGACGAACCTCGAACTCGGGAGTTCGCCGCCGGACCTGGAGCTCAGGGGGCAGGACTGCGTCTTCGCTCTGGGAGCGCTGCGGCGGCTGCCGCAGGTCGACGCCGCGCATCTCGCCGTCGCGGGCCACAGCGCAGGCGCCGAGGTTGCGCTCCTGCTCGCGTGTAGGATCGCCGGCACCGGCGCCGTCGTCTCGCTCGACGGTTCGTACGGCACGGTTTCGGGAGCCCGCGTGATCCGGAGCATGGCGACCTGGAGACCCGATGCGGTCCGCTGCCCGATCCTCGACGTGCGACGGGCAGCCGGCTCGCAGGGTGCGGAGCTCGACCCTGCCGTCCTCGACTCGCTCGCCGGTGCCGACCGCACCTTGGGAGTGTTCCGCGAGGCCTGGCACGGCGACTTCACCGAGTGGGCGACGATCGCGCGACAGCTCCGCATCCCGCAGCCGCCCGGCAGCGGCAGCCACACGCGGGAGATCGGGTTCGCCGTGAATCAGCACGCGTATCGGGCCGTGCTGGCGTTCCTCGATGGACACCTCAGGAACGACCGCGTTGCCCTCGCCTCCATCCGCGACGAGGTCCTTGCCGTGCCGGGTGCGACATACGTCACGAAGCCTGGCGTCCGTTCGAGATAGGCCGCAAGGAGCCGGCGAACCCCTCCCCCGGAGCGGCGCGGCGACGGCGCAGGCCGACCGCAGCTCCGGCCGAACCCGTCGCAACATCGGGACCCAACCCGGACCGGTGCCCCACGTCGATGTCCGAAAACGGCGAGCATTCCGGGCCGGCGCGACCGATACTGTCCGCGTGAGAAGCGACCACGACCCCCGCTACCAGGCGCTCCGCTCGCGGGACCCTCGTTTCGACGGGCGTTTCTTCGTCGGCGTCTCGTCGACCGGGACCTACTGCCGACCGGTGTGCACGGCGCGGACGCCGAGGCGCGAGAACTGCCGGTACTACCCCAGCGCCGCGGCTGCGGAGGCGGCCGGGTACCGACCGTGCCTGCGGTGCCGCCCGGAGCTGGCGCCCGGGAACGCGAGCGTGGACGCGCGGACGCGCATCGCCCACTCCGCGGCGGACCTGATCGAGAACGGCGCGCTCAACGACGACCCGGTCGAGGCGCTCGCCGGGCGGCTCGGCGTCACCGACAGGCACCTGCGGCGCGTCTTCCAGGCCGAGTACGGGGTCTCCCCCGTTCAGTACGCCCAGACGCAGCGGCTGCTGCTCGCGAAGCGCCTCCTCACCGACACGTCGCTGCGGGTGATCGAGGTCGCGATGGCGAGCGGGTTCGCGAGCCTGCGGCGGTTCAACGCGCTGTTCCGGTCGCGGTACCGGCTGAGCCCGACGGCGCTGCGGAAGGAGACTGGGGCGCGCGTGCGACCCGACGGCCTCGAGCTGCGGCTGTGCTACCGCCCGCCTTTCGACTGGGACGCGATGGCAGCGTTCCTCGGGGAGCGCGCCGTGGCCGGTGTCGAGGACGTCCGCGACGGTTGCTACCGGCGGACGGTCCGCGTGGTCCGTCAAGGGAAGGCGGTGAGGGGGTGGGTCGTGGTCCGTCCGGACCGCGGGCGCGCCGCGCTCTCCGTGACCGTGGATTCCGCGCTCCTCAAAGCGCTGCCGCAGGTGCTCACTCGCGTCCGGAGGTTGTTCGACCTCTCGTGCGACCCGATCGAGGTCGCCCGCACGCTCGGCCGCCTCGCGGCATCGCGCCCCGGGCTCCGCGTGCCCGGGGCGTTCGACGGGTTCGAGCTCGCGGTCCGCGCCGTCCTGAGCCAGCAGGTCACGGTCAAGGCCGCGCGGACTCTCGCGGGCAGGTTCGTCGGCGCGTTCGGCGAGCGGGTCGCGACCCCGTTCCCCGAGCTCGACGCGACGTTCCCGGCGCCGGAGACGATCGCGGGTCTGCGCGTCGCCGAGATCGCGGAGCTGGGCGTCGTCGCGGCGAGGGCGAGGTCGATCATCGGACTGGCCCGGGCGATCGTCTCCGGCATGCTGCGCCTGGAGCCGGCCGCGGACGTCGAGCCCACGCTGGCCGCGCTCCGGGCTATGCCGGGCGTCGGCGAGTGGACCGCGCAGTACATCGCGATGCGCGCCCTGTCGTGGCCGGACGCATTTCCGCACACGGACCTCGGCGTCCGGAAGGCGCTCCGCACCGCCTCGCCTGCGGCTGCGCTCGAATCGGCCGAGGCGTGGCGGCCGTGGCGGGCGTACGCCGTCATGCACCTCTGGAGCTCCCGGGAGGGGGAACGGTGACGCACTACACGGAGATCTCGAGCCCGTGGGGGCCGCTGCTGCTGACGGCCGAGGGCGCGACCCTGACGGGGCTCTACTACCCCGGCGGCCGGCACGCGCCGGCTCCCGCCGACGACTGGAGGCGTTCGCCGGGCCTCCCTGTGTTCACAGCGGTGGAGCGCCAGCTGGGCGAGTACGCGGCGGGAAGGCGCCGCGAGTTCGGCGTCCCCCTCGCCCTCCGGGGCACGCCGTTCCAGCGCGCCGTGTGGGACGCGATCCGCACGGTACCGTACGGCGACACGACGACGTATCGGGCGCTCGCCGAGCGCGCCGGAGACGGCCGCGCGGTCCGGGCGGTGGGCGCCGCGACCGGGCGGAACCCGATCTCGATCATCGTCCCGTGCCACCGCGTCGTCGGCGCCGGCGGGGCACTCACCGGGTACGCCGGCGGGCTGGAGCGCAAGCGCGCCCTGCTCGCCCTCGAGGCGAGCTGCCTGCTCCACTCCGCCGGGGCCGCGGCCGCGTTCCTCTGACCCGCTCGAACCGACCCGACCGAGACGAAGGGATCACGATGAAACCACGCGACGCCGTCGAGCTGCTCGTGCTGGCCGCCCTGTGGGGCGGGTCGTTCCTGTTCATGCGCATCGCCGCGCCCAGCTTCGGCCCGGTACCGCTGATCGAGCTGCGCGTCGGGATCGCGGCGCTCGCGCTGCTGCCAGTCGCCGCGCTCCGAGGCGGGCTGGGAGCGATACGGCGGCACGCAGCCGCGATCGCGGTCGTCGGGACGATCAACTCCGCGCTTCCCTTCTCGCTGCTCGCGTTCTCGACGCTTTCGGTCACGGCAGGGTTCGCGTCGGTGCTGAACGCCACGGCGCCGCTGTTCGGAGCGGTCGTGGCGTTCGTCTGGCTGCGCGACCGGCTGTCCGCTGTTCGCGTCGCCGGTCTGGCCGTCGGGTTCGGGGGCGTCGTCGTCCTCGTATGGGGCCACGCGTCGTTCAAGCCCGGCGGGTCGGGAATGGCGGTCGCGGCGGCGCTCGTCGCGACGCTGCTCCACGGAATCGCCGCGAACTACGCGAAGAAGCGCCTCACCGCGGTGGACCCGTTGGCGATCGCGGCCGGCAGCCAGGTCGCTGCCGCGCTCGTCCTCGCCCCTGTGGCCGCGTGGGAGTGGCCGCGCGCGAACCCTCCCGCGGGCGCGTGGCTCGCGGTTGTGGCGCTCGCGCTCGGCTGCACCGCCGCCGCGTACATCCTCTACTTCCGGCTGATCGCGCACGTCGGCCCGGCGAGGGCGATCGCGGTCACGTTCCTGATCCCGGTGTTTGGGATCGTGTGGGGCGTCGTGTTCCTCGGCGAGGCCGTCACGTCGCAGACGCTCGCCGGGTGCGCCGTCATCCTGGGCGGCACGGCGCTCGCGACGGGGATCGTACGGCCCCGCGTGCGGCGTGCGCCGGGCGCGGACCCTGTGGCCGCGGGCGCAGGCCCGGACGGCGCCTCGTGATCGCGCTCCCGGCGCCAGCCTGCCGCGCAGCCGCGCCGCACCGATCGGCGGCGGCTCGCCGCGGTCACTCGCCCGCAGGGATCGCGGGACCGCTCTGATGTGCCGGCTTCCTGAGCAGGGCGACGAAAGGGATGGCGAGCAGGAACATGACTGCGAGGAGGCGGAAGACGCCGATGTACGAGATCATCGCCGCCTGGCGTTGCACCGCGCCCCAAACGACGGCGTACGACTGCTGGGTGGCCGTGGCCGGGTCGCTGCCCCGGGCGACGAACATCTCGTGC
>DATKLI010000130.1:0-6395 GCA_035542455.1 Thermoanaerobaculaceae bacterium
GGGACAGCTTCGGGCATTCTGGTGCAGGTCCATCCTTGCCCCCTTCCCTGCTGCAGGTTTCGCTACCCACAGCATGCCGGAAGTGACTTGGATGGACCACTCCCTTCACTGAACAACCTCGTGAGATTCCACATCTAGAGCAGCCGGGTGGGGTGTGGAGCGGCCGCGGGACCCCCCGCCCGTATAGATGGTCCGACGCCGGCAGCGCTACTCCGAGGAGGCTTCGCCTTCGGGGGTGAACCGGTACCCCACGCCCCGGACCGAGTGGATGTACTTCGGCCGGCGGGCGTCGGCCTCGAAGTAGCGCCGCAGGCGCACGATGAAGTTGTCGATCGTGCGCGAGGAGGAGCCGTACTTGTACCCCCACACGCGCTCGAGGATGAGCTCGCGCGACACCACCTGCCCCTGGCGCTCGACGAGGAGCTTCATGAGCATGCACTCCTTCTCGGTGAGCTCGACGTCGCCGCGCGGCCCCTTGGCCTTGAACGTCCGGAAGTTGACCTCGTTCCCGCCGAACTTGAAGATGCCTCGCTCGGCGACCGGCGTCTGGTACCACTCCTGCCGGCGCAGGATGCCGCGGATCCGGAGCACGACCTCCTCGAGCAGGAACGGCTTCGTCATGTAGTCGTCGCCGCCGTGGCGCAGGCCGTCGAGCCGGTCCGCGTCGGTGTTGCGCGCGGTGAGGAACAGCACCGGGACCCGGTTGCCCGCCTCGCGCAGCCGCTTGCACACGTCGAACCCCGAGATCCCCGGCAGCATCACGTCGAGAACGACGAGCTCGAAGTCCTCGGCAGCGAGGCGCTCGAGCGCCGACTCGCCGTCGCCGACGACGCTTGTCTCGTACCCCTCGAACTTGAGGTTGTGCGCCAGCGCCTCCGCAAGATGCCGCTCATCCTCGACGATCAGGATGCGACTCGTCATGGGTCACCTCGCCCCGTTCCCACCACTGTACCCGGAAAAGTCGTCCTCCGATAGTACGTCCGCCCCCGGCAGGGTGAGGCGGAACGTGGACCCCCGCCCCGGCCCCGGGCTCGCGGCCGTGATGCGGCCCCCGTGGGCGGAGACGATCTCGCGCACGACGAACAGTCCGATGCCGGTACCGGGCGTACGCCGTGTCACCTCGTCGCTCGCGCGGTAGAACGGCTTGAAGATCGACTCCAGCTCGTACGCAGCGATCCCGGCGCCGTTGTCCCGGACCTCCAGCACCGCCTCGCCGCGCTCCAGCACGAGGCGCACCCGGACGTGCGGGTCCTCGCTCGAGGCGTACTTGAGCGCGTTCTCGACAAGGTTGGAGATCACGATCGCCATCGCCTCCGGGTCGAACGTCGCCTGGACCCCCGGCGTGATCTCCCGAACCAGGGTGACGCCGCGCGCGGTGACGCGCCGCTCCGCGACCGCCACCTCGTCCTCGACGAGCTGGGAGAAGTCGCCGAGGCCCATCCGCAGGCGGTGAGCGCCGCCCGTATACCGCGTGACGTCCAGCACCTTCTCGACGAGGTCGCCGAGGCGCTCGGTGTCGGCGAGCGCGTTCGTCAGGAAACGCTTCGCGCGCGCGTCGTCCGCGCGCCCGGCGAGTACGGTCTCGAGGGCGAGGCGGATCCCGGCGATCGGCGTCTTGAGCTCGTGCGTCACCGCCGACACGAAGTTCTGGTGCTGGCGCTCGAGCGATCCCTCGCGCCGCAGCACCCCCCACAGGAGCACCACGGCGGTGACGATGGCGGCGAGGAAGAACGCCCCCTCGAGGAGCACGCCGACCACCCGCTGGCGGTAGCGATCCACCAGCTCCTGCCACCGATGGAAGTCCGGCGTCACGACGAACCGCTCGAGCGGCGGGGCGAGAGCCGCGCTCGGACGCCCCGCCTGGACGTTGTCCCGGCTCACCAGCTGCAGGTCCGGGTCGGACGCCTCCAACCACTGGAACGGCGCCCGCGGGTCGAGGTACGAGACCGCCACTCGCCCCCGCCCGAGCGGGCACGCGACCGCGGTCCGGTCCCCGATCTGCACCCAGCCGGCGCCCGCCCCCTGCCCGCGCCGGTCGGCGCCGGCCGGGATCGCTGCCAGCTCGGACTCGTCGACGACGCGCACTTCCGAGAACGGAGGTGTCGGCGACGGGATGATCCCGGACGGCAGGCGCGCGACGCTGAGCTCGGCCTCGAGCAGGTGCGCGGTCAGCCTCTGCGCGGCCAGCTCGCTGCGCCCCGCCACGAGCGCGCGCTCGAGGTCGAGCCTCTCGCGGTTGTCGCGGAGGGAGTACACGACCCACCACGTGAACTGGGCGTTCAGCACGAGGGCGACGACCACGAATGCGACCATGTGGCCGAGGCCGAGACGAATCCCGGCGCGCACGGACGCAGTATAGACACACGGCTACAGGCTCACGGACCACACCAAAGAGGGAAGAGGGCAAACGGCAAGGGGCAAAGGGCAAACGGGAGGCAAGACGCTCCAGCAGGCGTTTGTCTTCCCTTTGACCTTTCCCCTTTCACCTTCGCCCTCTCCAGAACCGCACGGTACGGATTTGACAGCAGCAGAGGCGAACACGAGAATCAACGCCCTATGGCAGCGCACACGCGACTGCTGATTCGGGGCGGCACCGTCGTGCCGATGACCGCGCCGGGCGTGTCGCTCGACGCCGACGTGCTGGTCGAGGGCGGCTGGATCGCGGCGGTCGGGCCCGACCTCGCGGCGGGCGGCGCGCAGGTCGTCGACGCCCGCGACGCGCTCGTCCTCCCGGGGTTCGTCCAGGCCCACGTGCACGTGGTCCAGAGTCTGGCGCGCCACCGCGCGGAGGGGCGGCCGCTGCTGCGCTGGCTCACCGAGAGGATCTGGCCGTACGAGGCGGCGCTCGCGCCGGAGGAGGTGACGGCGGCCGCCCGGCTCGGGATCGCCGAGCTCCTCGCGGGCGGGACCACCGCCGCGCTCGACATGGGCACCACGCACGGACAGGACGTCGTGTTCGGCGCGGCCGAGGAGCTCGGCATCCGCCTGACTTCGGGGAAGTGCCACATGGACGCGGGCGAGGGTGTCCCCGGCCGCCTGCTCGAGGACCGCGACGCGTCGCTCGCCGAGGCCGAGGCGCTCGGCTCGCGCTGGCACGGAGGCGCGGGCGGGCGCCTGCGCTACGCGGTCGCGCCGCGCTTCGTCCTCTCGTGCTCCGGCGAGCTCCTCGCCGGCGCGGCCGAGCTCGCGCGCCGCGGCGGGTATCTCCTGCACACGCACGCGAGCGAAAACGCGGACGAGACGCGCCTGGTGCGCGAGCGCGCCGGCGTCGGGAACGTCGCGGCGCTGTCGCGCGCCGGGCTGGGCGGCGACGACGTAGTGCTCGCCCACTGCGTCCACCTCGACGACGCGGAGGTGGAGCTGCTGGCCGGCGAGCGCACCGGCGTCGCGCACTGCCCCGGCGCGAACCTGAAGCTCGGCTCCGGGATCGCGGACCTCCCGCGTCTGCTCGCGGCCGGCGTGCGCGTCGGTCTCGGCGCCGACGGCCCCCCGTGCAACAACCGCCTCTCCGTGTTCCACGAGATGGCGCTCGCCGGGACGCTGCACAACCTCGCGCACGGCGCGGGCGCGGTCGACCCCTGGACCGTTCTCGAGATGGCGACGTGGCGGGGCGCCGACGTGCTGAGACTGGACCGCGTCGGCCGCATCGCGCCCGGCTGGAAGGCCGACATCGCGGTGCTCGACCTCGCCCCGTGGGCGATGGAGCCCCTCGCCGATCCGGCGGCCGTGGTAGTGTACGGAGGAGGCGATCAAAGCGTGCGGCACGTGATCGTTGACGGCAGGGTCGTGGTGTCGGACGGCGAGCTCGCGACGGCGGACGGGTCGGCCGTCCGGCGCGAGGCCCGCGCCGCCGCCAGGGCCGTCGCGCGCCGCCTGGGGTGGGAGTGATGTTCAAGGGGAAGCCGCGCTTCGAGAACCTCGACCAGTACGTGGCGCAGCGCGACTACGCCCTCGCCCTCGAGGCGATCGCCGAGGAGATCAAGCGCCGCCCCGAGGCGTTCAACCTCCTCCTGCGGCAGGCGGAGATCCTCGGCCTCGCCGGCGACCGCGAGAAGGCGATCGCGGTGTACCGCAAGCTCGCGCAGCACTACGCCGAGCAGGGGTTCTACGCACGCGCGATCGCCGTCATCAACAAGGTGCTCCGGCTCGACCCGAACCGTCAGGACGTCACCAAGGAGCTCGCGAAGTTCATCGCCGCGCAGCAGGAGGCCGAGCGGACCGAGCGCGCCAAGCTGCGGCGGGCGACGGGCGGCGCGCACGCCGAGCCGCCGCCGGCCCCGGCTCCGACTCCGGCTCCGGCGCCCGCGGCACCGGCCGCTCCGGCAGCCGACGCGGCCGAGCGGCAGGCCGAGAAGGAGCGCGCCGCGTCGCACTTCTTCGCCGAGTTCCCGCCGCCCGCCCTCGAGCTGCTGCTCTCTAAGACGACGGTCCGGTCGTTCGTCCCCCCCGAAGCGATCGTGCGCGAGGGCGACCCGGGGACGTCGTTCTTCCTGATCGAGGAGGGCGAGGTCGAGGTCCGCACCACCGATCCCTCCGGACGCCACCTGCTCCTCGCCCGGCTCGGCGCCGGCGAGTTCTTCGGCGAGGTGTCGGTCCTGACGGGGAGGCCGAGGACGGCGACGATCGTCGCGACGAACTCGGTCACCGTGATCGAGATCTACCGCGACGACCTCGACCAGATCGCGGCGCAGTACCCGGAGGTCCGAGCGGTGCTGCAGAGGTTCTACGAGCGGCGAGCGCAGGCCACGGTGGAGGCCGTGATCGCGCGGATGCGGGGCGACGATGCCTGAGGCCGGCTGCCCGATCGTGCGGCGCTTCCTCGCGCTCGCCCGGGCGGCGGGCGACGCTCCCGCGCTGCTCGGGCCGGACGGCGAGGTGGTCGCGACGCGCGCCGCGCTCGCGGTGGAGATCGAGGCGCTGCGCTCGGCGTTCGCCGACGTCGTCGCCCCCGGCTCGACGGTGTTGCTCTCGCTCCCCAACGGGCCCGAACTGGTGCGCTGGTTCGCCGCGCTCCGGCAGCTCGCCGCCCGCGTCGCGCTGGTGGACGCCGCGGCGCCCGCCGACGAGATCGAGCGCTCCGCGGTCGCGGCCGGTGCCGTGTGGGTCGTCGCGCCGCCGGAGCGCCTGGCCGGTTGCGAGATCGTGGCTGCGACCGGCGGTGCCGCCGTGGCGGTGCGACCGGGCGCCGCGACCATCGCGCTCCCGGAGCGGGCCGCCGTCCTCAAGCTCACGTCGGGGTCCACCGGCGCCCCGCGCGTGGTCGCGGTCGGCGCGCGCCAGCTCGCCGCCGACACCGTCCAGATCATGCGGACGATGGAGTTCGGCGGCGGCGACGTGACGATGGCCGCGATCCCGCTCACGCACTCGTACGGGATCGGCAACTGCCTCGTCCCGCTCCTGATCGCGGGCACGCCCCTCGCCTTCCCGACGTGCGCGCTCCCCGCCGCGATCGCGCACACCCTGGCGGCCGCGCGCGTGTCGCACTTCCCCGCCGTGCCGGCGATGATCAGGACGCTGGCCACGCTCGAAGACCTGCCGGCCCTCCCGGCGCTGCGCGTGTGTCTCGCGGCGGGTGCGCCGCTCGCGCCGGTGGATGCGGCGGCATTCCACCGCGCCACCGGTCGAAAGGTACACGTCTTCTACGGCTGCTCCGAGTGCGGCGGGATCACGTACGACCGGTCTCCCGAGCCCGTCCACGCCGAGGGGGCCGTCGGCGCGGCGATGGCCAGGGTGCGCGTCGAGATCGTCGGGGCGGACCTCCGGCCCGTCCCGCTCGGCGCCGAGGGAAGGGTCCTCGTGCTCTCGCGCGCGGTCGCGCTGGCGGAGCTGCCCCCCTCCGAGGACGGCGGAGTGCTCGGCCCCGGGCGGTTCCTCTCCGGGGACCTGGGCGTCGTGGACGCCCGCGGCCGCGTCACGCTCACCGGGCGCGTCGGCGAGTCGCTCAACGTCGCCGGGAAGAAGGTGCATCCCGAGGAGGTGCGCCGCGTCCTCGAGGAGATCCCGGGGGTCCGGCGCGCGGTCGTGACAGGGCTCCCGGACCCGCATCGCGGGCAGCTCGTCGCTGCGGTCGTCGAGGTCGAGCGGGCGGCGACGCTGACCGTGCACGCCGTCCTCTCCGGGTGCCGCGCGCGCCTCGCACCTCACAAGGTCCCGCGCCGCGTCGTGATCGTGGACGAGCTGCCGGTCTCCGAGCGCGGGAAGGTCCGCAAAGAGGTCGTGATGCAGCTGCTCGCCGGCGGCGGGCAGGCCGAGAACGCGCGCTAGCTGTTGTTTCTCACGACGTTGTTCAGCCTGCTGATGGGTGGCGAGCCACCGAGTGAAGCGTGGGCTCGGTGGCAGTTGTAGAAGTGAAGATAGCGCGGCAAGAGCCTGGTGCGAAAGCGGGAGGCGTTGAA
>DATKLI010000131.1:0-4004 GCA_035542455.1 Thermoanaerobaculaceae bacterium
GGGACAGCTTCGGGCATTCTGGTGCAGGTCCATCCTTGCCCCCTTCCCTGCTGCAGGTTTCGCTACCCACAGCATGCCGGAAGTGACTTGGATGGACCACTCCCTTCACTGAACAACCTCGTGAGATTCCACATCTAGAGCGCCACCGTCCTGCCGCCGTCCACGGTCAGCACTTGGCCGGTCACGGTTTCCGCGTCCTCGATGAGGAACCGGACGGCGCGTGCGATCTCCGCGGCCCCCCCCTCGCGCCGCAGCAGCGTCCGCGTCAGGAGGCGTTCGCGCGTCGCCTGGTCGTAGCCTTCGGGGAACAGCGCGATCCCGGGCGCCACCGCGTTGACCCTCACCTCGGGGGCGAGCTCGAGAGCAAGTGAGCGGGTGGCCGCGATCAGCGCGGCTTTCGAGACGGAGTAGGCGAGGTGGTGCCGGAGGGGGAACGAGCCGTAGATGTCCACGATGTTCACGACGCAACCCCGGCCGGCGCGCAGCATCGGGGCTGCGGCCTGCGTGAGGAAGACGGGGGCCTCGAGGTTGGTGCGCATCACCTGCGCCAGGAGTGTGGGCGTGAGCTCCTCGAACGGCGTCCGCGGGAACACCGCGGCACTGTTCACGAGGGCGTTCAGACCCCCGAACTCCTCCCGCACGCGTCCGACGACGCGGGCGCGGGAGTTCTCGTCGTCGAGGTCCGCCTCGACGGCGAGGGCGTGCGTACCGCGGCTGCGAAGCTCGGCCTCGACCTCGTGCGCCGCCGCGGCGGAGGACCGGTACGTGAACGCCACGGACCACCCGGTCTCGGCCATCGTCTCGACGATCGCGCGCCCCACGCGTACTGCGCCGCCCGTGACGAGGACGACGCTCGGGTGCGTGCTCATCGGCTCGGCCCCTCCGCGACCGGGACCGGGGGGCGGGAGCTGCGCGCGGCGGCCGCCTGGGCGACCTCGCGCAACGACGTTCCGGCGACAGGGTGGGGCAGCTCCGGGGCGAGGTCCGCGAGCGGGATCGCGACGAACGCTTCCCGCTCGACGAGCGGCGACGGAAGCTCGAGCCGACCGAAGCGGCCGACGACGCCCGGCACGAGGACGAGGTCGAGGTCCGCCGTGCGGGGCCCGGACGGCCGGCGAGGGTCCCTCCGGCGACCCAGCAGCGACTCGATCGCCCGCAGCTCCTCCTGGACGTCGCCCGGCGGGAGGTCGGTGTCGATGCACGCGGCCAGGTTGAAGAAGTCCGCCTGCTTCGTGTCGCCGACCGGGGCGGTGCGGTACGTGCGCGAAACGGCGACCACGTCGAATCGCAGGCGCAGCTCTGCGACGGCGCGGGCCAGGTGACGCCGCGGCTCGATGTTGGAGCCGAGACAGAGGTACATCCTCATCGGTCCTCGCCTTCACGCCGCCGCTGGATCTCGACTCCGACGGCGTCGGCGAATCGGACCGCCCCCGGCTTCGCGAGGCGCACGCTCACGGATTCGGCGCGCGGGAAGTCGGCGAGGACGGCGGCCGCGATCGTCTCCGCGAGCGTCTCGACGAGCAGGAACTCGGACCCCTCCACGACCTGCTGGACGCGCTTCGAGACCGCCTTGTAGTCGAGCGCGGCCGCGGGGTCGTCGCCGCGCGCGGCGGGACGGCAGTCGGTCTCCATGACGAGGTCCACCCGCACCTTCTGCTTGACCTGGCGCTCCCAGGGCTGCAGCCCGATGACGCAGTACAGCTCCAGCCCATCGACGAAGACGCGGTCGCTCATGGAGCCTCCGCACGAGAGATTAGCAAGACCGCCGGCCGCTGCATGTGGCGACACGACCCGCGGCGTTCGAGTTCCGACGTGTGGAAAATCCCGACAGGCGTGTCGGGAATTCCTACGCGCGCCATGGGCCTAGACCGGTAACCGCCGGTCTATGTGGCGCTGAAGTCAAGCCTCTCCAGCGAGTTGTCCGCCGATCGAAGGTCCGGGTCGCCGCGGCACGGGTCTTGCTCCGGTACCCGCCAAGAGCTCCGCGACGGAGTGCTCGGACGAAGGCTCACGGAGGCGTGCGTGTTCGAACTCGATCTCGGCGACCCGAAGACACTGTGGCTCAACATCACCAATATCGCGCTCGGCATCGCGACCGTGGGGTGCTTCGCGGTCGTGGGCTGGGGAGCGCTCACCGAGGCCGTCACGCGCCTCCGGGTGCGGTGGGGGCTGATGTCGGAGCCCGACGACCACGCGTTCGCAGTGCCTGGCCTGGGGCTCACGATGGCCGACGGCGGCAAGAAGGTCCCGCCCAACGACGACGAGTGACGGCGGCGGCGCGGACCACACCGCTCTAGCCGCGGTCGGAGCCTGCGATGAAGTGCCCGTTCCTTCGGGAGGCGCGCGTCAAGTACTGCCAGGCGTCGGCGTTCCGCAAGATGATCGTGGAGAGCGCGTGCGACGCCGTGCACGAACGCTGTTCGACACCGGCGTACCTCCAATGCCCTGCGGCCCGGTCTCGGATCGCGGAGCGCCCGGCGGCCGGGCGCTGCCCCTTCCTGCAGGACGCGACCGTCGAGTACTGCGGCGGGTCACCAGTGACCAAGTTCGTCCCGGCGAACGACGGGCTGTCCTCGTGCTGCAACTCGGACGCGCACCTGTACTGCGAGCTCTTCCTCTCCGCCGCGGACCCGCGCCGCGAGCGGCGGCCCGCGGCCGCCGGGGTGACGAAACCGGCCGGGGGCGGCCGGCTGATCGTGGTGGTGGATGGGATCCCGGTGCCTGCGCACCTGGCGTACGCACCGAACCACATGTGGCTCGACGTGGCCGAGGACGGTCGCTGCCACGTCGGGGTCGACGCCTTCCTCACGAGCGTGGTGGGCGCGCTGGACGCCATCGGCTTCGTGAAACCCGCGCTCGGCGCCGGCCGGCCGGTGGCGGTGCTCAAGGTCAACGGCGTGGACCTGACCATGGCGTTCCCGCAGGAGCTCGAGGACGTAGTTCCCAACGGCTACCTGCGCACCCACCCCGGCAAGGTCACCGCCGATCCGTACGGCGCCGGCTGGCTGTTCGAGGGCGTGGAGCCGGCGCTGCGCGGCGCGCCGGTCGGGTCCTCGGCACGCGCCGGCCTCCTCGCGGGGGAGAGCGCCGCGCGGTGGATGTTCGCAGAGAGCAACCGCCTCTCGGACTTCGCGCACGAGCTGGTCGGCCAGGCCTCGGCCGACGGCACGCGTCTCATGGCCGACGGCGGGAAGGTGGAGCCCGGGCTGGCGTTGGAGCTCGGTCGCGACGCTCTCATCAATCTGTTCAACGAGTTCTTCGCGCCGCACCTGACATGGCGGCGGCCGTGGTGAGACACCGGGGGCTGTTCACGTTCGGCGCCGGGATGGCGGTCACCTTGTTGTGCGGGTGGTTCGCGTGCCCGTACGCCCTCCAACGATGTGTCGATCAACCGATCTAGTTCAGTCACAAGCTCGACACGGGAGACAAGGTCGGGCCGTCGTGCGACGAGTGCCACGCGCTCGGCGTCGACGGGCGGTTCTCCGGCATCCCGCGGATCGTGAAGTTCGCGGCGTGCCACTGCCAGGCGCAGCAAGAAACTGCCGGCGAGAAGCGGCTCGCCGAGGAGCGCGTCGAGCAAGGGCGTGAGGTCCCCTGGCTGGTGTGCGCCAGGCAGCCGGAGAACGTGTACCTCGCGCACGCTCGCCACCTCATGCTCACCGCTCTGAAGTCCGAGCGGCGCCACGCGCCGCACGGGAGCAGTGAGAACCCAAGACCGTTCGAGCAGGACCGGGTGAGCGGGTACAGCCGCGACATATGGAGGGGTCGCGGACCCGTCTCGGCTGCGCCGAATGGGACGGCATGAGGATGGACGACTACTCCGCACGCCACCACGAGCGCCGTCAAGGAGGGCTGCCTCACCAGCCACACGTGGCGCGGCTCCGCATCCAGCCGAACGTGAATCGCGGACGACCGAGGAAGACGAACGCGACTCGCCGAGATCTCTTGAGGCTCGCCGGCGGCGCGGCAGCCGGCGTGATGCTGTCCCCGGTCCCGTGGAAGCT
>DATKLI010000132.1:0-25266 GCA_035542455.1 Thermoanaerobaculaceae bacterium
GAGGCCGCGATGGCTCGCCGCGTCGAGCATGGGCCAGTGCTGCCGATCGCTCCGGAGGGTTGGGAGATCCTGCCACCTGATGACCCGCTGCTGCTGGAAGCCGCGCCTTGGTGCGATCAGGCGACCATGCGGTTCTATCCCGCTCTCTTTCCAATGGCGGGAGCCCTGACGCAGCTTCCCAACAACCTCCTGACCCTGACCCTCGCGCGGTCGTGGATCGCCCGCGGTCATGACGCCGCGAACTTCGACGACGCGATGGCTGACTTCAGGCGCGTCGTCCGGCTCGGGAGGCTTCTGCGTCAGGACGACGCCGTGGTGATCGATGATCTCCTGGGCCTCACGTACATCCGCTGGGGAGCCGAGCAGATCTACGACCGTGCCCGTAGGGAAGGGAAGACCGACCTTGCCTTGCTCGCCGCGGTCGTGGCCAGCGAGGGAGCCCCGCAAAGGCACCTCACGGCGGCGCGGGTGACCGCGCTCGAGGTCACGCCGTACGTTCGGCAGACCGGACCGGGATCGTTTGTGCTCCAAGTGCCGCCAGACCGATATAACCAGATGGCCGAGATCGCCACGTCCTCACCGGATCGGCGCTTCCGAGACGAGGCGATCTACAGCCTCCGCTTCGTCGCGGCGGCGGCCGAGGGGCCAGCGCGGGCCGCGGGCCGGGAGCTGCTCGAGAAGTTGGCGTCCGATCCTGATCCGCTTGTGGCCGCGAACGCTCGCTGGAGCCTCGCAACGCCGGCCACGCAGGAGGAACTGAAGGGGCTGACCTCGTCGCCGAAGTACCAGTGACCGTCCTCGTGCCGGCCCCGCGGTTGCGCTCCGCGCTCTCAGTCGTGGAGCGGCAATCGGCGACCCAACGACGCCCCAACCGGTGCCCTGGTTGCGTCCAGGTTTCCCCGCCGACCCGACCTGGACACGGGCGGGCGCTGGCCTACCCCGTCGGCAGGCCGATCCGCCGCGCGAGGGCTGTCAGCCGCGGGTCGGAGCGTAGCGGGTCGAGGCGGGGGTCCACGCCGAGCCACACCATGCAGTACGAGCGCTCCTCGTACCCCTTCTCGAGCCAGCGGAACGCTTCGTCCTTCTGGCCCAGGTGCAGGTACGACACGCCGATCTCGTACGGGCACAGGAAGCGCGTCTTCGAGATCTCCTTGAGCTGCGCGATCACGCGCCGGGTCTCCGCCTCCTTACCCGCCATCGCGTACGAGGTGCCGAGGAAGGCCAGGACGAGAGGGCTGCTGTCCACCCGAATCCCTTTCTGCCCGCTCGCGATCGCAGCGGCGAAGTCGCCCTTGCACGCCTGCACGAGCGAGAGCTGCGCGAAGCACTGGCCGCACCCCGGTTCGAGGTCCGCGGTTTTCCGGGCGAGCTCGATCGCCTCCGCGTACCTGCGAGCGGCCGTGAGGTCCCAGCTGCGGTCCATCGCGATGAGGGGCGCAAACGGGTCGAGCTCGACGGCGCGCCGGCTCTCGCGGTCGGCCTCCTCGAAGCGCCCCATCGCGGTGAGGTAGCTCGCGTACGTGTCGCGCGCCGGCGCGTAGCTGGGGTTGAGCTCGATCGCCCGGCGGGCCTCCCTCTCCGCGCGCTCGAACTCCCAGTCGTAGATGAAGCTCACGTACGCGAGGGAGTTGTGCGCCTCGGCCAGCGTCTCGTCCAGAGCCAGCGCCCGCTCGGCCGCCGCGCGCGCCTGCGGCATGACCTCCTTGGGCGCGACGTAGTTGTCGGTGAGGGCCTCGTACGCGTCGGCCAACCCCGCGTACGAGGGCGCGCTCCTGGGATCCAGCTTCAGGGCCTGCTGGAAGATCTCGATCGCCTTCCGGATCAACGGCTCATCGACCGCGCGCGTGAGCGCGAAGCGGCCGCGGAGGTACAGCTCGTGCGCCTCGGGGTTGATGGGACGCTCGCGGACCAGGCGCGCCCTCTCCGACGGGGTCACCTCGACCTTGATCTCGTCGGCGATCTCGCGCGCGACCTCGCTCTGGAGCGTCAGCACGTCGCGGAGGTCGCGCTCGTACTCCCGCGCCCACAGGTGGGTGTCGTCCGCCGCGCGGATGAGCTGCGCGGTGATCTTGACGCGGCCTTCCGAGCGTAGGATCGAGCCCTCGACGACCGCGTCCACGTTGAGGTCCTTCGCGATCTGCGGGACCGGCTTGGTCGTTCCCCGGTACTGCATCACCGACGTGCGCGACGTCACCCGGAGCGCGCGGATCTGGGCGAGGCTGCTCGTGAGCGCCTCGGTCATCCCGTCGGCGAAGTACTCCTCCGACTGGTCGCGGGAGATGTTCAGCAGCGGCAGCACCGCGATCGACCGGATCGCCGGCGCGCCCGCCGGCCCCGCGGCGTGGTGGCGCAGCGCGCCTGCGGCGAGCCACGCGAGCGCCGCCGCGGCGAGGGTTCCGGCTGCCGCCAGCGCGGCGGTTCGGAGAGCGCCGGAGCGGTGGGTGGAGCGTGTCGGCTCCTCCGCCTCGGCCGGCGGAGGCGGGGGAGCTGCGGTCACGCCGCCGAGGCTCAACCCCACGGCCTCGAGCGCGGCGCGCACCTCGCCGGCGCGCCGGTAGCGCTCCATCGGGTTCTTGGCGAGGCACCTCTTGACGACGGCCTGCAGGCCGGGCGGCACGCTGGCCGGCGGCGGAGGCGGGGGGTCGCGCAGGATCGCCGAGGTGAGCTCGAACCCGGTCTCGCCGGTGAACGGCCTCTGCCCCGAGGCCATCTCGTACAGCACGACGCCGAGCGCCCAGATGTCGCTGCGGCCGTCGGCGCGCTCACCGCGCAGCACCTCCGGCGCCATGTACGGGAGCGTGCCGCCGATCTGGCCCGCGTCGGCGAGGCTGGCCTCCGACCGGGTCGCGTCGGAGAGCTCGGCGTCGCCGTGCGTGGCGAGCCCGAAGTCCAGGATCTTGACCCGGCCCTCGGGCGTGACCATCACGTTGGCGGACTTGAGGTCTCGGTGGACGACGCCGTTGTCGTGCGCGTGGGCGAGCGCGTCCGCGATCTGGACCCCGTGGCGGACGACGTCCTCGGCGGGCAGGCCGGCGCTCGAGAGGCACGCGGCCAACGGCCGCCCGTCGACGAGCTCCATCGCGATGAAGACCCGGCCGCCCGCCTCGCCGACGTCGTGAACGGTGCAGATGGCGGGGTGGTTGAGCCCCGACGCGGTGCGGGCCTCGCGCAGCAGGCGCTCGCGCGCCCCGGCGTCCGAGAGCGCCTCCGCGGGGAGCACCTTGAGCGCGACGTCGCGCCCGAGGCGCTCGTCGCGCGCCCGGAACACGACGCCCATCCCCCCGGCACCGAGCTCCGCGACCACCCGGAAGTGCCCGAGCGTCCGTCCGACCAGGTCGGCATCGCCTCCGTTTGGAGCCATGTCGCGTGTCGTCCGCTGTTCAGCCGGGGCAACACCGCCGGGCGCGCACCTGTTCCCCTGGGGCTCCAGTCGCCCTCGCCGGTCGGGCGCCCCCGCCGTTGCCGAACCGTTGCCGCGCCGTGAGCGAGCCGTCATGCCGTCGGCCGCTCCGGGCTCCACTGTGGAGCCGGAAGGCCGGGCGTGCGCCACATGGGCATGCCGAGAAAGGGGAACGCCAATGTTCGACCATCACATCCTGCATCGGCGGTCGGCCTACGAGAGGGCGCGGCGGCGGACGGACGGCGGCACCGGTGCCAGCGCGGCCGTCGCCCGGATCATGGATGCCGCGTGCGTGGCGCTGCTGCTCGCCTCGGCCGGGGTCGCCGGCGAGGCTCCCGCGCCGAAGCGCTCCGGGTTCCATGCGGGCATCGGGATAATGGTGGCGTCGGGGCTGGGCTCGGTGTCCTCGGACCTGAACAACCACCCCGGCTTCGGGCTTGCGTTCCAGGGCTACCTCACGGTCGCCTCCCGCTTTCAAGTGCGCCCTGCCTTCGAGTGGACCGGCTACCGGGTCAACGAGTACAACCTGGCTTCCCGGCTCCTCGCGGACGTTCTCGACGCGGAGTACAGGGACACGCGGGTGGTCTTTCGCACGTACAGGTTCGGGGTGGACGGCGTTCTGTACTTCCGGGACGGGTACCGCGGGCCGTTCGTGAGCGGAGGCGTGGGTGTGCAGCTCAGCCGCGTCTACATCGAGGACGTCATGTGGCACGGGACCGACCAGGAGGAAGTCGTGCCGCTCGGCGCCTCGTCCTCAACAACCGGGCTGTGGCTCGGCGGCGGAGCGGGGTACAGGTCGGGGTCCACCAGCCTGGAGCTTCGACTCTCGCGCGCCCCGTACCGCTACACGACGGCGCGCCCTCCCGACCGACCGCCGAACTCCCTGGGCTTCGAGCCGAAGCAGGGCTGGGCTCTGCACCTGATCATGGCGGTGGACATATGAGCGGCGCAGCGCACGGCGCGCTCGCCCCGGGAAGGAGGACACCGATGCTACGCGAGAACCTCGCCCAGAAACGGAGCCGAGCAGCGCACGGGGCGCGCGGCCCCAGGTCGGTGCGCGCCGGGGCGCTCGCGCCGATCGTGCTCCTGCTGTCGGCATCGGGCGCGTATGGCGTGGCGGGTCAGGGCCCGGCTCCGACCCCGGCGCCGCAGCCGACGCCGGCCCCGGCGGTCCCGGCCCGGGCCCTCTCCTTGAACCTCGACGACGTCCTCGCGAGGCGCGAGCGCGGGCACGCCGAGTTCGACCGGGCCGTGCAACGCGTGGTCTGGGACGACCGGATGGTCCGCCTCGCCTCGGGGGTCGCACGCGAGGAGGCGGCCGCTCGCCGCGGCGGCCTGGTCGGGCTGCCGGTCCCGTTCACGGCCGGGAGCCTCGCGGGAACGATGCCGGGCCCCGGCGTGAGCGTCGTTCTCGCGGGTCCGTTCGCCGGCGACTGGCACGACCTCTCTCCTCAGGAGAAGGTTGGGCGGATCGCCGAGACCGCCGTCACCTACGGGATCATCTTCGAGATCCTGCGCGGACTGGCGGAGTCCCCGCGATGACGGCGGCCGAGGGGAGCGGGGCGAGATCCGCCGGTGGAGGCGGGGTGGGGGAAGGCGGTCGACAGTTCACAGTTCACAGTCGACAGCCAGACGCGCTACAGCCCCCCTCGGATCGCCCTCGGATCCGCGTCTCTGACTGTCAACTGTCGACTGGGCGGTTGGGTGGGCGGAGACTGTCAACTGTCTCTCGGCATGAACACCGTGCCGTGGCGACCGGGGACCGTGCCGTAGCCCATCGTGCGCTGTGGCAGCGGGACGCCCGTCGCGCGCCGGGCCGCCAGGAGCTCGCGGAGCGGAACGGGCGCGATGCCGCGCTCCCGCGCGAGCGCCAGAAACCGCCTCATCTCCTCGGTGTACGGCCCGCCCTCGAGCTCGGCGTGCACGGTGAGAACCGGCCACGGCGCCGAGCCGGCGGCGTCGAGCATCGAGTCGTAGAACGACCCGGCGTCGGCGTGCGTGTCGCCGAGCGCCTCGTCGAGCGTCGGGAGCGTCGCCGGCACCTGTGGGGTGGCGAGCGCCTTGCCGTCCACCAACGGCTGGAACGGCTCGAAGCCGCGGCAGTCGCTCGCGTACTCGAGCTCGTACCACTCCTCGACCTTGAGCGCGCGCTCGTCGCCGAACCACGCGGGCGCGGCGAACGTGCACGGGTTCGCGCCGAAGATCTCGACGAACGCCCGGCGCGCGCGCCCGAGCTGCGCCGCGACCTCGTTCTCGGAGAGGCGCGGGAGCTTGTCCTGCCAGCGCCGGTGGTCCCACGCGTGCACCCCCGCCTCGTGCCCCTCGGCGACGATGCGCCTCGCGACCTCGGGGAGCGCGAGCGCGATCATGCGGGCGGGGAGCAGCGTGCCGGAGAGAACGGTGCGAAGCCCGTAGACGTGCGCCGCGCCGGTGCGCCGCATCTTGCCGAGGAACCCGGGACGCCGCAGGACGTTGAAGATCGCCTTGCCGGCGTTGTCCGGACCCATCGAGAGGTAGAACGTCCCCTTCACGCCGGCGTCACGGAACACGTCCAGCAGGACGGGCACGCCGTCCCGCATCCCGTCGTGCGTGTCCACGTCGATCCGCAGCCCCAACAGCTTCGCGCCGGTCGTCCCACTCATGGATTTGAGTGCCGTCGCTTGGGCGCGACAGACGCCGGGCGAAACGTGGGTCGTGGATCGTGGATCGTGGATCGAAACCGCCCCTGCGAGCGACGGGATTCCGCCGCCATGCGGCCTCCTCGACCCACAACCCACCACCCACGACCCACGTTCTTCTTCACTGCGCCAGCCAGTCCTTCAGGAACGCGTCGAACGTGCGCTCGAGCGCCTCGTCCATCGAAACCCTCGGCTCCCACCCGAGCAGCTTCCTCGCCTTCCTGATCGAGGGCTTGCGGGTCAGGATGTCCTGGTACCCCTTCCCGTAGTACTGCGCCGACCTGACCTCCTCGATGCGCGGCGTCCTCCACCGCGGGATCTCCTTGCGTCGCGCCTTGTACAGTCGCACGAGCCTCTCGGCGAGCTCCTTCACCGACGCCTCGTTCGCCGGGTTCCCGAGGTTGAAGATCTGGCCGTTCGCCGTGTTGCGCTCGTCGGCGATGATCGCCATCAGCCCCGAGATCCCGTCCTCGACCCAGGTGAAGCAGCGCTTCTGCTCGCCGCCGTCCACGAGGCGGATCGGCTCCCCGCGGAACAGGTTGATCACGAACTGCGTCACCACGCGCGAGGAGCCCTCCTTGGCGGCGTCGATGTCGTCGAGCTTCGGCCCGATCCAGTTGAACGGGCGGAACAGCGTGTAGCGCAGCCCCTCCTGCTGGCCGTACGCGGCGATCACGCGGTCGAGGAGCTGCTTCGAGCACGAGTAGATCCAGCGCGGCTTGTTGATCGGCCCCAGCACCAGCGGGCTGGAGTCCTCGTCGAACTCGGGGTCGGTGGACATCCCGTACACCTCCGAGGTCGAGGGGAAGACGACGCGCCGGCGGTACTTGACGCACTGCCGGATGACGCGCAGGTTCTCCTCGAAGTCGAGCTCGAAGACGCGCAGCGGCTCCTTCACGTACGTCGCGGGCGTCGCGATCGCGACGAGCGGCAGCACCGCGTCGCACTTCTTGACGTGGTACTCGATCCACTCCTTGTTGATCGTGATGTCGCCCTCGAGGAAGTGGAAGCGCTCGTTGTCGAGCGAGTGCTCGAGCTTGGAGGCCGAGAGGTCCATGCCGTAGACGTCCCAGTCGGTGGTCTCGAGGATGCGACGCGTGAGCGCGTTGCCGATGAAGCCGTTGACGCCGAGGATCAGGATGTTCACTGGAAGTCTCCGTTCCTTGAAGAGGAGGCGTGGCCGGGGGCCGGGGCGCGGGGGCCGGAAGCTGCCGACAGAACTGCGCCGGGCGAGATGGCATGGCCGAGGGCGAAGGCGGAGGCGGGCAGCTCGGGCTCGCCCTCGAGCTGGACGGTGACGAGGCGCAGCGCCCCGTCGCCGGTCGCGACCGCGACGCCGTCGGCGGCGACCTCGAGGACGGTCCCCGGTGCCGCAGCGCGCGGCGCACCGACGGGGATCGCCCACCAGACCAGCAGCTTCCCGCTGCCGAGCTCCGTGAACGCTCCCGGGTAGGGGTGCGTGACGGCGCGCACGAGGTTGTAGATACGCTCCGCGCCCCAGCTCCACTCGAACCGGCCGTCCGCAGGGGTGCGCCCGCCGAAGTACGATCCCCGCGCGAGGTCCACCGGGCGCAACCGCGCGGACCCGTCGCGCAGGCGCGGGAGGGCACGGTCCAGCAGCGTCGCGGCGGCCGACTCGAGCTTCCCGTACAGCGTGTACGCGGTGTCGTCGCGGGCGATCGCGACGCGCTCCTGATCCACGACGTCGCCGGCATCCGCCTTCGCGACCATGGCGTGGAGCGACACGCCGGTTTCCGTCTCGCCGTTCACGAGCACCCAGTTCACCGGCGCACGGCCCCGGTACCGCGGCAGCAGCGAGCCGTGCAGGTTGAACGCGCCGCTCGGCGCGAGCGCGAGCACACGCGTCGGGATCATCCAGCGGAAGTAGAACGAGAACACGAACTCCGGCCGGTACGACGCGACCAGCGCGGTGAACGCGTCGTCCCCCAGATCGGCCTTCGCGGGGAGGTGCACCGGGATGCCGTGCGCCCGCGCGCGTTCGGCGAGCGACCCCCACCACACCTCCTCGCTGGGGTCGTCGGCGTGGGTGAACACCGCCGCGACCTCGAACCCGTGCCGGGCGAGCGCGTCGAACCCGACGCACCCCTTGGTGTGGTAGCCGAACACCAACGACCGGGGTCCGGGGTTCGGGGTTCGGGGTCCGGGGGGAGCGCTCACCGCCCCCCTCCCGCCGGGCTGACAGCTGACAGCTCACAGCCGACAGCAGATGAAACGCCGTTGCCACTGTGAGCCCTTGCGTCCATGGTGCCGATGTCTTGCTTGCTGTCAGCTGTCGGCTGTCGGCTGTCGGCCTCTCCGACCGCGCGTCCCCAGGCGAACCGGTGAAGCGGGGCGACACTCATGCGCGGGGGTCCCGGCCGTACACCGCCCGCACGACGTAGCGGGGCCGGTGGCGGACCTCAAGGTAGATGCGCCCGGTGTACTCCCCGAGCAGGCCGATAGCGAACAGCAGAACGCCCACGAAGAAGAACATCACGGCGAACAGCGTGAACACGCCGCTCACGGCCCACTCGTGCCCCTCGACGATCCGGCCCACGATCAGGACGGCCGCGACCAGCATCGAGGCGGTCGCCATCACGACGCCGAACCCCATCGTGAACCGGAGGGGCCACAGCGAGAAGCTCGTCATGAGGTCGAACTGGAGGCGCACCAGCTTCCAGACGCTGTACTTGCTCTGGCCCTTGAGGCGCTCGGCGTGCGCCACGGGCACCTCGGTGACGCGTCCCGCGAACATGTCCGCGAGGACCGGGATGAACGTGGAGATCTCCTTCGACTGGCAGAGCGTCCTGACCACGCCCCGGCGGTACGCGCGCAGCATGCAGCCGTAGTCGGAGAGGTGCACGCCGGTCGCCATCGAGGTCACGCGGTTGACGAGGCGGGAGGCCGCCCGGCGGAAGAACGAGTCCTGCCGTTTGACCCGCACCGACCCGACGACGTCGTACCCCTCGTCCATCTTGGCGACGAGCTTGCCGATCTCCTCGGGCGGGTTCTGGAGGTCGGCGTCGATCGTCACGATGATCTCGCCGCGCGCCGCCTCGAACCCGGCGAACACCGCCGAGTGCTGGCCGTAGTTGCGGTTGAAGTCGATCACCGCGAGGTGCGGGTCGCGCGCGGCCGCGTCGCGCAGGATCTCGAGCGAACGGTCGCGGCTGCCGTCGTTGATGAACACGACCTCGTAGCTCCTCCCGAGCGTGGCGAGCGCGGCGGAGAGGCGCTCGAGTAGCTCCGGGAGGTTCTCCTCCTCGTTGAACACCGGAACCACGACGGACACGACGGGGTCGGTCATGGGGGACCTCAGCGGCGGGCGCTGGCGCCCGCGCTCCTTGCGTGTGCGAGCACGTCCTGGATCGCCGCCACGACGTAGCGGACGTCGTCCTCGCTCATGAGGGGGAAGAGCGGGATCGAGCAGAGACGCTCCGAGACCCACTCGGCCGCCGGCAGCGCCCCGACCCAGCGCGGGTACTTGCCGGCGTAGTACGGCTGCGTGTGCACGGCGCGGAAGTGGATCCCGGTCCCGACGTTGCGCGCCCTGAGCGCGGCGATGAACTCGTCGCGCGATATCCGCGCGCCCTCGAGCACCTTGACGACGTAGAGGTGGCGCGTGTGGAAGTGGTCGTACGCGGGCACGGCGAGCGGCTCGAGCTCGGGCACCTCGGCGAGGAGCTCGTCGTAGAGCGCCGAGAGCGCGCGGCGCCGCGCGTTGAAGTCGCCGACCGAGGCGAGTTGGTGAATCCCGAGCGCGGCCTGGATGTCCATGAAGTTGTACTTGAACCCGGGGAGGACGATCTCCACCTGCGGCGAGCCGCCCTCGGCGTAGCGGTTCCACGCCTGCTTCTCGAGTCCGTGGAACCGGAGCGCCCGCAGTCTCTTCGCGAGCTCGTCGTCGCGCGTGACCAGCACGCCGCCCTCGGCGGTCGTGATGTTCTTGATCGGGTGGAACGAGAACACTCCGAGGCGGTCGAAACACCCGACGTGCGTGCCCTTGTAGCGGCAACCGAC
Source organism: Thermoanaerobaculaceae bacterium (assembly GCA_035542455.1). GTDB lineage: Bacteria > Acidobacteriota > Thermoanaerobaculia > Thermoanaerobaculales > Thermoanaerobaculaceae > RBG-13-68-16. The sequence continues at coordinate 10,099 of DATKLI010000132.1, forward strand.
GCCGTGGGCGGCGTCCTCGAACACCCAGAGGCCGTGCCTGGCGGCGACGGTCATGATCGCGTCCACGTCGGCGGGGGCCCCGGCGTAGTGGACGGGGATGATCCCGACGGTGCGCGGCGTGACGGCCGCCTCGAGCCGGCGCTCGTCGATCTGGAGCGTGTCGCGGTGGATGTCCACGAACACCGGCGTGGCGCCGGCGACCTCGATCATGTTGACCGTCGAGGCCCACGTCATCGGCGTCGTGATCACCTCGTCGCCGGGCTTGAGGCCGAGCGCGAGCAACCCGATGTGCTGCCCGGCGGTCGCGGAGGAGAGCGCCAGCGCGTGCGGAAACCCGGTGAACGCCGCGAACTCCTTCTCGAAGCGTTCCGCCTTGGGGCCGGTCGTGATCCATCCGGACCTGAGGGTGTCCACGACCTCGTCGATCTCGACCTGACGGATCGTCGGCCGGGAGAACGGGAGAAAGTCGGGGCGCTTGCGGAACGCCGAGCTCATCGCGGTGCCGCCTCCGTGCCGGCCGCGCGGCGCGCCGGCGCCACCGGGTCCCGCGCTCGTGCGGCCCCGAAAGGGTCGCCGGGAGCTCGCCGAAACCCGGTCGCAACAACGCGGATGATAGCACGGGTGAGGGAGTTAAGAGTTGAGAGTTGAGAGTTGAGAGTTGAACGACGGCAGAGGAGCTGGGGAGCGGAGGAGCAGAGGAGGAGGAGACAGCCCCCGGCTTCCTGTGCCCACCCAACTCATGCCTCGACGGCTGACGCCGCGTTGGGACTAGGCGGTCAGCGAGGCAACTGTCCATCCCTCCAGGTGGCCTCTGCCCCTCTGCCCCCAATGCTCCTCTGCTCTCGGCCAGCGGTAGGACTCGAGGAGACTGGAGGGTGGCGACACCCGCCAGCCCGTGCTACAAGTGAGGCGATGTCAGGCGAACGAACCGGGTTCCCGAATGCGGCGGTGAGGCTCGCGCCCGCGCTGGCGGCCGCGTGCCTGCTTCTCCTCCTGCTCTGGAACCTCGGCGGCTCGCCGCTGCTCGAGCCCGACGAGGGGCGCTACTCCGAGATCCCGCGCGAGATGCTCGCGAGCGGCGACTTCGTGACCCCGCACCTCGACGGTGTGCTGTACTTCGAGAAGCCCCCACTCCACTACTGGCTCACCGCGCTCGCGATCCGGGTCCTCGGCCTCTCAGGCTTCGCGGCCCGTGTGTGGAGCGCCGTCTTCGGGCTGGCGGGGATCGCCGTCGCGTGGCGCCTCGGCGCGCTCGTGGGGGGCCGGCGGGCGGGGTTCGTCGCGGCGCTCGCGCTCGGGTCGTCGCCGCTCTGGGTCGCGGTCGGCCGCCTGGCGACGCTCGACATGACCGTCACGTTCTTCCTGACGGCCACGCTGGCGTGCTTCTGGTTCGCCCACGAGGCGTCCGACCGGCGCCGCGCGCTGCTCGCATGGCACGGGATGTTCGCCGCCGCGGCGTTCGCCGTGCTCGCCAAGGGTCTGATCGGCGTCGCGATCCCGGGGGCGATCGTGTTCCTGTACCTGCTCGCGACGGGGCGATGGCGCCTGCTGCGCACGGTTCCCTGGCTGACGGGCGCCGTGCTGTTCCTCGCGCTCGCGGCGCCCTGGCACGCGCTCGCCGCCGTGCGGAACCCCGACTTCCTGTGGTTCTACTTCGTGCACGAGCACCTGCTGCGATACGCGACGCCGATCGCGGAGCGGCACGAGCCGGTGTGGTACTTCCTGGCGGTGGTGGCGCTCGGGTGTGCCCCGTGGTCTGGACTGGTCCCCTCGGCTGCGCGCCTCCTCCCGTGGCGGCGGTGGCGCGCGGGGCTCGCCGAGAGCCGCGCCGAGACGTTCCTGATGATCTGGGCCGGGTTCGTCGTCGTGTTCTTCTCGGCGTCGCAGTCGAAGCTGATCCCGTACGTCCTTCCCGCGCTGCCGCCGCTCGCGGTGCTGGTCGGGTTGGTGGTGGACCGCGTGTGGGCCGGCACGCTCCCGTCCACTCGCTGGGAGCGCGCGGGGCTCGTCGCCGGCGGCGCCCTCGCCGCGCTCTACGGCGCTGCCTTCGCGTGGGCGGGGCTCGGCCGGATCGACCGGCTGGGCCTCGGGGGCGTCGTGTCGCCGGGTGTGCTGGTTCCCGGAGCGCTCGTGATCGCCGTCGCGTCGCTGGCCGCGGTCTCCGGCGTGCGCGGAACGTGGGGCGCACGCGTGCTCGCGCTGTTCGCGGCCGGCTGCTGCGTCGCCGCGTCCGTGCAGTCGCTCCTGCCGTTCGTGGCGCGGGAGCGCAGCAGCGAGGCGGTCGCCGAGCGGGTGAGGGCCGAGCTCCGGCCGGGCGACGCCGTGTTCACCTACCGCTGCTTCCCCGAGAGCCTGCCCGTCTACCTCGAGCGCACGGTGGGAGTCGCGGCGTACGAGGGCGAGCTCGCGTTCGGGATCTCGCACCTGGGTCGGGCGGAGAGGTCGGAGCGCTTCCCGTCGGCGCAGGAGTTCCGCGCACTGTGGGAGTCGGACCGCCGCGTGCTGGCGGTGGCGGAGGCGCGGTCGTGGTCGAGGCGCCTCACCCGGGACGGCATCCTCCACGCCCGCCTGCTGTGGGAGGGCGAAGGTCTCGCGCTGCTCTCGAACGACCGCCTCTCCAAGTAGCCAGTTCGGAGGTTCTGAGGTTCGAAGGTTCACATCTCCAGAACCGGCAGAGGGGCAGAGGAGCGGAGGGGCAGGGGAGCTAGAGGCCGTACCTGCCGGGTTTCTCCTCTGCTCCCCGGCTCCTCTGCTCCTCTGCTGTTCCTTGAACCTTCGAACTTTCGAACGTTCGAACCTGCGAACGTCACTCGAGGGAGGGCGAGAAGTCCGAGACCAGGCTCTCCATCGCGTCCCAGATGTGCGAGATGTCGTTGGCGGCCACGATCAGGTCGCGCTTGGACCCGTGGATGTCCTTGACGTGGCCGCGCAGCACCGCCTCCTGGCGGAAGCCGAGCTTGCGGAACATCTTCCGCGCGCCGACCTGGTTCTCCACGACCTGGATCACCATCTTCTCGACGCCGGTCCGCGTCGCGATCTTGACGAGCTCGCGGGCGAGCGTGGATCCGAGCCCGCCGCGCCTGAGAGTGGGTGCGACGGCGATGCGGAGCTCCGCGACGTGCTTGGTCCACCCGTGCTGCGCGCGGTACAGCGTCCCCTCGCCGACGATCTTGCCGCCGGCCTCGGCGACCAGGCTCACGATCTCTCCGGACTCGATGCGGGCGACGAACCGCCGCAGCCACTCGGGCTTCGTCACGTCGTCGCGGAGGAAGAGCCGGTCCTCCTCGGGGAGCGAGCGGTAGAACTTGAGCACCGCGGACGCTTCCTCGGCGTCCAGCGGCTTGATCGCGACGGCGGTCCCGTCGTGCAGCACGACGTTCTGGGGGAACCCTTCGAGCCTCACGGCGTGCTCCCTACTTCCCGACCGCGACCTGGTCGCGGCCGAACTCGTACCCCTTGCGAAACGCGCGCAGGTTGAGGTCCTCGGTCCCCTTCGGAACCGAGCTCTTGACCGCCTTCTCGACGGCGTCGAACGAGACGACGCCGGTCACGCCCGTGAAGAATCCGGTCATGACGATGTTGAGCACGAGCCGACGCCCGAGCTCCTCGGCGAACCGGGTGGCGGGGATACCGTACGCCTTCACCCCCGCCGGCAGCTTGTCGTCGAGCGCGATCAGCTCCTTCTCGTAGAGCAGCATCCCGCCGGGCTTGAGCTGCGGCGCGAACTGCGTGTACGCGTCCGGCGACATCACGATCAGCACGTCGGGGTTCTTGACGTACGGGTAGCCGATCGCCTCGTCGGCCACCGTGACCTGCGCGCTGCACGCGCTGCCGCGCGCCTCGGGACCGAACGCCTGGATGAGCGTCGCGTGCTTGCCGTCGAAGATCGACGCGGCCTTGCCGATGATCATCCCGCACAGGATGACGCCCTGGCCGCCCAGGCCGCCGACGCGGATCTCAGTCTTGTCCATGAGGCACCCCGTACGGCGCGTAGCTCTCGCCGAAGTGCTGCGTGTAGTGCTCGTTCATCGCGTCGAGCCACGTTGGCCGGTCGCGGTCGACGAACTTGCCGACGACGATCTCGCCCTGGAACGTGAGCCCGACGTCCTTGGTGTCGGCGCCGTTGACGATCTTGCTCTTCTCCTTGTAGTACTTGAGCTGGTCGACGCCGTCGCCGAGGCGGTTCCGGCGCGAGTACAGCGTCGGGCACGGGGCCATCGCCTCGATGAACACGAACCCCTTCTTCCGGAGGCCCTCGAGCATCGCCTTGGCGAGCTGCTTGACGTGGAACACCGTCCAGCGGGCGACGTAGACCGCGCCGCACGCGTCCGCGAGGAACGGGAGGTTGAACGGGTTCTCGAAGTTCCCGTACGGCATCGTAGTCTGGGTCGCCCCGAGCGGGGTCGTCGGCGCCACCTGGCCGCCCGTCATCCCGTACGTGAAGTTGTTCACGCACACCACCATGAGGTCCATGTTGCGGCGTGCCGCGTGGACCAGGTGGTTGCCGCCGATTGCCGAGAGGTCGCCGTCGCCGGAGTACACCACGACCTTCAGCTCGGGGTTCGCGAGCTTCAGGCCGGTCGCGAACGGGATCGCCCGTCCGTGCGTGGTGTGGAAGGAGTCGAGGTTCATGTAGCCCGCCACACGCCCCGTGCAGCCGATCCCCGAGACGATCGCGATCTTGTCGAGGTCCATCGCCGAGTCGGTGAGGGCGCGCGCGAAGCAGTTGACGGTGGTGCCGATCCCGCAGCCGGGGCACCAGATGTGGGGGAGGCGCTCTTCACGCAGATAGGGCGCGACCGGGTTCTCAAGCTCCAGGTCGCAGAGCTCGGTCTCGTTCATTGCGCAGCCTCCATGATCCTCGCAAGGATGGTGTCGGGCTCGTGCACGGTGCCGCCGGCGTGCGGTACCGAGAGGACCGCCGCCTTCCCCGAGACCGCGCGCTCCACCTCGAGCACCATCTGGCCCATGTTGAGCTCGGGCACGACGAACGCCTTGGCCTCGAGCGCGAGGTCGCGGATCACCTTCGCGGGGAACGGCCAGGTGATGACCAGGCGCAGGTGCCCGACCTTGACGCCCTTGCGGCGCGCCGCGTCGACCGCGGCGGCGGCGACGCGCGACGTGATCCCGAACGAGACCACGACGACGTCGGCTCCGTCGAGCCGGTCTCCGCGCACGTCCACGAGCTTGTCGCGGTTGTCCCTGATCTTGTTGACGATCCTCCGGACGAGCCTGTCCTGCGCCTGCGGGTTCATCGCCGGGTAGCCGCGCTCGTCGTGGGTGAGGCCGGTGATGTGGATCCGGTACCCGTCGCCGGCCTTGACCATCTCGGGGACCATCGAGCCGTCGGTCTCGTACGCGCGGTACTCGCCGGGCTTCTTGCTCGTCCACTTGCGCTCGACGACCTCGATCGCCGAGGCCTCGGGGATGACCACGCGCTCGGTCATGTGTCCGACGACCTCGTCCATCATGAAGAACACCGGCACGCGGTACGTCTCGGCCAGGTTGAACGCCTTGATCATGAGGTCGAAGCACTCCTGCGGCGAGTTGGGGGAGAGCGCGATCGGCTCGTAGTCGCCGTGCGAGCCCCACTTGACCTGCATCATGTCGGCCTGGGCGGGAAGCGTCGGCAGGCCGGTCGAGGGGCCGCCGCGCTGCACGTCGACCCACACCGACGGGACCTCGGTGATCGCGGCCAGGCCGATGTGCTCCATCATGAGCGAGAGCCCAGGACCGGAGGTCACGGTCATCACCTTCTTGCCCGCCCACGCCGCGCCCTGGATCGCGATCGAGGACGCGATCTCGTCCTCCATCTGGATGAACATCCCGCCCACGAGCGGGATGCGGGCCGCGAACCGCTCGACGACCTCGGTCGAGGGCGTGATCGGATACCCCGCCACGAACCGGCACCCGGCGGCGAGCGCGCCCTCGCAGGCCGCGTGGTCGCCGTCGATGAAGTGAATGCCTGTCAGGACTCCCTTGGGATCGGCGTGCAAGACTTCCTCCGTTGCTCCCGAGGCCCGGCCCCGGCGTCAGCTCCCGGCGGGAGCCTGGGGCGCGGCCGCGGCCGCCTGTCGCCGCTGCTCGATGTCCCTGAAGCGCATCCCGAAGATCGCGAAGTCGGGGCAGTACAGCCCGCACCGGTCGCAGCCAGTGCAGTCCTCGGGACGTCCGAGCACGGGGTAGTGGTACCCCTTGCGGTTGAACTCGCGGGAAAACTCGAGACAGTGAGCAGGGCAGAAGTCGATGCAGTACGAGCAGCCCTTGCAGACCTCGGGCTTCACGAACACCGTCCCCTTGCCCTTCTTGACCGGTTCGCCTTCGCTCATGAGCGGGGTCCCCCTCAAAGCGGCGTGATCCTACGCCATGGCCGGCAGGGGCGCAAGGCGAACGGCACCGGAGTGCGATTGGTTTGCATACAACGTCTCAATCTTCCCCGGGGGCGCGTGGCCAACGCACACGGCCTCGCGCCTCCGCGGGCCCCTGCGACGGTGGCCGTCACGGCATCACGCGGACCGCTTTGACCCCAACCGGGAGCGGTCCGCTCGCGATGTAGCCGATCGCGCCCGGATCGTCCCGCACCGCCGCCACCACAGCGCCATCGTCCGGGACCTCGAGGGGCGGCACCGACCGGCCGGCGTAGAGCTGCTGATACCAGTACGACTGGATAGTGGCGACGTCCTTGCCGAAAACCGCGCGGGAGAACGCGTGGCGCGTCGCAGAAGCTTGAGCCTGATCGACCGGGTGAACCGGCACGCGCGTGGGCCACTCGGTGGTGTGCTTCAGGAAAATGTCGCTGACCTCGCCGCGCGTCAGCTCGCTCGCCGGGTTGGAGGGGTGCACGATCATCACGAACGGCTGGTCCGTGGCAGCGGCCTGTGGAACCGGGCCGGCCGCATCGGCAGGAATCGCGATGACCGCGAGCAACAGCACCGCAACGGCCGCTCTCACCATGATTTCCCCTCCCGGTCGAGCCGCGCGCAAAGGCCGACGCGATACACGCGGCCGTCGCGCGGGATCACGAGTTGGATGTGCTCGTCGCCGCCCGGGTCGCCGTACGCCTGATCTAGCACGTTGCTCGCCCCGGCGGTGACCTCGAGGTTGCGCGTCCGCCACGGCCGGAAACGCAAGAATACGTTGGCGACGGTATACCGATCGACCTGTGACCCATCACGCGCGGGGCGGGATCCGACGTGGGAGATCTCGAGCCCGGCGGTGCCGGCGTCGCCAGGGAGCACAGTCCAGATCCCGAGGTGCCCGAGGTGGTGCGGAGAGCCTGGCGGCGCACTGCCGGTGCTCTTGTCGACTGCGTCCTGGTACGCATACGCGAGCCGGGCGCTCAGCGGGCCGCCGACACGCCCGGAGACCTCGAGTTCGACCCCGGTGGAGTGCACGCGGTCGGCGTTGCGGTAGATGAGGAGGCCGTCGGTCGGATCGGTAGTGAGGGTGATGAGGTCGCGCACGTTGACGCGGTAGAGCGAGACCGAGCCCCGTAAGCGCGGGCCGAGCTTCTGCTCGAGCGCCAGCTCGTAGCTGTCGAGGGCTTCCGGCTTCAGGTCGGGTGACGCTTTCTGCGTCTGGCCTCCGTCCGAGTAATAGAGTTCGTACGCGTTGGGAGCGCGGAACGCCTTCCCATAGAGGATCTTCAGGCTCGACTCAGGTGCCAGCGCGAAGACCAGGGCGGCGCGCGGGTTCGTGGTGCCGCCGAACGTCTCGTAGTTGTCGTAACGAAGTCCGAGCGTGAGCTGGGCACGGCTCGAGAGTTCGAGCCTGCCCTCCCCGAACACCGCCCACGCCCAGAGACTGCGGTGGTCGTTGAGGAGAACCTCTCGCGGGCTGTCGTTGAAGACGGTCTGGTCCAGGCGAGCGTTGCGCCGCAGCTCCCCGCCCGCTGTGAGGGCGTGATCGCCGACATAGCGAAGGTACTGGCCCTCGAGGGTGCAGACGTCGGCCGTGAAGGTCTCGCGGCTGAGCACGTCCGGATACGGATACGTCCCGTCGTAGCGCGTGTGGTCGAAGAACAGCGACCCCCACACGCGGGAGAGATCGGAGAACGCATGCTCGTAACTCGCCCCCGCGGTCGCCACACTGTCGCGCGTAACCTCGCGGGGGTCGTCGAACACGGTGCCGTACGACGCCGTCGGGATCTGCTTGGTGCGCGAGCTGTATGAGGCCTGCAGCGAGAAGTCGCCGTAGGCGACCTGCGCGTAGCCGCGCGCGTTCTCGTCGTGGTTCACTCCGACGGCGCGCCCGTAATTCGTGGCGGGGTTGTCGAACTCGGGGAAGTAGAGATCCGCGCCGCGGGACTTCATCGCGCTGCCGGATAGGAACACGTCGAGTCCGCGAGCGCTCGTACCGCCGAGAGCAACCCCCCCCTCCCGCGTCGCGAAGCTGCTTGCCTCGGCGGTGACCTCGACGCCATTGATGCTGCTCCCCCGGCGGGTCACCAGGTTCACAACGGCGTAAAGTGCGTTCGTCCCGTACAGCACCGAGCCCGGTCCCCGCAGTATCTCGACCCGCTCGATGGTGTTGAGGTCGATCGCCCCCTCCGTGCCGATGAAGGCCTGGTCCTCGACCCCTCCGTTGAGGCGGTGTCCGTTGAGCATGAGCAGGATGCGGGTGCCGAGGTCACCCAGGCGGACGAGCCCACGGACGGTCGCCGTCGTGTAGTTGCGGTCGTCGACGATCGAGAAGCCGCACGTCGAGGCGAGCACGTCCGCGATGGTGCGCCAGCCGAATGCGTCGATCTCAGCGCGCGTGACCACGGTGACGGACGCGGGCGCCTGCGCCAGCGTCTCGGCCCGGCGTGAGGCGGCGAACACGAGCGTCGGGGTGTCGCCCAGCGACGCTTCTCGCCCGAAACTCGGACTCGCAGGTGCAGCCAACCGGGCGACGTCGTCGCCCTTCACCGCCGTTGCTGTCGCCACGAGGAGACAAGCCACGAGACGCAGCCGCAGGTGGTGGACCATTCAACCTCCGCTCCGAAGCGAGTGCTACATTGCGCCCGTGTTCACAGTCTCTTGCCACTATACCAGGGCGCCACACGGCGATCGCCGGGCCAGAAAGAGCGCGCCGCTCTCCTCGGATGCGGCCTTTCTAGCCCCTGGGCCGCCCGGCCGGGGCGCCACGCGGGGAGTAGAATTCGCGTCTGGGAGAACGATCATGCTCACGAGGGAGCAATGGACCGAGAAGTTCGTGGAGGTGATCGCGCACGCGTCGTCGCAGCTGCCTCCGGACGTCCTGGTGGCGCTCGAGCGCGGTCGCGCCGCCGAGGAGCCGGGTTCGCTCGCCGCCAAGGCGCTCGACTCGATCCTGACGAACGTCCAGATGTCGAAGGGCAACTGGCAGCCGATCTGCCAGGACACCGGGACTCCGCTGGTGTGGATCCACCACCCGGTCGGGATGTCCACGCGCATGCTCACCGGCGCGTTCGAGGAGGCCGTCCGCCAGGCGACCGGACGTCAGCTCCTGCGCCCGAACGCGGTGGACACGCTCACCGACAAGAACACCGGCCACGGACAGGGCGCGGGGATCCCGACGGTGCACTGCGAGGAGTGGGACGAGGGCGACGTCGAGGTGCGCGTGATCCTCAAGGGCGGCGGGTGCGAGAACTGCGGCGCGCAGTACTCGCTCCCCAGCCCGGCGCTCAAGGCAGACCGCGACCTCGAGGGGGTGAAGCGCTGCATCCTCGACGCCGTGTACAAGGCGCAAGGGAAGGGGTGCGCCCCCGGGATCATCGGGGCGTGCTTCGGCGGCGACCGCGGCTCCGGGTACGTGGAGTCGAAGCGCCAGCTCCTGCGCCGCCTCGACGACTCGAACGCCGTCCCCGAGCTCGACGCGATGGAGCGCGAGGTCCTCGAGAAGTCGAACCAGCTCGGGATCGGCCCGATGGGGTTCGGCGGCAAGACCACCGTCCTCGGCGTCAAGATCGGCAACCTCGCGCGGCTTCCGGCCTCGTACTTCGTGAGCGTGAGCTACATGTGCTGGGCGAACCGCCGCGCGGGCGCGAAGATCGGCCCCGCCGGGGAGGTCACATGGCTCAACTGAAGGCTGACAGCTCACAGCTGACAGCCGACAGCAACGAGCCGTCCGCGTTGGTCATGAAACAGCCCGTCAACGTGCCGCTCCGACCTCGAGCCGTCGTCGGGTGGGTGGGGGAGCTGTCAGCTGTGAGCTGTCGGCTGTCAGCCCGGAAGATCGTGAGGTGAGACATGGCGAAGCTGCAACTTCCATGCGATGAGGTAACGATCCGCAATCTGAAGGTCGGGGACTTCCTCGAGCTGTCGGGCACGATCATCACCGGCCGTGACGCCGCCCACCACTGGCTGCTCCACGGGTTCCGCGAGGAGGTCGCGCCGTTCCTGAAGAACTCCGTGATCTACCACGTCGGGCCCGTCGTCAAGAAGCACGAGGACGGCCACTACTCGTTCGTCGCCGCGGGGCCCACGACGTCGGCGCGCGAGGAGCCGTTCCAGGCCGACGTGATCGGCAAGTACGGCTTGCGTGGGGTGATCGGGAAGGGCGGGATGGGGCCCAAGACACTCAAGGGGCTGCAGGAGCACGGCGCCGTCTACCTGCACGCGGTCGGCGGAACCGCCCAGGTGCTGGCGCAGGCCGTCGTGAAGGTCGAGCAGGTCTTCCAGCTCAAGGAGTTCGGCGTCCCCGAGGCGCTCTGGGTGATCCAGGTGAAGGACTTCCCCGTCGTGGTGACGATGGACTCGCACGGCGGCTCGCTCCACGCGGAGGTCGAGAAGGCGTCCAAGGCGAAGCTGGACCGGATCCTCGGTCTCTCGGCGTAGGCCCGAGGCTGATCGCATCCGCGAAGGGGCGGCCCGCGGGCCGCCCCTCGTGTCCCCGGGATCGTGCGGTCCGGCCGCGGGAGTCCAGCGGCCAGGCGTTGCCCGTTCCGATATCATGAGGCCGGGCCGTGGCCACCGATCGATCCGTCACGAGGGCGCAGGGGCGCTCGGGGCGTGGACGTCGCGCGCTCGCCGTCGCGGCCGCCGTCGTCACGGCGGCTGCGGCGGCGGCCCAGCAGCCGGCGCTCCGGGTGTACGGCATCCAGGACGGGCTGAAGTTCCCCCAGGTTTTCACCGTGATGCAGGACAGTCGGGGGCTGCTCTGGGTCGGCACCTCGTACGGGATCGGGAGGTACGACGGGCGCGAGTTCACCAGCCTGACCAAGAGCTCGGGTCTGCCTCACGACTCGGTGCGCGGCCTCGCGGAGGACGGCGACGGGACGATCTGGGCGCTGACGAAGCAGGGTGTCGCGCTGGTCTCGGCGTTGGGCGGCCCGCTCGGCGCTCCGAAGGTGCTCCAGCTCCCCCCGGCGCTCGCGCCGCTGAAGCAGCACCCCCCCAAGGCCGCCGTCGCGCGCGGCGACTCCGTGTGGCTCGTCGGCGATGCCGGCGTCGCTCGGTTCCGGGGCGGGCGCCTCGAGGCCGTCCTCCTCCCGCCCGAGGTGGCCGGCGAGGAGCCCGGCTCGCTCGCCCCGGCCGACGGCGGAGGCGTCTGGGTCGGCACGAAGCAGCACGTGGTGTGGCTAGGGGACGGCGGTCCGCCGCGCGTCGTCGGCTGCCCGGCCGAACTCGGCACGGTCGTCGGCGTCGTTCGGCTCGGCGACCGGACGCTCGTTGTCCAGAGCGCCGGGATCGCGCGCCTGTCCGGGGACCGCTGCGAGCCTGAGGCGGGGTGGGGGCTTCCTGCCGACGCGGCCCCGACCGAGGCGATCGCGCTCGGCGACCGGCTGGTCGTGGTGACGCCGTCGCGCGGCGCGCTCCTGCTCAGGAGAGGTCAGCCTCTCACCGAGATCTCGGTGAAGGAGGGGTTGCCCTCGGAGGCCGTTTACGGCGCCGCCTCGGACCGCGAGGGGTTGCTCTGGCTCGCGACCGCGAACGGGCTCGTCAAGGTGTTCGACCTGGCGCTGAGGTCGTACCCGAGCCGCAGCCCGGCGCTCGGCGCGATGGTACTGGCGTTTGCCGAGGACGCCCGCGACGGGTTGTGGGTCGGGCACTCCGAAGGCGCCACGCTGATCCGGGGCGGCACGATGGAGCTCCACGACACCCGCCAGCTTCGCTCGGAGGAAGCCGGCGTGTGGGCGCTGCTCGCGCTCCCGGGCGGCGGCGTGCTGGCCGGGACGAGGCAGGGCGTGGCGCTGATCCGGAACGGTCGGGTGCGCCACCTCCCGGAACTGCCCACTGCGGACAAGGCCCGCATCTTCAGCCTGGCCCGCGACGCGGGCGGGTGGGTGTGGGCGGGCACGGCCGCGGGAGCGGTCCGGTTCCGCTGGGACGACGTCCGCGGCCGGGCCACGGACGCGCGTGTGCTCGACCGCGTGGGGGACGCCCCGCTCGGCGAGGTCCGCGGGATCTCGCCGGCGGCGGACGGTGCCGTGTGGATCGGGACGGACGGCGGCGGCGTGGCGCTCTGGGACGGGTCGGCGATGCGCGTGTGCGGCCGCGACGCAGGGCTGCCGAGCCCCGTGTGCCGCGCCGTCCTCGCGCGCCCGGGGGGCGCGTGGGTCGGGACGGACGTCGGGCTGTGGTCGCTCGCCGCCGGGCGCGCGACGGAGGTCGCCTCCGTCAACCGGGCGCTCAGCGACCGCTACGTGGTCGGAATGGCCGCGGACGCCGACGGCTCCGTCTGGCTCGCCACCCCGTACGAGGTCGTGAAGATCGTGAACGACGAAGTCGTCGCCCGCATCGACCAGGCGCTCGGGCTCGTCGGCGCATCCACGTCGGCGGAGAACTGCGTGGCCGTCCGGCCGGGCGGATCCGTGCTGGTGGGGACGGTCGGCGGGTTCACGGAGGTGCCGCAGGACTGGGACCTGCGCCGTCGCCCGGAGCCGATCGTGCTCCTCCTGGGGGTCGAGGACCGCGCCGGCCGCCCGGTTGCGGCCGAGGCCACCGTCCCGTACCGGTTCAACGCCCTGACGTTCGCGTTCGCGTCGCCGAGCTTCCTCGCCGAGCAGCACACGCTGTTCCAGGAGCGCCTCGTCGGCTACGACACCGGGTGGTCCGCGCCGCACGCCTACCCGAGCCAGCGGTACACGAACCTCCCGGAGGGCGACTACCTGTTCGAGGTGAGGGCGGTCGGCCGGGGAGGCGTGGTGTCCCGCGTGCCGGCGAGGTTCCCGTTCGCGGTGGCGCCCGCGTGGTGGCAGACGATGCCGGCGCGCGCCGGGTTCGGGCTCGGCGTCGTCGGGCTGGCGTACGGGATCGCGCTCCTGAGGACCCGCCGGATCCGGCGGCGCAACGAGGAGCTCGAGGCTACCGTGCGCGAGCGCACGCACCAGCTCGCGGAGGCCAACCAGGCGCTCGAGAGGCTCGCGACGACCGACGGGTTGACCGGGATCGCGAACCACCGGGTGTTCCAGGCGAAGCTCGGGCGCGAGTGGGCGCGGGCGGGGCGCGACGGGACGTCGCTCTCCCTGCTGATGATCGACATCGACGCGTTCAAGGCGTACAACGACGCGCTCGGCCACCAGGCCGGCGACTCGTGCCTGCGCCGGGTCGCGCAGGCGGTCGCGTCCCACGCCGCGCGCGCCGGCGACCTCGCCGCCCGCTACGGCGGAGAGGAGTTCGCCGTCCTCCTGACCGGCACCGACGCGGAGGGCGCGCGGGTCGTCGCGGAGAAGGTACGGGCCGCCGTGGAGCGGCTCGCGGTGCCGCACCCCGCCTCGCCGGTCGCGGCCTGGGTGACCGTCAGCGTCGGGGTCGCCACCATGGTGCCCGCGGTCGACGGGGAGCCAGCCGTGCTGGTCGCGGCGGCCGACCGCGGCCTCTACGCGGCCAAGCACGCGGGGCGCAACGCCGTCCGCGTCGGCGGCTGAACCGCCCCCGGCCGGCGGGCGCCGGGGAAGGCACAACGCGGCACCCTCACTCTGCGGGCTGCAGCAGGGGCCGGGTCTCTCCCTCGACCCCGATCTTCCGGCCGCGCGTCTCCGGGAGTGTCCACACCCATAGACCGGTGATGAGAGCGAAGAACCCCGCGAGCGAGATCCCCCCGCCGAGGCCGTACCGGGAGGCCACGCTCGTGATGATGAGCGGGGTGAAGAACTGGACGCCGCGCGCGAGGTTGAACGCGGTCCCCATCGCGGTGTTGCGGACGCGGGTCGGGAAGATCTCCGAGAAGATCGGGCCGTACCCCGAGTAGTTGCCGGTGCCGAGGCCGACGAGGAACATGAACAGCACGGTCATCGCGGGGTAGACCGCGAGCGCTCCCCAGAACCAGGTCACCGCGAACAGCCCGATCGCCCAGACGAACGAGTAGATCGTGTACGCGACGCGGCGGCCCTTCCAGTCGGCGACGACCCCAAACGAGAGGTAGCCGAGCGTGCCGCCGGTCTGGGTCACGAGCATCCAGATCCCCGCCTTGCCGAGCGACGAGCCCAGGTGCTCGTACAGGTACCTCGGCATCCACGAGTACGTGAACCAGTACGCCGACATGTCGGTCGTCGCGAGCACGAGCCCAAGCAGGAAGAGGCGGCGCAACCCGGGCGTCGAGAGGAGGTACCGGACCTGGCCGCTCTCCTGCGGCGCGGCCGTGCGCCGGCGCCGGAGCCACACGTCCGACTCCGGCATGTGCCGCCGGATCAGCACCACCAGCAGCGCCGGCACCACGGAGATGAAGAAGCACCCGCGCCACCCCCAGTCGGCCCCGAACCTGCTCGACAGCGCCGGCTGGATGAACCCTCCCACGACCGAAGCGAGCGCGATCCCCAGCGGGGCGCCCGTCTGCATGACCGCGGCGAACCGGCCGCGCATGCGCGCCGGGAACGTCTCGCCGACGAGCGTCTGGCCCGTGGCCCACTCGCCGCCGACGCCGAGCCCGGTGATCACCCGGCATACGGCGAGCCAGACGGCCCCCTGCGCGAACCCGCACAGGAACGCGCCGAGCGAGTAGACCAGGATCGTCCACGAGAGCACGGTCTTGCGGCCGACCCTGTCCGCCAGCCAGCCGAAGACGATCCCTCCGAGCGCGGTGGCCGCGAGCGTGGTCCCGACCAGAAGCGAGAGCGAGGAGTCGGGGAGGGCGAGCGACTTCTTGATCGGGATCACGAGGAACGAGAACAGCATGAGGTCGTAGAAGTCGAAAAGCCACCCCGCCCACGACATCCCCAGGATCAGGAAGTGCGTCCTCGTCGGCCGTTCGGCCTCGTTGAGAAGA
>DATKLI010000133.1:0-2938 GCA_035542455.1 Thermoanaerobaculaceae bacterium
TACTTCTTCGTGGTCGTGGCGGCCGGCCTGAGGGGTGACCCGCGCGTCTCGAGGACCGTTGCGTATACCGTGCCGACGTCGTACGCGTTCGTGGTGTTCATGGCCGTCGCGTGGCGCCACGTCGAGGGGACCGCGCAGGCGGACCCCGTGTACGGCACGTTCCGCTGGGACCTGCAGGCCGCGCGGCTGATCATCCTCGCCGTCGTGACGATCGTGATCAACTACGACGTGGGCCTCGTGGCTACCGACCGCGCCGAGGCCCGGACCGACCCGCTCACTGGGGTGTTCAACCGGCGGTTCCTCGAGGAGTTCCTCCACCGCGAGATGACGCGGAGCCGACGCTCGCGCCAGCCGCTCTCGGTGCTCCTGCTGGACCTCGACGGGTTCAAGGCGTTCAACGACGAGTTCGGCCACCTGGAGGGAGACCGGGTGCTCGCGGCTGTCGCCGCCAGCCTGCGCGACGCGGTCCGCACCACCGACGTGGTCGCGCGGTACGGGGGCGACGAGTTCGTCGTCGTGCTCCCGAACACGCCGGGCGACGCGGCGCGCAGGGTTGCGCGCGACCTCACGAGGTCGGTGCCTCCGCCCGTCTCGCTCTCCGTCGGGATCGGCTGCATGGGGGAGGGGATCCAGTCCGTCAGCGATCTCCTGGCGATCGCGGACGCCGCGCTGATGAGCGCCAAGCAGGCCGGCGGGGGCGTGTGCGTCGAGTAGGAACGGAGTCCGGCCGCGCCGCCGGACGCCGCCGTCCGGCGTGATGGGTTCCGTCGCGAAGCGCGCGCTTCGGCACGTCCTCGGGTGGGGCTCCCTCCTCCTCGGCCTCGCGGGTCTGGTGCTGCCAGTGCTGCAGGGCTGGCTGTTCCTTGCGATCGGGGCGCTGCTCCTCTCCCCGGACGTTCCCGTCTTCGCCCGGGCCCTGGCGTGGTTCGAGGACCGCTTTCCGCGGCTGCGCGCAGTCGTGGGCCACGCCCGCCGGCGCATCGCGGGGAACGGTCGGGGTGGGGACGAACCGCCTGCGGACCCGTGACGCGGGAGCGCAGCGGGAACGTCCGGCCTGCCGCGCGGGCCGGCCTTACTGGGGGGACGTCGCGGGCACGTCGACGGCGCCCGGGACCTTGACGAGCGCCGCCACCTTGGCGCGGCGGGGCCAGAGGACGGCCATCCCGAGCGCGGCGACGGCGGTGAAGACGACGAACCAGTCGGCACGGCCCGAGAGGAAGAACAGGACCAGGCCGAGGATCGCGGTCGCCTCGAGCCGAGCGAACGCGACCGTGTGAGCGGTGAAGTGGGCGGCGAGCAGCCGTTCGGGCTGGCGGCCGACCGCGAACGCCCGGCGCGGCGCGTCCAGCATGACGCGGTACACCGGCATGATCGTGGCCAGGTTGACGGCCGCCAGGAACGCGAACCCCCAGAGCAGCGTCTCGCTCTGGGGCAGGGCGGGTTGCGCCGGGACCGGCAACGCCAGCACGACGGCGCCGTACACGGCCAGGCTGGCGACCATGGCGGCGCACACGACCCGGAGGCGTTGGGTGTGGCGCTCTACCGTCATCTCCACGGCGGCCTCCCGACACGACGTTGGCCAAGCGTAGCGGGGCCGGCAGGTGCGGTCAATTCGGAGCGATGCGCCGCGCGGCGGGCCGGGCGGCCCTTGCACGCGTCACACAGCGAAACCCTGCGGCGCAGGGTTTCGGCTTGGCGGAATCTCCGCCCGGACGTTTGCAGTGGGTGTCGCGGCTGCTACGTCCGTTCAACGCCCGCGGCCGGTTTGGCAGTACCAATATCGACCGGGCCCCCGCGGGTGTCAAGGGAGCCGGATCGGGCCGATCGCCTCGATCACCGCCACCGCGGTCGCCAGCGCCGCGGCGCCGGACTCGCCGTCTACCCACGCCCCGCTCTCGCCCCGGCACGCTCGCTGAAACGCAACGTGCTCGGCGGCCAGTGGTTCTCCCTTCACGACCGGGACCTCGACCGGAGCGATGGTGGCCTCGGCACCGGCGCGGATCAGGCGGTACGCCGAGACGCTCTGCTCGGCGTAGTCGATCGAGTGGTACGCATCCTGCTCGAACAGGCGCAGCTTCCGCACGCGCTCGGACGAGACGCGGCTCGCCGTGAGGTTCGCGACGCACCCGTTCGCGAACGCGAGCCGGACGTTGGCGAGGTCCACGCGCGGAGACAGCACGGGGACGCCGACCGCCCTCACCTCGGTCACGGCCGACCCGCCGTTGAGCGCCTGCGCGAGCTGGAGGTCGTGCACCATGAGGTCGAGCACGACGTCGATGTCCAGCGAACGCCGCGTGAACGGCGAGAGCCGCTGCGCCTCGAGGTAGCGCGGACGAGGGGAGCGGGCGAGGACGGCCTGCACCGCAGGGTTGAAGAACTCGGTGTGACCGACGCCGAGCGCAACGCCGTGGCGACGGGCGAGCTGCACCATCTCTTTCGCGTCCGCGACCGAGGCCGCGATCGGCTTCTCGACCATCACGTGACGGCCGGCGGCGAGGAGGCGCTCGGCGACCTCGCGATGCGTGACGGTCGGCGACGCGACGACGGCGGCCTCCGCGCGCTCGACCGCCTCCTCGAGGCTCGCGAGCGGCTCGGCCCCGAACTCGCCGCAGACGGCTTCGAGGCGCGCCCGGTCGGGGTCGAAGGCGCCGACGCAGCGCCACCCCGGAAGCGTCCGGGCGAGCCGCACGTGGTGGCGGCCGAGGTGACCGACACCCACGATCGCGACGGCCAGAGGGGTCTGCTCGCTCATGGAGGGCGAGCTTACGCGGCCGGCCCGACCCGGGCAAGGGTCGGCCGACGCCCGGGCCGCCCGGGCGCGCTGCGCGCCTCCGGTGTGGGAGAATCCGGGCCGTGATCGACTCGCACGCACACCTCACAATGTTCGGCGCGGACGAGCGCATCGCGGTCCTGGATCGCGCGGGGGAAGCCGGGGTCA